>JBIOVV010000114.1:0-4325 GCA_044867925.1 Solirubrobacterales bacterium | reverse complement strand
CCAGCTCAGGTGTGGTCAATGTCGGAAGGGCGCGACTACAAACGGAGCAGGGCGGCCTGGGAGTTGGCGGGGCGGCAGCATGGAGTGATCGCGCGGCGGCAACTGCTGGCGCTGGGCTTCAACGGGCGGGAGATCGAGCATCGGGTGGCGCGCAAGCGCCTACACCTCGTCTTGCGCGGCGTTTACGCCGTCGGCTGGCCAGGACTGACGCCGAAACGTCGCTGGATGGCGGCCGTTCTCGCCTGCGGAGAGGGGGCGCTGTTGAGCCACCGCAGCGCCGCGGCCCTCTGGGAGATCGCCACGGAGGAGCGAAGCGTGATCGACGTCAGCCTCACCCGTCGTGCCGAACTGAAGCGGCGAGGATTGCGGGTCCGGGGTCGGCCGTCGCTCACGAGCGAGCGGATCACGACACATGACGGCATCCCGATCACGACCCCACTGCAAACGCTCATCGATCTCGCCACCGAACTCGCCCCGATCAAAGTCGAGCGGGCGGTCAACGAGGCGGACAAGCGCGATCTGATTGACCCCGAGACGCTGCGCGGGGAGCTCGAGCGCTATGTCGGAGAGCCTGGCGTCAAGGCTCTGCGTACCGTCCTCGACAAACGCACCTTCCGCCTCTCCGATTCCGACCTGGAGGTTCTCTTTCGCCCGATCGCTGTGGAAGCAGGTCTCCCTCTCCCACTCACCAAACAGATCGTCAACGGCTTCGAGGTCGACTTCTACTTCCCCACCCTGGGCTTGATCGTCGAGACGGACGGCCTGCGCTACCACCGCACGCCCTCGACTCAGACCCGAGACGCCCGCCGAGACCGCGCCCACGTGCTCGCCGGGATGACTCCACTCCGCTTCACCCACTACGAGATCAAGCATGAGAGCACCCGCGTCCGCTCCGAGCTTCGCCGTATCGCGGCCACTCTTACACGCCCTTCCGATATTGACCACACCTGAAGTGGGTCAATATCGGAAGGGCGTGTCTAGGACTGCCTGACCGCTAGAAAAAAGCTCCGCCGCGGTATTCGCCAAACACGTCGCGCATGGCGCCGCAGACCTCGCCGATCGAGGCGTCGGCGGCCAGGGCGGCGCGGATCGGGTGGAGGAGGTTGCCCTCGCCGCGGGCGACGTCGCGCAGGGCCTCGAGCTTGGCGTCGACGCCGGCCTGGTCGCGGCGCTCCTTGAAGGCCCGCAGGCGGGCGAGCTGGCTCTGCTCGGCCTCAGGGTCGACGCGGAGGATGTCGACGTCGTCGACCTGGTCGGTGACGTACTTGTTGACGCCGACGATGATGTCCTGGCCGCTCTTGTAGCGCTCGTGGTAGGAGTGCGCGGACTCCTCGATCTCGCGCTGCATGAACTCCAGCGCCTCGACTGAGCCGCCGAGCTCTTCGACCTTCTCCATCAGCTCCCAGGAGCGCGCTTCGACCTCGTCGGTGAGCGACTCGACGAAATAGGAGCCGGCGAAGGGATCGACGGTGTCGGCGGCGCCGGACTCGTGGGCGAGCACCTGCTGGGTGCGCAGCGCGATCCGGGCCGAGCGCTCGGTCGGCAGCGCCAGCGCCTCGTCGAAGCCGTTGGTGTGCAGGCTCTGGGTGCCGCCGCAGACGGCGGCGAAGCCCTGCAGGGCGACGCGGATGATGTTGACCTCGGGCTGCTGGGCCTGCAGCGTCACGCCTCCGGTCTGGGTGTGGAAGCGGATCTTCATCGAGTTCGGGTTCTGCGCCCCGAAGCGCTCGGCGACGATCTTGGCCCACATCCGCCGCACCGCGCGGAACTTGGCGATCTCCTGGAAGACCTGATTGTGGCCGTTGAAGAAGAAGGCCAGGCGAGGGGCGAACTCGTCGATCTCGAGGCCCCGCGCCAGCGCCGCCTCGACGTAGGCGATCGCGTTGGAGAGCGTGAAGGCCACCTCCTGCACAGCCGAGCAGCCCTTCTCGCGAATGTGGTAGCCGGAGATCGAGATCGTGTTCCACTTCGGCACGTTCTCGTGGCAGTACTCGAAGATGTCGGTGGTGAGACGCATCGTCGGCTCGGGCGGGTAGATGTAGTTGCCGCGCGCCATGTACTCCTTGAGGACGTCGTTCTGGACCGTGCCGCGCAGCTTCTCGGAGGGCACGCCCTGTTCCTCTCCGACCAGCTCGTAGAGCAGCAGCAGGATCGCCGCCGGCGCATTGATCGTCATCGAGGTCGAGACGCTGTCGAGGGGGATCTGGTCGAAGCAGATCCGCATGTCCTCGATCGTGTCGATCGGCACCCCGGTTCGCCCCACCTCGCCGTGGCAGAGCGGGTCGTCGGAGTCGCGGCCGAGCTGAGTCGGCAGGTCGAAGGCCATCGAGAGCCCGGTCGAGCCGTGCTCGATCAGGTAGCGGTAGCGCTCGTTGGTGTCCTCGGGGGTGGCGAAGCCGGCGTACTGGCGCATCGTCCAGAGCCGGTCGCGGTACATCCCGTCGTGGATTCCCCGCGTGAACGGCGGCGCTCCCGGCTCCCCGAGGCGTTCCTCGAGGCCGGGCGCGACGTCCTCGGCGTCATAGAGGCGCTCTATCTCAATGCCGGAATCGGTGAAGACGCGCTCGTCGTCCGGCCCGACCACGGGCGCGATCGTGCGGTGGGTCTCTTCGGTAGCCATGCCGACAGGATATGTGGGAGCGGGGCATCGGCGCCAAGCACCGCCGCTGCCGCCCCGCCGGCCGGTGGTCTAATTTGCTCAACTGTTTAAGTTGCATTTGCATGTTCCCTTGTGTACCTTCGCCCGTACCGGAGAGGCAAGCAAACGGTTCCGGTTCGTGGACTCAAAGCGCGCATGGCGCCGAGCCATGCAGGAGGGGAAGGGGAGAGGGAGATGTCGCAGCTGGCCAGTCGCAGGGCTCCGCAACTTCTGCCGCCGTTCTGGCCGGTCGACGACCAGCACGGCGTCGGCCACGTGCGGCTGGATGGCGAGCCTTCCGCCAACGCCGCCGAGGTGATGCCGCTGCTGCTCCAGCTGGCCGCTCAAAGCGACGCGATGCGCAGCCTGCAGAGCGCCGAGGGCGAGGTTCTCTCCGAGAGCGCCGCCTCGGTCCTGCGCGGCGAGATGGCGGAAGGCCTGCGTGAGCTCGCCGACCTGGTCGACGACGGCAGCGCGGAAACCCTCCGCTTGCGGGCAAAGGGGCTCTCCGGCGGCATCGAGCACCGCGACATGACCCTCGAGATCGCCCGCAACGGGCAGCCGGCCGCTCTGGAGGTCATCTGCGGGCCGCTCTGCACCTGGCGGATGAAGACGCGCGTCGGCCTGCACTCGTTCGTGGCCGCCGCCCGCGACGAGCGCCGGCAGCGGATCCTGGACGAGCTCGACGACTCGCTCGAGCAGGCCCTGGCCTCGGTCGAAGCCGAAATCGGCGCAAGCGGGATGAAGGTCCCCTTCAAGCTGCCGATGAACGTAACCGAGCTGCTGCTCTCGGCGGGCGAGGCGGCGGGCCATCCCAAGCACTTCGCCTACTTCATGCCCGAGGACGAATGGGTCGACGGGCTGCCGATCGAGGAACAGCGGACCCTCTACATGCGCAACGTCCATCTCGCGCGTTACTCGGAGATCACGATCCCGCTGGCGGAAACGCTGCTGAGCGGGCCGATGCGGGCCGCCGACGTGCCGGCCGAGGAGACGCTGATGCCGTGGATCCGCGGCCACGACCACGGGCACAACGTCATCGTGCCGTCCACTTGCTACGACGAGTGGATGGAGACGCTCGGGATCGAGCCTTTCATGGCGCTGCAGGAGGCGGTCGCCGACGTCTACGGCTTCCTGATGACGATCTCAGATCCCTGGCTCTCGATCACCGGGGTCAGCCGCCTCGACATGTGCGCCACCCACATCGCCGAGTTGCTTCACTACCTGCGACGCGGGCCGAAGTACTACGGCGACCCCGGCGCGGCCTACGTCGAACTCAGCTTCCTCGCCGAGAACGACTTCGTCGAGATCGACGAGGCGGGGCGGATCAGCTGGAACGAGGAGGATCTCTGCCGCGGCATGGCGGCCCTCGCCAGCGCCCTCACCGACGCGACCGTGGGCGCCCCCGACGAGCGTGGCTCCGAGGCCCTTCTCGCCCGTTACGGCTGGCCCACCGAGACGGCGGCGATGCGGACCTGGAACGCGATGCGCGAGGAGCTGACCAACGTCCCCACGTCAATCGCCTTCTATAGGACCAGCGACGTCGCAGCCGCCGATTCCGTTCCCGTCCCTGCCTAGCTCCCGAGCAAAGCTGAGAGAGGGCGACTGAGCCCGAGTCGCACGGGGGCCAGTGCCCTTGAACGGGGGATCCGAATCTGAATGAGCGTCAGGCGGCGGTCCGCCGGAC
>JBIOVV010000113.1:0-3726 GCA_044867925.1 Solirubrobacterales bacterium | reverse complement strand
CCAGCTTGCGGGCCAGCTCGACCGGCTGCACCTCGGAGCTGAAGGCGCGGCTGAAGACCCCCTCGACGAGGCCTTCGATCCGACTCTCGAGGTTACGTAGAACGCTGATCGGTGGCTCCTTTTCGCGGGCGCGGGGCCAATTCCGCCGGTTGGCGGGGAAGGCCGAAGAATCCTAGATGGTGCGGGCGGGGGGAACCGGCGGCACCATCTCAAGGGAGCAGGACGCCGTGACCGAGGGCGAGCCAAGCTCCCAGGGCGGCGGCGAGGGCAACCGCCCCGAGGCGCAGCGGCAGCGCCCGGGCGGCGGCGGGAGGGTGCTCGGCGAGGCGGTCGAGCGAGCTTTCGATCGCGCCGCCCAGCTCCTCCAGCGAGGGGCGCCGATCCGGTCGGGGCTGCAAGCAGGCGTCGACGGCGCCGCAGAGCTCGCGCGGCAGATCGGGGCGCAGCCTGCGCAGCGGCCTCGTCCTGGCGCCGATCGCGCGGGCGGTGGCGGCCGGCGTCGAGCGCCGGGTCGGGTGCTCGCCGCTCCAGCTCTCGTAGAGCATCAGGGCGAGCGCGTATACGTCGGCGGCAGGTCCGACCGCGCGCCCCTCGGCCTGCTCGGGCGCCATGTAGGCAAGCGTGCCGACGACATCGCCGGGGGCGGTCAGGGCGGCGGCGTCGGTGAGGCGGGCGACGCCGAAGTCCATCAGCTTCGCGCTCGGCTCGCCGCCCTCGGTGACGAGCACGTTCTGCGGCTTGATGTCGCGGTGGACGACGGCGCGCTCGTGGGCGTGGTCGAGCGCCTCGCAGAGATCGGCGCCGATCTCGCCGATCTCGCGGTCGCTGAGCGTGCCGTCGCGGTTCAGCCGCGCCAGCGTCGTGCCGTCGACCAGCTCGGTGACTAGCAGGGCGTTGCCGTCCTCCTCGCCCAGCTCGTAGAGCGTCACGATGCCGGGGTGATTGAGGCGGGCGGCGGCCTGCGCCTCGCGCAGGACCCGGTCCGAGCCCTGGGCGCCGGCCGACTCGATCGCCTTGACGGCAACGGGCCGCTCGAGGCGGCCGTCCCACGCCTCATAGACCGTGCCGAAGCCGCCGCTGCCGATGCGGCGCTCGATCAAGAAGCGGTTGAGGACGAGCGAACCGACCAATGCACTCTCCGGCTTCGCCGCGAATCCGCTTCCTCCTGCGACATACTCCCTGCTTCTTGGAGGATTCCGCCCCATCCCGGCCGGGTCGACGGCCACGGCCTCGTCGTCGCCCTGAGCGTCAACAGATCCTGCTGCGCCGCGGGCTTGCCCTCGGCGGCGGCCTGCTGCTGCTGATCCTGATCGTGCTCGGAGTCAAGGGCTGCCTCGATGCCCGCAAGAGCCGGGCGCTGAGCGACTACGCCCGCAACGTCACCCAGATCGTCGAAGAGACGGACCAGACGAGCAAGGCCTTCTTCGACAAGCTCGACGATCCCGGCAGCCTCTCGGTGACCGAATTCATCAACCAGGTCAGCGCCGACCGCAGCGCGATGGACAACTATGCCGGCCGCGTCGACGGCTTCGACACACCGGGGGACATGAGCCATGCCCAGAACGCGCTCGAGCTGACCTACGAGCTGCGCGCCAGCGCGATGAACGAAATCGCCGAAAAGATGAGCACTGCGCTCGGCGACGTCGGCTCGGAGCAGGCGACGCGCGGCATCGCCATGCAGATGCGCAAGCTGCTCGCCGCGGATGCCCTCTACGCGGCGGTGGTCCGGCCGGAGATCAACGGCGTCCTCGCAGCCAACGGCATCGGTGACGCCGACGTGCCGAAAAGCGTCTTCCTCCCCGACGAAACCCGCTGGCTCGACGAGAGCGAAGTCGGCGCGGCGCTCGGCTCGGTCAGCGGTTCGACCAGCGGGTCGGTGAGCGGCCTGCACGGCCTCGGCCTGATCGGCACCAGCGTCAACGGCACCGAACTGTCGCCGGAAGTGGCCACCTCGGTGGCCAGCGAAGGCGCGCCCGAAGTCGAAGTGACGGTCCAGAACCAGGGCGAATCGACCGAGAACGGCATCAATGTCTCGGTCAGCGTCAGCGACGGCACGACGCTCTCCGGCACGATCGACAGCATCGGCGCCGGAGAAGAATCGACAGTCTCGATCCCGCTGACGCCTGCGCCCAGCGGCGAAGTGACACTGGAAGTCGAAGTCGACACGGTCCCCGGCGAGCAGGTCTCGACGAACAACGAAGCCAGTTACAGCGTCGCCTTCGAATAGGAGGGTCCGGGGTGCGGATCGCCTATCTGGGACCGGCCGGGACCTTCACCGAGGACGCCCTGGGTGAGGCCGTAGATGCCGGCCTCGAGTACGAGGCGTTGCGCACGCCGACGATCCGCGACGCGATCCTCGCGGTTGAGCGCGGGGAGGCCGAGAGGGCCCTCGTGCCCTTCGAGAACTCGATCGAGGGTTCGGTGCGCAGCACTCTGGACACCCTCGCCTTCGACACCCGCGGAGTGACGATCGTCGGCGAGCACGACTTCGCCGTGCGGCCGATGTTGATCGCCCGCGAGCCCTTGGAGCTGGAGCTGGTCGGAAGGGTGCTCTCGCACCCACAGCCCCTGGCTCAATGCGCGCGCTTCATCCGCGAGAACCTTCCCAACGCCGAGCGGCAGAGCGTCGAGAGCACCGCGGCGGCGGTCAAGCTCGTCGGCGAGTCCGAGGCGCCCTGGGCGGCGATCGGGGCCCAGGCCGCGGCCGCGGTCTACGGCTGCACGATCCTGCGCGAGGGAATCGAGGACGAGGCGAACAACGTCACCCGCTTCGTCTGGATCGCTCCGCAGGGAACCGAGGTTGGCGGCGGCGGCGCTTACAAGACCTCGCTGGTCTTCTCCGAGCTGGGCGAAGACCATCCGGGGGCGCTGGTCAATGCGCTGCGGGAGTTCTCCAGCCGCGAGGTCAACCTGAGCCGCATCGAGTCGCGGCCGCTGCGGCTGGAGCTGGGCCGCTACATGTTCTTCTGCGACCTCGAGGGCTCGCTGTCCGAGCCGGCCGTGAGCGAGGCCGTCGAGGCGCTGCGCGAGAAGGCCGAATCGGTTCGGATTCTCGGTTCGTACCCGACGCGGTAGGTCGCCTGCGTAGAATTCGCGGGCAACATGGCACGTGTGCTCGTACTCAACGCAACGTATGAGCCGATCAACGTCTGCACGTTGAGACGCGCCGCCGTGCTGCTGCTGAAGGAAAAGGCCGAGCTGCTGGAGCGCCGCGAAGGCGCGATCCACTCCGAGCACATGACGATGGAGCGCCCCGACGTGATCCGCCTCGTCAACTACGTGCGCATCCCCCGCGAAGCCCACCGCCGCAAGATCACCCGCCGCGCCGTCCTCGCCCGCGACTCCTGGACCTGCCAATACTGCGGCTCGCGCAAATCCGGCCTCACCGTCGACCACGTCATCCCCCGCAGCCGCGGCGGCAAGTCCGTCTGGGAGAACATCGTGGCGGCATGCGCCAGCTGCAACCGCCGCAAGGGCAACCGTCTCCCCCGCGAGATCCACATGCATCCCAAGAACACCCCCAAGGCGCCAGGGCCGACGGTCTTCATCCAGGTGGCAAGCCCCTCGATCCCGACCGCCTGGCAGCAGTATTTGCCGGCGGCTGCGTAGGGCGGTAGGTGGGGGTCTCGTAGCTTCCCAGCACCTTCGCCCTGCGGGCTGCGGTGCAATTGAGAGGGCCGCTAAACGCGGCCCTTTTGAACACTCTGCGGAGCCGCTTCGCGAGGA
>JBIOVV010000112.1:0-45723 GCA_044867925.1 Solirubrobacterales bacterium | reverse complement strand
AGCTCGCCGCCGCGGCGGGTCGCCATCGCCGTCCCCTCGGCGCCGATGATGTCGCCGAGGTCGAGGTCGACCAGCAGCTCATAGGCCTCGTCGCCGAGCACGTCCTTGCGGGCGTGGAGCTGGATCTGGTCGCTGCCGTCGCGAAGGTCGAGGAAGCAGGCCTTGCCGTGGCCGCGGCGGGCGACGATCCGGCCGGCGACCCGGTGGCGGGACTCGGTCTCGGCTCCGGCCTGGAGACCCTGGTGGGCGGCGCGCACCTCCGCGATCTCCTCGCGGCCGGAGAACTCGTGCGGAAACGGCTCGATCCCCGCCGCGCGGATCCGCTTCAGCTTCTCGCGCCGATCCTCAAGCACCTGCGAGAGATCCCGCTGCTGCTCCTCCTGCGGTTTTGGCTCGCTCATCGGAGCGCGAGCCTACCGTGCGTCAGGACTTCTCGATCTTGGTGATTTTGAGTTTTTTCTTCGGCCCGCGCGGGACCTCGACGGTGACGATGTCGTTGCGCTTTTTGCCGATCAGGGCCTTGCCGATCGGCGACTCGTTCGAGAGCTTGTGCTCAAGCGGGTTGGCCTCGGTCGAGCCGACGATCTGGAATTTCTGCGAGTCGCCGGTTTTCTGGTCTTTGACGTGGACGATCGAGCCGAAGCCGACCTCGTCGGTGTTGAGCGACTTCTCGTCGATCACCCGGGCGCGGCGCAGTTTCTCCTCCAGCTGAGCGATCCGCGCCTCGAGCAGGGCCTGTTCGTTCTTGGCGTCGTCGTATTCGGCGTTCTCGGAGATATCGCCGAATTCGCGCGCCTCCTTGATCCGAGCCGCGACCTCCCGGCGTTTGGTCGTCGAGAGGAACTCGATTTCCTCTTTTAGTTTCTCCAACCCCTCAGGGGTGATGACGGCCTGACGCACTTGACGACCTCGCTTTAGATTTGAACAAGAGAGCCTGACCGGACTCTCAGACCTAAAAAAACGCCCTGATGTACCCCAAAGTTCGGCGGCACCCCCGGGCAGGGAGCGGGCGATTATAGCGAGGGTGGCCGGCTGGCCAAAGGGGGCTCTGGACGCCCTGTTTAGGCAACCGCGGCGGCGCTCGCGAGCGAGCCGACGAGCTGCCGGGCCCGGGGCAGATCCGCGCTGCGCTGCAGCTCGTCGGCGACCTCCCTCGGCGCCTCGATCCGCTCCACGTACCAGGGGTGGAATTTGCGCAGGTAGCGGGTCGCCCGCTCCTCCCCCAGGTGCTCCTCGGCGCGGTCGATCACCCACAGCCACTCGGCGACGATCTCGTCGCGTCCTGGCGGCTCGGCGCGGCGGCCGGTCAGTTCCTCGAACACCCAGGGGTTGCCGAACGAGCCGCGGGCGATCATCACGGCGTCGGCGCCGGACTCCTCGTAGGCGCGGCGGGCGGCCTCGGCGCTGGCGAGGCCGCCAGAGACGATCACCGGCACCTCGACCCGTTCGACCAGCTCGCGGGTCAGCGCGTAGTCGGGCTGGCCGGCGTGGCCCTTGGTCGCGGCGCGCGGGTGAAAGGCGATCGCGGCGACGCCGGCCTCCTCGGCGAGGCGGATCGCCAGCTCGTAGCCGGAGCGGTCGCCCGCCTCGATTCCCGAGCGCAGCTTCACCGTCACCGGCAGGCCGCTGCCCTCAGCGGCGCCGCGAGCCAGCGCCAGGGCGAGCTCAGGATCGCGCAGCAGCTGGGCGCCGGCCCCGGTCTTGCGCACCTTCGGCACCGGGCAGCCCATGTTGATGTCGATCAGGTCGGCGCCAGCCTCGGCGGCGATCTCGGCGCCGGAGCGCATCACCTCGGCGTCGTGGCCGAAGAGCTGGATCGAGACCGGGTGCTCGTCGGGGTGGATCCGCATCAGGTCGCGAAGGGTGCGCTCGTTGCGGTAGTGCAGCGCGAAGCTGGAGACCATCTCCGAGACGGCGAGCCCGGCGCCGTGGCGTTTTGCCTGCAGGCGGACGAACCAGTTGCCGATCCCGGCCAGCGGCGCCAGCAGGACCCGGTTGGCGATCGGCACGCCGCCGATCTCGAAGGGGTCGGTCAGGGCCGGGCGGCCGCTTGCGTTGTCATCGATTGCGCTCATGGATCAGTCGCAGGCCCTTCAAGGTCAGCAGATCGTCGACCTCGTCGATCGTCTCGGTGAACGGGACGACGGCCGAGGCGTAGCCGCCGGTGGCGAGCAGCCGCGGGTTCGGCAACTCCTCTTCGACGCGGCGGACGATGCCGTCGATCAGGCCGGCGAAGCCGAAGATGAAGCCGGAGTTGATCGCCGCGCGGGTCGAGCGGCCGATCGCCTCCCGCGGCTCTTCGAGGTCCATCCGGGTGATGCGGGCGGCGCGATCGATCAGGGCGCTGAGCGAGGGCGCGAGGCCGGGGCCGATGGCGCCGCCGAGGTACTCGCCGTCGGCGGAGACGGCGTCGATGTTGATCCCGGTGCCGAAATCGACCGAGACGCAGGCCTCGCCGAAACGCTCGTAGGCGGCGATCGCGTTGACGAGGCGGTCGGCGCCGACCTCGAGCGGGTTCTCGATCCGGATCGGCATCCCGGTCTTGACCCCGGGGCCGATCGCGAGGCAGCTGGCGTCCAGGTAGCGGGCGGCGAGCTCCTCGAACTGGCTGCCGAGCGGCGGCACGACCGAGGAGACGCAGACCGCGTCGACGTCCTTGAACTCGCAGCCGCTGAGCGCGAAGAGGCCGGCGATGCGCTCGGCCAGCTCGTCGCCGGTCGCTCCCGAACGGGTCTGGAAGCGCCAGTGCTCGACCAGCTGGTCAGCGTCGAAGGCGCCCAGGTGAGTCTGCGTGTTGCCGACGTCGACCGCGAGGAGCATCGCCGGATTATCGCGGGCGGCGACTGGCCAGGTAGCCAGTCCGACCCCAATACGCATAGGATCGCCCAGATGAGCACCCGCCTCTACGTGATTCCGGCCTCCCACCCGAGCATCGCCGTGCAGCTGATGCTCGAGCACAAGGGCATCGAGTACAAGCGGACCGACCTGCTGCCGGTGATCTCCAAGGTGGCGCTGCGCGCGGTCGGCTTCCCCGGCGTCACGGTGCCGGCGCTGAAGATCGACGGCGACAAGGTGCAGGGCTCGCGGCAGATCGCGCGGGAGCTGGATCGGGTTCGACCCGAGCCGGCCCTCTTCCCTTCCGACCCGGCCAAACGGGCCGAAGTCGAGGAGGCCGAGCGCTTCGGCGACGAGGAGCTGCAGCACCCGATCCGCCAGATCCTCTGGTGGGGGATGAAGAAGAACCGGGAGCCGCTGCGCGGCTACTCGGAGGGCGCCAAGATCGGGATGCCGATCGGCCTGGCGGTGAAGACCGCGGCGCCGATCGTCGCCCTCTCGGCCCGCTTCAACGAAGCCAACGACGAGAACGCCCGCGAGGCACTGGCGGCGCTGCCCGCGATGCTCGACCAGGTCGACGCCTGGGTGAAGAGCGGCCTGCTGGGCGGCGAGCGCCCGAACGCGGCTGACTTCCAGATCGCGCCGAGCATCGGCCTGGCGATGACGCTGGATGACCTGCGGCCGGCGATCGCGGGGCGCCCCGCCGAGTCACTGGCGCAGCGCTACGTCCCGAACTACCCGGGCAAGATGCCGCCGGTGCTGCCGGCGGAGTGGCTGAAGCCGCTGCGCGGCGGCTGAGCGCCCGTCAGGGCCGCGGCGCGGCGCGGCGGAGGAACTTGAAACGGCTGTAGCGCAGGGAGTCTGTTTCGATCGGCCCGAACACCAGGCGCACCCCGGCGACGACGAGGACCAGGCCGAACGCGATCAGGGCCAGCCATGGCAGCCCGCCGGAGTCCGGCGCCACCTGGGCGGTCGCCGGCGCGGCGCCGGCCGAAGAAGTCGAGACGCCCTTGACGCCGCCCGAACCCTCCAGCACGGCATCGGCGCTGGCGAGGTCGACGTGGGCGTTGACATGGGCCGGAGGCTTGGGAGCCGGCTTCGCCGGGGCGGGTTCGGGCTCCGGCGCCGGCGTCGCCACCGGTTCGGGCTCTTGCGGCGCCGGTTCGGCCGTTGCTTCCGTTTCGTAGGTGCCGCTTGGCGGGGCCGGTTCCGGGGAGGGGCTTGGCGCCGGTGGAGGACTCGGAGGCGAGGGCTTGCTCGCCGATCCGCTGCCGCCGCTACCCAGCGAGCTTCCCTGCTGGGCGCCCGAGGACCCGCCGCCAGAGCCTTCGGGAGTGCCGCCTTGCGGCACCCAACCCGACGAAGGAGGCGAGCTTTCGGTCGTGGGAGAGGTTTCGGCGGGTTCTTCAGCCAGAGCGCTCGCGGGCACCGCGGCAATCAGGATTGCAACCAAGCCAAGCAGCGAGAGCGGGAGGCGCCGTTTCATAGATGGACGGATATTCTAGTTCGGCATGACTAAACGCCGCGCATCGGCCGCCGCGGTGGTCGCGACGGCACTTGGCCTCTTCCTATCTGCCCTCGCTCCGGCGGCCCCACCGACCCTCACCGTCGAAGCCACCGACGCGGTGATCGGAGGCACGATCAACGCGACCGCCGAGCTCAGCGAAAGCCCGGGCGCCGAAGGGGAAATCAGCTTCGAAGTCTTCGCCTCGAACGATCCGACCTGCGCCGGGCCAGCGCTGGACCAGAGCTCGGCCACCGTCGAAGGCGAGGGCGAGTACGCCTCCGAGGACTTCGAACCGACCGTCGCCGGGGACTACTACTGGACCGCCCTCTACTCGGGCGACGGCGTCAACGAACCGGCCGAATCGGTCTGCGCCGCGACGTCGACCGTCAGCAAGGCGAGCCCGGCATTGACCGGCTCCGCCACGTCGGGCGTGGTCGGAGCCGCGATCCACGACGAGGTGACGCTGAGCGGCGGCTTCTCCCCAGGCGGCGAAGTGACCTTCGCGGTCTATGGAGCGAGCGACGCGAACTGCGAATCGCCACTGAAATCGAGCACCGCGACGGTCAGTGGCGGCAAAGCCACCTCGGAGGACTTCGTCCCCTCGGCGGCCGGCGAATACCGCTGGTCGGCCAGCTACGGAGGCGACGTCAACAACGAACCGTTCGACCTCGACTGCGAAGCCGCCGGGCAGACCTCGAACGTCGCGAAGGCGGTTCCGAGCCTCAGCGCCAGCGCCAGCTCCGCCACGGTCGGCGGCGTGATCCACGACGCGGTTACGCTGAGCGGCGGCTTCTCCCCTGGAGGCAAAGTGACCTTCAAGGTCTTCGCCCCGGGAGACACGTCATGCGCGACCCCGCTGGAAACGACCACCGCCACCGTGGCGAGCGGCAAAGCCACCTCCGGCGACTTCCTCACCGGGCAGGCCGGGGACTTCCGCTGGACGGCGAGCTACGGGGGAGACGCGAACAACGAAGCGGTCAGCCTGGGGTGCGACGCGAGCGGGCAGACCTCGAGCGTGGCGAAGGCCTCGCCCGGCCTGGCGGCGACGGCGACCTCGACGGTCGTGGTCGGCAACACGATCACCGACCAGGCCACCCTCAGCGGCGGCTTTTCTCCCGGCGAAAAAATCGTCTTCCGCGCCTACGGGCCGGGCGACGCGAGTTGCGCCAACCCGCCCGCCTACGAAGCGTCGGTTTCGGTCAACGGCAACGGTTCTTACTCTCCGGCCGGCTTCGCCCCGGGACCGGGCCTGTACCGGTGGACCGTCGAATACAAAGGCGACGGCGACAACGAGGCCGCGAACCTGGGGTGCGATGCCGATGGGCAGGCCTCGGCGGTCGGCACGATCGACGTGAAACTGAGCGGCAGCGCCACCGGGGGCACGGTCGGCACGCCCGTCACCGCCACCGCGACCCTCCAGGAAGGGGCGATCCCGGGCGGCCAGATCGTCTTAAAGGCCTTCCAGCCCGACGATGCCAACTGCTCCGGCGCGCCGGCGTTCAGCTCGACCGTCAGCGTCGCGGGCAACGGCAGCTACCGCTCGGCTCCCTTCTCCCCCACCCGGGTCGGCAGCTTCCGCTGGACCGTCGCCTACTCGGGCGACCCGAACCACGCCCCCGCCACGGTCGGCTGCGGCAAAGCGACCTCGTCGATCTCCCAGGCGAAGCCCACCATCGCCGGCGCGGCGCCGCAGCGGATCCCCGTCGGCACGCCGTTCCGCGACGCGGCGACGCTGCGGGGCGGGTTTACCCCCGGCGGCAGGATCACCTTCCGCATCTATGGTCCGATCACGGCCGGATGCACCGGGCCCGCGTACGTCAACACCGTCTCTATCACCGGCAACGGGACCTTCAACTCGGATCCCTTCGTGCCCCTGCGGACCGGTCGCTACAGCTTCGCGGTCGGCTACTCGGGCGACGCCGAGAACCAGGCGGCAGCCGAGCCCTGTGACTCTCCCAGCCAGGTGGTCCAAGTCGTCAAGCGAGCGCCGAAGGTGAAACCGCGGGCGGTTCTGCTCGGTGGCAAGCAGATCTCGATCCGAGCCCGCCTCTCGGGCGGCGTCTCCCCCTCCGGCAGGATCACCTTCCGGCTCTACGGTCCCGAAGACAGGCGCTGCCGCCGCAAGCCGAAGTTCGGCGGCGGCATCACGGTCAAGTCGAACGGCACCTTCTCGCTGGCGCGGTACCTGGCGACCAAACCGGGCATCTACCGCCTCAGCGTCGGCTACTCGGGCGACCAGCGCAATCGTCGCTTCAGCGGCACCTGCGGCACCGCGCAGCCGATCCGGGTCAAGTAGGCGACCTCTACGAGCGCGGCGAGCGCTCCACCCGCTGCCCCTCGGGCAGAGACGCGAGCGCGTCTTTCAGCCTGGTCCCGTCCGGGAGCGTCAGCTCCGGGTCGAGCTCGAGCAGCGGCACGAGGACGAAGCGCCGGCTGCTGACCTCGCGGTGCGGCAGGGTGAGGCGGTCGCTGCTGAGCTCGAGGTCGCCGAGCAGCAGCAGGTCGACGTCGAGCGGCCGGGGGCTGTGGCGAGGGGCGTCGAAGGAGCGGCCGCGCGCGGCCTCGACCCGCTTGCAGGCGTCGAGCAGTTGCTCGGGGTCGAGGTCGGTGCGGACGCGGACCGCGGCGTTGAGGAAGTCGGGCTGGTCGAGGACCTCGCCGACCGGCTCGGTGACGTAGGTGGAGGAGACGGCCTCGACCTCGACCCCCTCCGCTTCCAGCAGCTCGATCGCCGCCCGCAGGTGGGCGGCGGGGTCGCCGACGTTGGAGCCGAGGCCGAGGTAGCCGGTCCGCTGCTCGGCCAAGCGGCTAGTCCTCGCCCTCTTCATCCTCTTCGACGGTGCGCTCCTGGGTGACCTCGACCGCCACCTCCTGGATCGCCAGCGGCAGCGGCGGCTCGGGCTTGGCGGCGCGGACGCGGACCGACTCGGAGCCGTAGCGCTCCATCAGCCGCTCCCCCACCACCTGCGCCAGGCGCTCCAGCGTTCTGTAGCTGCGCTCGGTGGCGGCGAGGGTGACGATGTCGCAGACCTGGGCGTAGTCGACCGTGTCCTCGAGCCGGTCGGTCAGCACCGCGTCGCAGTCGGGAACGTCAAAGGAGATGTCGAACTCGAGCCGCTGCCCTACCTCCTGCTCGGCTTCGGAGACGCCGTGGTGGGTGTAGATCGAGAGCCCGCGCAGCTCGATTTCGGCGCTCGACTCGATCCCGTTGCCGTGGCTCTCCATGGGCTGAACCTACCCGAGGATCGCCATCGCCACCGCCAGCGCCTGGCGCGCCTCGGCGACGTCATGGACGCGCAGCACCTCGGCACCCTCGGCGGCGGCGAGCACCGAGGAGGCGATCGTCCCGCCCAGGCGCTCGTCAGCCGCGGAGCCGTCGACCTTGCCGATGAAGCTCTTGCGCGAGGTGCCGATCACCAGCGGCCGCCCGAGCTCGCGCAGCTCGCCGAGCCGCCGCAGCAGCTCCAGGTTGTGGTCGGCGGTCTTGCCGAAGCCGATGCCGGGATCGAGCCAGACCTTCTCCTCGGCGATGCCGGCGGCGGTCGCCGCTCCCAGGCGCTTGGCGAGAAACGCCTTCACCTCGGCGACGACGTCGCCGTAGCGCGGGTCGTCCTGCATCGTCCGCGGCTCGCCGCGCATGTGCATGAGGACCACGGTGGCGCCGCGCTCGGCGCAGAGCGCCGCCATCTCCGAGTCGCCGCGCAGGGCGGTGACGTCGTTGACGATCCCGGCGCCGGCGTCGAGGGCGGCGGCGGCAACCGCTGCCTTCGAGGTGTCGATGGAGATCTCAGCTCGCGTGGCGACCAGCCCTTGGATGACGGGGACAACTCGCCGCAACTCCTCCTCCGCGGCCACCGCCTCCGCTCCCGGCCGAGTCGATTCGCCCCCGACGTCGAGGATCTCGGCCCCGGCCGCGGCCAGCTCGCGCCCGTGCGCGATCGCCGCCTCTGGGTCCAGATAGAGCCCCCCGTCGGAGAACGAGTCGGGGGTCACGTTGACCACCCCCATGAGTTTCGTCATGGCGACCTTCGCTAGGACGCGTCGCCGCCCGCGAAACCCGGACGGGGTCGCGGATTGGGCCGGGCGCCCTCGCGAGCGGCCTTTTCCGGCTCGGGCGCGGGCTCGGCCGGAGACGAGGGCGGCTCCTCCTCGTCGGCGAAGACCTCCTCGGCGGGCTTGCCTTCGAGCAGGGCGACGAACTCCTTGGCGTCGATCGTCTCCCGCTCCAGCAGCAGTTTCGAAACCCGCTCGAGGTCGTCGCGCCGCTCGTTCAGCAGGCTCTTGGCGGTCTGGTGGGCGCTCTCGACGATGCGGCGGATCTCGTCGTCGATCTCGCGGGCGATCTCATCGGAGTAGTCGGGCTCGGAGGAGAACTCGCGGCCGAGGAAGGGCTGGCCGCGATCGTGCCCGAAGACGCGCGGGCCGAGGCGCTCGGACATGCCGAAGCGCATCACCATCTGCTTCGCCGTCTCGGTCACCTTTTCGAGGTCGTTGGAGGCCCCGGTGGTGATCTCGCTGAAGACGATCTCCTCGGCGGCGCGGCCACCCAGGGTCATCGCCATCGTGTCGGTCAGCTCGGCGCGCGAGGTGAGGAACTTGTCTTCGCTGGGCAGGCTGATCGTGTAGCCGAGCGCCTGGCCGCGGCTGATGATCGAGATCTTGTGGACCGGGTCGCAGTTGGGCAGCAGGTGGCCGACGATCGCGTGGCCGAGCTCGTGGTAGGCGGTGATCAGGCGCTCCTTCTCGCTCATCACCCGAGTCTTCTTCTCGGGGCCGGCGATCACCCGCATGATCCCCTCCTCCAGCTCCTCCATCGAGATCTCGCGGCGGCCCTGGCGGGCGGTCAAGAGCGCCGCCTCGTTGATCAGGTTGGCGAGATCGGCGCCGGTGAAGCCAGGTGTCTGGCCGGCGAGGGCGTCGAGGTCGATCGCCTTGGCGAGCGGCTTGCCACGGGTGTGCACCTCGAGGATGTGCTTGCGGCCTTTGCGGTCGGGACGGTCGACGACGACCTGGCGATCGAAGCGGCCGGGCCGCAGCAGCGCCGGGTCGAGGATGTCGGGCCGGTTGGTGGCGGCGATGAGGATGATGTTGTCCTTCATCTCGAAGCCGTCCATCTCGACGAGGAGCTGGTTCAAGGTCTGCTCGCGCTCGTCGTGACCGCCGCCCATGCCGGCGCCGCGATGGCGGCCGACTGCGTCGATCTCGTCCATGAAGATGATGCAGGGCGAGTTCTGCTTGGCCTGCTCGAAGAGGTCGCGCACGCGGCTGGCGCCGACGCCGACGAACATCTCGACGAAGTCTGAGCCGGAGATCGAGAAGAAGGGGACGCCCGCCTCGCCCGCGACCGCACGGGCGAGCAGCGTCTTGCCGGTGCCGGGCGGGCCGTAGAGCAGCACGCCCTTGGGAATGCGCGCGCCCAGCGCCTGGAACTTCTTCGGGTTCTCGAGGAATTCCTTGATCTCCTGCAGCTCCTGCACGGCCTCGTCGACCCCGGCGACGTCGCGGAAGGTGATCTTGGGGGCGTCCACCGCCATCCGCTTCGCCTTCGATTTGCCGAAGTTCATCACCCGCGAGCCACCACCCTGCATCTGGTTCATCAGGAAGATCCAGAAGCCGAAGAAGAGGACGAAGGGCAGAATGTAGGTGAGCAGCGAGAGCAGGCTGGAGCCGCCGGTGCCGTGCACCGTCGTTTCCACCTCGTTCTGATCGATCAGGTTGAGCAGCGACTGCTCGGTGTTGGGCGGGTAGCCCGTGGAGAAGCTTTCGCCGTTGCGCCGCTCGACATCAAGGGTGTTGTCCTTGGTGTTGATCGAGATCTTCTCGATCCGGCCGCTGGCGATCAAACCGCCCTGCGCCTTCGAGCTGACCAGCTCGTTGTAGGACGGCGCCTTGTCGTCCGACGGGCTGCTGATCACCTTCTGCGCGACGAAGGCAAGGATCACCACCAGCAGGATCGGAAAAGCTGCGCTCTTGAAAAAACGCCTCACAGGGAAAAATCAGCGTACCAGGGCGAAATAGCCATCAATCGTCCAACGCGGCGACGTAGGAGAGGTTGCGGTAGCGCTGCCCGTGGTCGAGCCCGTAGCCGATCGCGAAACGGTTGGGGATCTCGAAGCCGACGTACTTCGGCGAGAGATCCACCCGCAGCCGCTCGGGCTTGGTCAACAGAGCGCAAACCTCCAGCGAGGCGGGATTGCGCGCCTTCAGGTTGCGCATCAGGTACTGCAGGGTGAGGCCGGAGTCGATGATGTCCTCGACGATCAGGACGTCGCGGCCTTCGATCGGCGCATCGAGGTCCTTCATGATCCGCACCACGCCCGAGGAGTCGGTCTGCGAGCCGTAGCTGGAGACCGCCATGAAGTCGATCTCACAGGGCGACTCGATGTTGCGCATCAGGTCGGCGAGGAAGAGGACGGCCCCCTTGAGCACGCCGACCATGAAGAGGTCGCGCCCGGCGTACTCATCGCTGATCTGCGCGCCGAGCTCGGCCACGCGCCGCTGCAGGTCCTCGCTGGAGACGAGGGTCTCGCCGATCGAGGACTCGGTCATCGGGGCGCAGTCTAGATATAGCGCTCCGTTTCGGAAGCTCAGCGCTCGGCGCGCAAGACGCCGCGCTCGACCACGGCTCGCACACCGCCGCCGAGGTCGAGCATCGCGGTGCCGGTTCGGCGCAGCGCCGCGACCTCGTCGGCGTGATTGGCGGCACCCGGCACCGGGCGGCCGGCGGCGCGATCGGCGAGGCGCTGGACGACGAGGCGGCGCAGGGCCGGCGGCAGCTCCGCCAGCCGGCTCAACTCGATCGTGCCGCGATCGGACCCGTTTGCGCCGAGCTCGGCATCGACCAGCGAATCCAGCACCTCGGCCTCGTCGCGCAGCAGCTCGGCCGTGCGCAGGACGTTGCGGGCGGCGGCCGGGTGGATCTCGGCCAGCGCCGCGGCGAGGCCGTGGCGGACGCGGTTGCGGGCGTAGTGCCCAGTGGCGTTGGTCGGATCGTCGCGCCAGCGCAGCCCACGCTCCTCGCAGTAGGCGGTCGTCTGCTCACGGCTGAAGCCGAGCAGCGGCCGCACCAGGCTGCCGTCGCGCCGGCGCATGCCCAGCAGCGCGCGGCGGCTGGGTGAGGAGGCGAGGCGATAGAGAATCGTCTCGACCTGGTCATCCGCGGTGTGGCCGGTGGCGATCACGGCCTCCCGGCCAAGCGCCAGGTGCGCCGCCGCCGCGTAGCGCGTGTCGCGGGCCCACGACTGCAGGTTTCCGGGACCCTCCGGGCGTCGCGGTCGCTCGACCTCCAGCGCGACTCCGAGTCCCGCGCAGAGCTCCGCGCAATGGGCCTCGTCGGCGTCGGAATCGTCGCGCAGCCCGTAGTTGACGTGGACCGCGGTGACCGCCTCCGGGCCGAGCAGGCGGACGGCGAGATCGAGCAGGCAGACCGAATCGCGCCCACCGGAGAGCATCGCGACCACTGGGGCCCCGCGCGCCAACAGGTCGCCCTCACGCACCAGCTCGAGCATCCGCTCGCTCTCCATGTCATAAGTGTCGCGCGCTCGGCCGTCGTCAGCCCGTGGCGCGGACGACGAAGAGCGGCGTCGGCTCAGGGAAGCCCTTCAGCGTCACCTCGCCGATCGGCTCGCAGTCCAGGTCGCGGCCGCGCAACGCTTCGGAGACGCGATCGGTGACCAGCACCTCGCCGGCCTGGGCGCGGCTGACGACCCGGTGGGTGAGGTTGACGTGGGTGCCGAAGTAGTCGCCGTCGCGGTAGACGGCCTGTGCGTAGTGCATGCCGACGCGCGGCTGGGGACGCAGCGGGAAGCGACCCAGCAGGCCGAGCGCCCACTCGGTCAACGAGGCGGGGTCGGGCGAGACGACCATCACCTCGTCACCGATCGTCTTCACGATCGTCGCCTCGGGCGGCAGCGTCGCCTCGACGTCTTCGACGAAGCGCTCGATCACGTCGAGCGCCTCCATGTCCCCCTCCTCCTCGGTGTAACGCGTGAAGCCGGTGAGGTCGATGAAGCAGAGCGTGACCGGGACGTGGTGGACCTGCGATGCCGCCGCGCCCATTTCGCTCTCCATGTGGCCGACCACGTCCTGCTCGAGGAAGAAGCGCAGGTAGCGGGTGTGCAGATACTCGGTCAGCGGCGCCGCCAGCGGCAGGATGTCGCCGGCCAGCTCGCCCATCTCCTCGGCCATCTCCAGCTCGGGGACCGCGTCGCGGATCAGCGGTTCGTGCACGTAGAGATGGAAGAGGCGCACCTCGGCGTCGGCGATGCGGCGCAGCGACTGCACGTAGACCCGGACCAGCTGCAGGAAGGCGACGAGCGGGAAGCCGGCGGCGAGGACACGGGCGCAGTGGCGCAGCGCCTTGACGTCCTCGGGGTCGAGCAGGCGCTCCTGCCCCAGCGGGGTGCCGAGGATGACCAGGATGCGCTCGATCAGCTCCGGCTCGAGGCCGGTCTCGGCGGCCACCTCGGCCACGGTCACCTGCTCCTCGGCACGGGGGAAGAGTTCCTCGGCGAAGCCGAAGGCGAGGCGCCCCTCGCGCCCGGCGCGCTTGAGGTCCTCCAGCGAGTGCCCACGCTCGCGCATGCGGGCGACGACGCGGGCCTGCGCGGCAGCCGCGGCGGTCCAGCGGCCGCGGCGCACCGGCACGATCTTCTCCTCCGCCCAGCGCTTCAGCGTCGCCGAGGAGACGCCGGCTCGCCGCGAGGCCTCGCTCAGTGAGATCCGCTCATCGGACACGGCGCTCGAGGCTAACCGCTGTGGAGGAGGAACCAGGTACCCCTCCCCGGAGGCTCAGCGGCGACATTGCGAATCGCAGCAGACAATCTGCTGCGCAACGGCCTCCGGGGAGGGGTGCCTGGTTTCCCTTGGGATCCCTATGCAGATATCTCCGAGTCCTCGTGCGCCTGCAGGACCGGCTCCCCGTCCTCGCCGGTGCGGATGCGAATCGCTTCCTCGACCGGCAGGACGAAGATCTTGCCGTCGCCGACCTCGCCCGTGCGGGCGTGGCGGAGGATCGTCTCGACGACCAGGCTCTTGTCCTTGTCCTCGACGACCACCTCCAGCTTCAGCTTCGGCCGGACGTTGACGGTGAGCGTCGAGCCTCGGTACTTCTCGACGATCCCCTTCTGGCGCCCGGACCCCTTGGCCTCGACGATCGACAGGGACGGGAACCCCTTGTCGAGCAGCTCGGCCCTGATCGGCTCGAACGCCTCATGACGGATGAAGGCCTCGATCTTCTTCATGTTCAACCTCCTATCGCGTCTCGGTAGCTGTCATTTGGGCAGGGGACGGAGCGGCGATGCCCGCTCCGGCTTCGCTGAACGTCCCCGGCAGGCCCGTCGAGTACTCGGGCTGGGGGATGAACTGCTCGGGGTAGCCGTACATGCCATGCGAGCTGATGTCGAGGCCGGCCTCCTCCTCCTCCTCGGAGACGCGGAGCCCGATCGTCGACTTGATCAGCTTGAACGTCACGATCGAGATCGCGAAGACGACCACGAAGGTGAAGAGCACCGCCAGGCCCTGGACCCCGAACTGCCCCAGCGACTGACTGAAGGGCACGTCGCCGAAGACGGAGTACCAGACACCAGGCGCCGCGCCTTCGCTGACCAGCCTGGCCGAGCCGAAGATGCCGACCGAGAGCGTTCCCCAGATCCCGGCCAGGCCGTGCGCGGAAAGCGCCCCGACCGGGTCATCGAGGAGCCTGTCGATCGCCAGCACGGCGAAGACCACGATCAGGCCGGCGACGAAGCCGATGATCGGCGCCGCCCAGTACTCGACGAAGCCCGACGGCGCGGTGATCCCGACCAGGCCGGCGATCGCCCCGTTGCCCGCCATGCCGACGTCGAGCGTGCGGCTCTTCAGGTAGACGGCCAGGGAGGCGCCGATCACACCGGCGGCGGCGGCGAGCTGGGTGTTCAGCATCACCTCGCCGAAGAACGAACCGGAGGTTTCGAAGGTGGAGCCTCCGTTGAAGCCGAACCAGCCGATCCAGAGGATGATCACGCCGAGGCCGACCAGCGGCATCGAGTGACCGGGAATCACCCGCGGGTTGCCGTCGGCGTCGTACTTGCCGCGGCGCGGGCCGAGCAGCAGCAGCGCCGCAAGAGCGCCCGTCGCTCCGGTCAGGTGGACGACCGAGGAGCCGGCGAAGTCCATCACCGGCTTGCCGCCGATGTCGGAGAGCAGGCCGCCGCCCCAGACGGCGTGTGCGATCAGCGGATAGATCACCGCGCCGAAGACGATCGCGTAGACGACGTAGGCGCCGAACTTGATCCGCTCCAGGGTGGTGCCCCAGACGATCGCCAGCGAGACCGCACAGAAGGCGAGTCCGTAGAGCATCAGCATCGCGTCCGGGCCGGCGACGTTGAACGCTTCTTCGCCCTGACCGATCGTCTGGTCGAAGTGGAAGAAGAATCCGCTCGTGCCGAAGAGGTCGTTGCCGCCGCCTTCGGCGATTCCGTAGCCGATCGCCCACCAGGCCAGGGTGCAGATGGCGAGGTTGATGAAGATCTTGGCGACTCCGGTACCCACGTTCTTCTGCCGCGAGAAGCCGACCTCGAGAAACATGAACCCCGCCTGCATCAGGAAGACGAGAACGGTCGCAACCGCGACCCAGACCATGTCCAGCTCGGTCACCTTTTCTTCGACCGAACCCGCTACTTCGGCCAACGTCGCCGCCGAGGCGATCGCCGGCAGCACCAGCGCCGCGAGGCCCGCGAGCGCCGCTGTGAAAGCAGCGATGCCCATCTTCTTTCTCATCGGTAACTCCCTCCTAGCCCGCCGCGGCACGCCCCGACGGTCGCATTTGGACGTGTGAGCCACGGTATGGACGGCCGGGCGAGCCGTCTTTAGACAGATGTAGAAAATGCGCGACCCGCCTTTCTCGCAAGTGGAATCGCCGGGCGGCTAGGGTCCGCCGCCATGCCCAGGCGACTGCGACCGACCGCTCCGACTGCCTCCGACGCGCTGCTCGTCGGCGACCCCGGCCGGGCGCTGCTGCTGGCCCAGGAGCTGCTCCAGCAGCCAAGGATGAGCAACCATGCGCGCGGCCTCTGGGGCTACTACGGGAGCACGTCGGCGGGCGATCCGCTGACCATCCAGTCGACTGGCATGGGCGGGCCCAGCGCGGCTTTGGTGCTCGGCGACCTCGCCGAGCTGGGAGTTGGACGGGCGGTGCGGGTCGGCACCTGCGTCGGCCTGGGCGAGGACTGTGGGCTGGGCGAGCTGCTCGTCGTCGGCGAGGCGATCGTGGCGGGAGGGAGCGGCGCGGCGGGGGGCGTCGAGGCAGGCGCCGCGGTCAGGCCCGACCGCGAGCTGAGCGAGCGCCTGCTAGAGGAGCTCGGCGGGAAGCACGCGGGCCGCACGGTGGTCAGCCTCGACGCCCACCCCGCAGACAGTCCTCGCCAGGTTGGGGCGGAGACGGCCGACATGCAGACGGCCCCTCTCCTCGCCAAGGCACGGTCGCTGCGGGTCGAGGTCGCGGCGCTGTTGATCGTCAGCGAATGCGCCGCCGGCGCGGAAGCCTTGGAGAAGGACGCCTTGGAGGAGATGGAGCGACGAGCCGGCAGGGCCGCCGCAGCCGTACTCTCAAGCTAAAGTCTAGGGTTAGGCTTCGTTCTCAGCGCGTTCGCGGGAGATCACTTTGCGCCGAATGTCGCTGAGATCGCGCGACATCCGGTCGATCTGGTCCTCGACCTCTTCCAGGCGCTGCGAGAAAGAGCGCAGCCGGCGCTCCAGCCGTTCCAGGTCGCCGGCGGAGGGAAGATTGAGGGCGCTCATCGCCGCGTGCTGAGCCTCGAGCGCCTTCTCGCGGGCGCCAAAGGCGGCCGCGACGGCATTCTCGAGCACGTTGCTGTCGAGCAGCACCTGGGCGAACTCGCCGATCGCCTGCTCGCTGCGCGCCCGCAGACCGTCCTGATCGTCGTATTCAGTGCTCATCGGCTGGCGCTCTGCTCCCTCTCATCGCGTTTTCTCCATCGGCAGCAGCTTAACGGCGCATCCGGCCCAGCTGAAATCCTTTCGCCGATGCGCGAGGACAGCCTTGATTAAGGGCTTGTTGGGGGCGGTGACGAGCCGTTGCGCACCCCCTTGCGAGCCAGTAGCTTGGGCAAGCCTGTTGCGCAGGGAGATGGCCGGCATGGGATGCATGATTCGTGCTGGCCGGGGATAGGGGCGCCGTCGTATGAGAAACAAGCTTGCACTGACCATCGCTCTCGCCGCTTTCGGCGTCGTAACGGCGCTCGGAGTCGGCTTTGCCGGAGCCGACGAACTGTCGGCGACGGAAACGACCACACCGCTTTCCACCGTCCCCGCCGCCCCGGCAGCCCCCCTGCCGGCCTGTTCGAACGAAATCGACGACGACAATGACGGGCTCCTCGACAGTGGCGATCCCGACTGCGAATCGCCGGCCGATCCCACCGAGGAAGCGCCGGCCCCGGCGGGCACCACGACCAACAGCAGCGTCGAAGCTCCCCCGGCACCCGCCGAACCGGCGAAGCAGGCCGACGGCTTCGAGAAGGGATCGTCGATCGACGGCGGCGGCGGCAGCGTGCACCGCAACAACAGCCTCGGCGACACCAGCGGTGGCGGAGGTGGCAACTCGGGCGCCGGGGCGACGGCCCCCAGCGCGACCGGTGGCGTTCAGCTGCACAGCGACTCCAGCAGCGGAGGCTCTCAGTACACCAGCGGCGGAACTCCAACTGACGCCAACCCGACGACCACGATCGCTCCCTTCGGCCCGGCGCCGATCGGCGTCCCCAACTTCGTCATCGACTCCTTCGAGATCCCCCCCTTCCTGCTGCCGATCTACCAGGCCTGCGGCACCGAGTACGGGATTCCCTGGGAGGTGCTCGCATCGATCAACAAGATCGAGAGCGGCTTCGGCACCAACATGGGGCCGTCGAGTGCCGGCGCCATCGGCTGGATGCAGTTCCTCCCCTCGAGCTGGGAAGCATTCGGCCTCGACGCGAACGGCGACGGCCGCAAGGATCCCTACAACCCCGTCGACGCGATCTGCGCCGCCGCCAACTACCTCGATCTGAGCGGCGGCTCCGACGACCTCTACGGCGCCATCTTCGCCTACAACCACGCCGACTGGTACGTGCAGGAGGTGCTCGGCTACGCCCGGGCCTACGGCAAGCTCCCCGCCGACCTGGTCGGTTCGCTGACAGGCCTGACCGAGGGCGCCCACTTCCCGGTCGCAGCCGACGCCAGCTACGCCGACGACCTCTCCGCCCGCGAAGCGCTGCAGCGGTCCGCTCCCGGCGCCGAGCAGGCCTACGGCGACGCCTCGGAAGTGATCTCCTCCTCGCCGACCCGGCGCGGGATCAACATCTTCGCCGCCGAGGAGGCACCCGTCGTCGCGGTCAACGACGGGGTGATCGAGAAGATGGGCAGCTCGGCCAAGCTGGGCAAGTACGTCGTCCTCCAAGACGCCTACGGCAACCGCTACACCTACGCGGAGCTGGGCCAGATCGTCCGCGATCAGCGCACGGTTGTGATGCCGGCCGGCAAGGAGCGGCGCCTGCCGCTAGAAAGCGAGAACCTGCGCCCCCGCCTCTACGCCCTTCCCGATCGAGGCGAAGTCGAGCGCAGCAGCGATGGGCCCACCGAAGTCGAGAGCCCGACAACCGTCAACGACGGAACCCTAAGGGTCGGGTCGAAGGTTATAGCGGGGACCGTGTTGGCCCGTATCGGCGGCTCCGAGGACGGGGTCGACCCGCACGTCAACTTCTCGATCCGGCCCGCCGGCCGCGGCGCCCCCGAGATCGATCCGAAGCCGATCCTCGATGGCTGGAAGCTGCTCGAGGCCACCGCCATCTATCGCGCCAGCGGCAAGAACCCGTTGGCCCACAACCTCAGCGGCGCCGGGGTGCTGCTGCTCTCCAAGGAGGAGCTGGCGAAGCGCGTGCTCGCCGACGAAGCGCTCGAAATCTATGAATGCGGTCGCGAAGACATCGCCACTGGACAGATCGACCGCCGCGTGCTGGCGATGCTCGAGTACCTCGTCTCCAAGGGCTACGAGCTGACGGTCACCTCGCTCAAGTGCGGTCACAGCATCATGAGCGCCTCCGGCTACGTGTCGGAGCACTCGACCGGCGATGCGGTCGACATCCCGGTGATCAACGGTGTTCCGGTCACCGGCAATCAGGGGCCCGGCACGCTCACCGACGAGCTGATTCGGACGATCCTGCAGCTGCAGGGCACGATGCATCCCCATCAGGTGATCTCGCTCGAGGACCTGCCCGGCGAAACCAGCTTCGCCCTCGCCGACCACTACGACCACGTGCACGTCGGCTACAGCCCGCTGAGCGGCCCCTTCGACCAGCAGTACAACGCCCTGCTCAAACCCGATCAGTGGCAACGGCTGACCCACCGCCTCGGCGAAATCGATAACCCGCAGGTCGAGACGACGCCGTCGCCCTACTCGGTGCCCGACTCCAAGACCGGCGACAAGGCAAAGAGCGGCGGCACCGGTCAGCCGAGCGCCGGCGACTGATCCGGCCAGCAGAATTGGGTCTTTGACCCGCCTCTTCGGATTCGCGCAGTTCGAGTTTGCCGGCACGCTCGCCGTCGCCGACGGCCGCTTCGTGGTTCGCGACGACGGCCGCGAGCGCGTGCTCGTCGTCGAGACGCTGGCGGCGCCGCCGCCCGCCCGACGCCGGCGACGGCGGCCGCGCGACGCGCGCGCCGACCAGCTCCCCACAGAGCTGCCCCTGGCCCGGGTCACCGTGGTGCGGGCGTTCGAGGAATTCGAGGACGAGGACGCCGCGCAGGCCTGGCTCGGCGTGGCAAGCAGCGAGGAGAAAACGGTGGACCGGCTGGTCGAGGAAGGGATCGACGACCTCAATGCGGCGCTGCACGCGCACGCTGTCGCCAGCGGCGACCCGCATCCGCAGGCACTCGCGCCCCGGCGCGCTGTCACGGTTCGAATCGGCTACGGCAGCGGCGAGGAGCTCGCCGACGGCATCTTCACCGCCGCACGCGAGGTCGACCTCGGACAGGGGGGCATCGCCTCGCGGCGGCGCCGGCGCGACGAAGAGCTGCGCCCCCAGCAACGCCTCGCGGCCGTGCTCGGCGGCCGCGAGCAGCTGGACGTCTGCGAGACGCTGCTGCTGCGTGCCCGAGCCGACCTCGATGCGGGTCGCGGCCGAGAGGCGGCGCTGCAGCTGCGAGTGGGTCTCGAGGCCTTCCTGATCGAGCTGCGCGGCGCCCTCTCCGATCCCGATCACGAGGAGGACATGGCTTCACTGCAGGCTCGCCGCCAAGACGCGGGCGAGCTTGCCAACGCCGCTCTGAGCGGTGAGCTCAGCGCGAAGCAAGCAGAAGACCTGGGCGAGCTGCTCGGGCTGGCCGAGCGCGTGCTGCGCCGCCGCCGCATCCTGCGCGGCTAGAGAGCGAGGCGTCGAGCGACGACGGCGTCGAGCAGGGACTCGGCGATCTCGTGTGCCTCGACCAGCTCGATTCCCTCCAGCGAGGGAACGCCGATCACGGTCAATCCCGCGGCGCGGGCCGCCGCGACCCCGGTCGGCGAGTCCTCGAGCGCGACGACGGCCGGGCCCGGCTCGACCCCGAGCCGACGGCATGCCTCGAGATAGGGGTCAGGGGCCGGCTTCGGCGCCGCCACTTCGTGGGCGCTCAGAACCACGTCGAAGCGATCGGCGAAGCCGACGATCTCCAGCGAACGGCGGACGAAGGCGAGTGGAGAGTTGGAGACGAGGCCGATCGGGGTCCCCCGGTCTCGCAGCCCATGCAGCAGCTCGCGAGCCCCGACCATCGCCTCGACGCCGTGCTCGAGCTCGGCGACGACCAGCTCGTTGAGCTCCTCGATCAGCTCCCAGGCGCGGCCCGGCTCCTCGAGCCGACGTTCGAGGATCCCGCCCGCTATCTCCGCCGAGGTGCCGACCAGCTCGCGCTTGTGCTGGGGCGTGAAGGTGAGGCGCCGTCGCTCGAAGAGATCCCGCTCGGCACGGGTCCAGACCGACTCGGTGTCGAGCAGCAGGCCGTCGTTGTCGAAGACGACGGCGGCGGGCATGGTGGTCTCCATCGCCGTGAGCCTATGGCCGTTCGGGTCAGTCCAGCTCCGCCGGCAACGCCCGCAGCTCGGCGTCGATCTCGCCTTCCAGCTTCAGCGTGGCGTCGCCGTCGTACGGCGTCGGCCCCTTGGTGACGATCGCCAGCCTGCCGCCGCGTTCGAGTGTCAGGCCGGGCAGGCCAGCCACCGGATAGACGGCGAGGGACGAGCCGGCGCAGATCAGCAGCTCGGCGTCTTCCGCGAGCTTTTGGGCGCGCCCCATCGCGACCTCGGGGAGCATCTCGCCGAAGAGCACGACGTCGGGCTTGACCGGGCCGGCACAGCCGGCGCAGAAGGCGATGCCGTCGGCGTCGAAGAGCGCGTCCATCTCGTCGAGGCCGTAGGACGCCGCGCAACTCCTGCATGAGGACGTCGCGATCGAGCCATGTACCTCGACCACGTCCCGCGAGCCGGCCGCGCTGTGCAGCCGGTCGATGTTCTGGGTGATCACGGCTTCGAGCCATCCCCGCCGCTCGAGCTCGGCGAGCGCCTCGTGGGCCGCGTTCGGGCGCTTGTCGCCCAGCGACTGGAAACGCGGCCGGTAGTAGGACCAGAAGCGCGCCGGGTCGCGCTCGAAGACGTCGATGTGGGCGACCTCCATCGGGTCGACGTTCGCCCACAGGCCGGTCTCCGGCGTGCGGAAGTCGGGGATCCCGGAGGGCACCGAGATCCCCGCCCCGGTCAGGGCGACGGTCGAGCGCGACCGCCGAATCAGCTCCGCCAGCCGCGCCACCCCCGCCGACGGGACTGAAAGTCGCGATATAGGCGACTTTGAGTCCCGTCGGCGGGTTGTTTTGGCTACTTGCCGCTCCACTTCGGCGTGCGCTTGCCGAGGAAGGCGCCGATGCCTTCCTTGGCGTCCTCGCTGCGGAAGGCGGCGGCAAAGCCCTGCTTCTCGGCCTCGATCCCGTCGTCGAGGTCGCCGGCATGCGAGACGCGCTTGATCTGCTCCAGCGCCAGCGGTGCCTGCGCGGCCAGCTTGCGGCCCCACATCAACGCCGCCTCGAACAGCTCGTGGTCGGGAACGACACGGTTGACCAACCCCGCTTCGAGGGCCTCGCCGGCGAGTATCGCGTCGCCGATCAGGTTCATCTCCAGGGCCTTGTTGGGGCCGACCAAGCGCGGCAGGCGCTGGGTGCCGCCGAAGCCGGGGATGATCCCGAGCTTGATCTCGGGCTGGCCGAAGACGGCCGCCTCGGCGCCGATCCGCACGTCGCAGGCCATCGCCACCTCGCAGCCGCCGCCGAAGGCGATCGCGTTGACTGCGGCGATCGTCGCCACCGGCGCCTGGCCGAAGTCGCGCAGCAGGGCATGGGCGGTGTGGATCAGCTCCTCGCCGCCGCCCTCGTCCATCTGGGTGAAGGCCTTGATGTCGGCGCCGGCCGAGAAGACGACCGGGACCGAGGAGGCGATCACCATCGCGCCGACGCCCTCGGCGGCCTTGACCCGCTCCCAGACGATCTTCAGGTCGCGGATCACGTCGGGCGATACGGCATTCATCGGCGGATTGGCGAGCCAGGCGATCGCGACGTCGTCGCGGGTCTCCAGCTTCACCGTCTCGGCCTGCTCGCCCTCGTCGGGCTGCGGGTAGGGATAGAAGCCCTGACCGGACTTCATCCCGAGGCGGCCCTGGGCGACGAGGCGCCGCAGCAGCAACGGCGGGGCGAAGCGGTCGCCGTGGCGCTCCTGCAGGCCCTCCATCCGCTCGAGCACGGCGTCGAGGCCCTCGATGTCGGCTTTCCAGAAAGGCGGCAAGAGGCCCCGGCGGGGGTCGAGGCCGGCGCCGGCCATCATCCCCAGGTCGATGTCGCGAACCGAGCAGACTCCCTCCTCGACCAGTAGGCAGGACTCGATCAGGGCCCGGCAGGTGAAGAGCGCGACCAGCTCCTCGGCATCGGGCTCGGCCTCACCGGGGATGCTCTGCTCACCCTCCTTGAAGAAGCCCTCGCCGCCCGACTTGGCGCCGAGCTTGCCGTCGGCGACCAGCTGCTTCAGCCCTTGGTGGACGTAGAAGGTCTCGCCGTAGGACTCGCCGAGATGCTCAGCCACGTGCAGCACGGTGTCGAGGCCGAGCAGATCGGTGAGGAAGAAGGGGCCCATCGGGGCGACCTTGGCCGCCGCGATCGCCTCGTCGATCGCCTTCAGCGAGAGGCCCTGGTCCTCCTGAACGCGCCAGATCTCGCCGATCGTCGCCATCAGGATGCGATTGACGACGAAACCGGGCACCTCACCGCAGACGATCGGCTGCTTCTTGATCGCCTGGGCGAAGTTGTAGGCGACGGTGGCGGTTTCCTCGGAGGTGTCCTCGCCGGCGATCACCTCGACCAGCGGCATCACCGATGCCGGGTAGAAGAAGTGGAAGCCGACGACCTTGTCAGGGCGCAGGGTCGCTTCTCCGATCTCGGTGATCGAGAGCGAGGAGGTGTTGGAGGCGAGGATCGCGTGGCCCGGGGTGGCGGCGTCGAGCTCACGGAAGACGGCCTGCTTGATCTCCATCCTCTCCGGCACCGCCTCGACGACGAAGTCGACGTCGCCGAACTCGGCGTAGCTGGTGGTGCCGACGACCAGGCCCATTACCTCGGCGAGACGGGCATCGGCCTGCTCCTGAGTCAGCTTCTCCTTCTTGACCAGCCGGGCGAGCTGGCCCTCGGTGACGGCGCGCGCCTTCTCGACCGCGGCGTCGACGAACTTCTGGTCGATGTCCTTGACGACGACGGGGATGTCGGCTGCGGCGATCGCCTGGGCGATCTCACCGCCCATGGTGCCGCCGCCGACGACGGCGGCCTTCGATACGAACATTTGGCTTGAAACTCCTCAGGTCGGGGGCGGCCGAAGGCTATATGGACGCCGATTCTGGGGGCGTGTCTGAGTTTGTGGGGCCATATGGACCCTTAAGCTCAGACACCCCCTTCAGACGGGGCGGCTTTCTGCCGATAACGACATTTCATGCTGAGGCGGGGAATGGTTCTTCTTGCGGTTTGGACTTGCGCGCTGGTTGCGGCCTCGAGCGCGATCGGCGCGGTGCCGCAGGCGACGCTGCTGCCGAGCGGACGGGCCGTCGCGCCGGCCTCGGCGCCGCCGGCGGTGCGGGCGATGATCGAGGCGGCCAACCGGATCAGCGACCGGCCCTACCGCTGGGGCGGCGGGCATCGGGACTGGAACTCGCGCGGTTACGACTGCTCGGGCTCGGTCAGCTACGTGATGCACGCCGCCGGCCTGCTCGAATCGCCGCTCGACTCGACCGGGTTCATGCGCTGGGGAGGTGGCGGCGCCGGCAGCTGGGTGCGGATCTACGCCAACCACGAGCACGTCTTCGCCGTCATCGCCGGCCTGCGCTGGGACACCTCGATGACCGACGATGGCGACCGCACTGGCCCGGGCTGGAGCGAATACATGCGCTCGGGCGGCGGCTTCCGCCTGCGCCACCCGCTCGGCCTGCTGCAGGCCGAGCCGCTCTCCTAGGGGAGGACTGGCGACGACAGGCGGTACAAGGCGCCTCGGCGATCCTTGTACCCGAGTACAAAGGCATCTTCGAGCCATCAGTACTAGGCTCTTTTGAATCTTCTAACGGGAGTAGACCGGTAACCGACCGCGCCCGCCGAGAGGGCGCGATGCCAAGCGAGGGACGACCAGAGCGATGACCCGTATCCGCCAGCAGAACGTGACCGCAGCGCAGTGGAGCTCCAACGGCGAGGCCCTCGGCGCGATTGATTTGACCCTGCCCGAGAACGACGCCTTCGGCGCCAACGTCTTCTCCATGGTGGTGCAGCGCGAACGGCTCCCCGGCGACGTCTTCGAGAAGCTGCAGCGGAGCCTCGAGGCCGGCGAGGCGATCGACCTCGAGGTCGCCGACACCGTCGCCGCGGCGATGAAGGACTGGGCCTTGGAGAAGGGCGCCACCCACTTCACCCATGTCTTCCAGCCGCTGACCGGGTCGACCGCGGAGAAGCACGACTCGTTCTTCGAGCCGAAGGGCGGCGAAGGGAAGGCACTGGCCGGCTTCTCCGGAACCGAGCTGATCCAAGGCGAGCCGGACGCCTCGTCCTTCCCCACCGGCGGTGTGCGCGAAACCTTCGAGGCCCGCGGCTACACGGCCTGGGACCCGACCAGCCCCGCCTTCATCCTCGAGAACCCGAACGGCTCGCTGCTCTGCATCCCGACCGCCTTCGCCTCCTGGACCGGCGAGGCGCTCGACGCGAAGATCCCGCTGCTGCGCTCGATGGACGCGCTCTCCGGCGCCGCGATCAAGGCGCTGAAGCTGCTCGGCGACAGCGAGAGCAAACGCGTCTTCACAACCGTCGGCCCCGAGCAGGAGTACTTCCTGATCGACGAGCAGTACTTCTTCGAGCGGCCCGACCTGATCTCCACCGGCCGCACCCTCTTCGGCGCCAAGCCGCCCAAGGGCCAGGAACTGGACGACCATTACTTCGGCACGATCCCCGAGCGCGTGCTCGCCTTCATGATGGAGTCCGAGCTGGAGATGCGGATGCTCGGCATCCCGGTCAAGACCCGTCACAACGAGGTGGCGCCCGGGCAGTACGAGATCGCGCCGGTCTTCGAGAACTCCAACGTCGGCTCCGACCATCAGCAGCTGACGATGCGCACGCTGGAAAGCGTCGCCCGCCGCTACGGCCTGGTCTGCCTCCTGCACGAGAAGCCCTTCGCCGGGATCAACGGCTCGGGCAAGCACAACAACTGGTCGATGGGGACGGACACCGGAAGCAACCTGCTCGAGCCGGGCGACACGCCGGCCGACAACGTCCACTTCCTCTTCTTTTGCGCGGCCGTGATCCAGGCCGTCAACAAGCATCAGGGCCTGCTGCGCGCCTCGGCTGCCAACATCGGCCAAGACCACCGCCTCGGCGCCAACGAGGCGCCGCCGGCGATCATCTCGATCTTCCTCGGCTCCGAGCTGGTCAAGGTCTTCGAGGCGATCGCCAGCGGCGAAGGGGACCCGCACACGCCGGCCTCCTTCCTCGACCTCGGCGCCACGGTGCTGCCGCCACTGCCCAAGCACGGCGGCGACCGCAACCGCACCTCGCCCTTCGCCTTCACCGGCAACAAGTTCGAGTTCCGCGCCCTCGGGTCGAGCATGTCGCTCGCCTTCCCCAACACGGTGCTGAACACGATCGTCGCCGAGGCGATCGACGACCTCGCCGACAAGCTGGAGGCGAAGACGAGCGGCGGCGTGGACGCGGCCGAGGCCGTAATCGAGATCGTCAAGGACTCCTACAGCGCCAACAAGGCGATCGTCTTCGACGGCGACAACTACTCCGAGGAGTGGCACGCCGAGGCTGAGCAGCGCGGCCTGAAGAACCTGAAGACGACGCCGGACGCGCTGCCCGAGGTGCTGGCCGACGCGTCGGTGGCCGCCTTCGAGAGATACAACGTGCTCTCCAAGCGGGAGCTGGAGTCGCGCTTCGAGGTCTGGGCCGAGCAGTACGCGCTGCGGGCCAACATCGAGGCCGAGACGACCTTCTCGATCGCCAAGACGATGATCCTACCGGCGGCGCTGCGCCACCTGGCGCTGATCTCCGAGGCCGGGGTCTCCGCCCTGGAGGGCGAGACGCGAGGTGCGATCGACGAGCTCTCGAGTGCGCTGGACGCACTCGCGGCAGCCAACGCCGCGCCGGTCGAGCTGGAGGGCATCGAGGGTGCGGTTCACGCCCGCGACGAGCAGCTGGCCAAGAGTGAGGGGGTGCGCGAGGCGGCCGACAAGCTGGAGAAGATCGTCGCCGACGACCTCTGGCCGCTGCCGAAGTACGAGGAGATGCTCTTCATCAAGTAGCGCGGCTTCGCGTGGTGGCCCGCGGGTCCTGTCGCGGCGGCCCTCCCCCATGTGCTCGGATGCCAAAGGCATCCTGCGCTATGGGGACCCCCGCCACCGCGCCACCCGCGGGAGGAGCGCTTGCGGCTGAGCTGTTACTGCGGCAGGCCGGGGCCGCCGTGCAGGGGGTTGAGGTCGGCGAGGAGCTCTACCAGTTGGGGGTCAGGCTCTTCGTCGTCGATGACGATGGCGGTGCCGGGCCAGGCGTAGCGGAGGTAGCGCGCGTAGGCCTGGCGCGAGGCGAGGTCGGGCTCGTAGATCCAGGAGCCGGTGTTCCAGTAGCGGGTGCGCGAGCCGTTGCCGCAGCGCACCTCAGCCAGCGGCTGGTGGGTGTGGGCGAAGACGATCCGCTCGGCCTGCTTGTCCCAGCCCAGGTTCGCCGCCACTTTGGCGAACGCTTCGAGCGCGTGCTCGGAGGGATCGCTGGGTGAGATCACCGAGGCAGCTGGATAGGCCGGGTGCGGCCAGGCGGCCTGCGGCGCGGGCTGCTCGCTGCGCTGGCGCGCCGCCTCGGCTTGGACGACGGCGTCGAAATGCTGGGCGCTGGGCAGGGCTCCAGCCTGCGCCTCATCGCCGACGCCGCGGTCGCGAAGCCCGGCGGCAAACCGCTTGACACCCCGAGCCGGCAAGCCAAGGGTCGAGACGATGCGCCCCGCCCGCTGCACGGCGCGGAAGACGTTCTGCTGGGCGTGGGTGCCGTGCGGCATCTGGGCGGCGATGTAGAGCCACTCAGTGAGCAGGGTGATCGTCGACTCGTAGTCGGCGATCGTCTTCGGGTCCTCCGGGCCGCCGGTGGCGATCCCCCAGAGCACGCGGGTCAGCATGCGGTCGCCGCGCGAGCCGGAGAGACGGGCGTGCGGGTCGAGGTAGTGCCCGTGAGTCAACAGCACGCCGGCGAAGTCGTAGGTCGGGTAGGCGATCTCGACCTCGACGCCCGGCAGGCGGCGGGACAGGAACGAACGGAAGTAGCGCGGTCCCGGCGATCCGGAGTCGGCCGGCTCGCCGCCGAGCAGTGGCGAGCGCCCGGCGGCGAGCTGGGCCTCTAGCCGGTTCTCGGCGTCGCGGTGGACGAGATGGTGATCGTGGTTGCCGGCGAGGAAGACGAGTCGCTTGCCGACCAGGTTGGCGCCGAGCAGGCTGAGCAGGCCGGCGGAGGCGTCGACCGCCTCGCCGACCGAGCCGAAGAGGAAGTCGAAGAGGTCGCCGAGGAAGATCAGCTCGTCGATGCCCTCCAGCTGCGGCGCCAAGCGCTCGAGAAAGAGCTCCTCGCGCAGAAGGTCGCGCCCGGTCCAGGCGCCGAAGTGGGTGTCGGAGATGACCAGCGCCCGCATCCTGCGGGCAGGCTACCCGCGCGGCAGCACTCGCATCCGCAGGCCGCCCCGTGGAGACAGGGTCGGCATCTGGCGGATCGTCATCGTCCGCCCCGGCATCGCGTCGAGGCGCAGGCGCTGCAGCAGCATCGTCGCCACCAGCTTCACCTCGATCTGGCCGAAGCGCTTGCCGATGCAGATCCGCCGGCCGCCGCCGAAGGGCACGTAGGCGCCACGCGGCAGCGCCGCCTTGCGCTCGCGCGTGAAGCGCTCGGGGATGAAGGCCTCCGGCTCGGGAAAGACCTCGGGCAGCCGGTGGCTGGCCCAGGAGCAGTAGTTGACGTAAGCGCCGCGGGAGACGCTGTGACCGCCGAACTCGAAGTCGCGCACCGCCCGCCTCGGGCCGATCCAGGCAGGGGGATAGAGGCGCAGCACCTCGTCGAGAACCATGTCGAGGTAGGGCATCTCGCGCTCGAGCTTCTCGATGTCTGGGACGTCGCCGCCGAGCACCTCGTCCTGCTCGGCGCAGAGCTTGGCGAGCACGTCGGGGTGGTGCGCCAGCTCGTGCATCATGAAGGTGAGGGTCGAGGTCGACGTGTCGTGGCCGGCGAACATCAGCGTCATCGCCTGGTCGCGGACCTCCTTGTCGGCGAATCCCTCCCCCGCTTCGTCGCGCACGCCGACGAGGAGGCTGAGGATGTCCATCTTGGTCTCGTCGGGCCTGGCGCGGCGCTGGGCGATCTCGCCGTAGACGATCCCGTCGAGCACGGCTCGCGAGCGCACCATCTTCGACCAGGGTGAGCCGGGGCCGCGCAGCAGGCGCAGGTGGAAGTCGGTGCCGTAGAAGCCGAGCGCCCGCTCGAAGTGCTCGGCGGCGGCCGCGCCCTTGCCCGCCTCGTCGGGATCGAGGCCGAGCAGCGCCCGCATCGCGATCCGCATCGCCAGCCCGCGCATCCACTCGTAGACGTCGACGACCTCGCCCTCGCGCAGGCGCTCGATCGCCGGCGTCGCCTCGGCGACCATCGCCTCCACAGAGGCGGCCACCTGCTCGCGGTGGAAGGCGGGCATCATGATCTCGCGGGCGCGGTCGTGGTAGGCGTCGTCGATCGTCAGCAGGCCGTCGCCGAGCAGCGGGATCAGGTCGCCGAAGCTCGACTCGCGCCAGTGGAAGTTCTCCGGGTGGGCGACGGTGACGAAGTGGTTGGCCTCAGGCCCGAGCACGAAGATCACTGGGCTGTGCAGGAGGCGGACGCTGAAGATCGGCCCGTGCTCCTCGTAGAGCGAGAGCAGAAGCGGCAGCGGATCGCGGGCCGCCTGCAGGGTCGTCGCGAAGCTGAACTTCTGGGGACCCGGCGGGTAGGCGCCGCGGCGGCGCACCCGGGCCTCGGCCCAGACGTCGTCGAGGACGCGCACGACCGGATTGGCGCTGAGCTGCTTCGGAGGTTGGACTCGCTTGGAGGTCGAGGGCGCCAGGGTGCTCATCGACCTCGCATAGTATTTGGCTGACCAGCCAGTTAGCCTTGCGCCGCCGCGAGCTGGCCGCAGGCCGCGTCGATGTCGCGCCCGCGGGTGAGGCGGACCGTCGCGGTGAGGTGGTGCTCGGCGAGGATCGCGCGAAAGCGCTCGATCTGCTCGGGCGGCGAGCCGTCGAAGGCCCCGGTCGGGTTGTAGGGGATCAAGTTGACCTTGTAGGCGCGCGGGTCGAGCAGGGCGGCGAGCTCGCGGGCGTGCTCGGGGCGGTCGTTGACGCCGTCGAGCATCACGTACTCGACGAAGACCTTGCGCCGGCGCCGGGCCCGGTAGCGCTCGCAGGCGGCCAGCACCTCGGCCAGCGGGTAGCGGTCGTTGACCGGCATCAGCTGCGAGCGCAGGCCGTCGTTGGGGGCGTGCAGGGAGAGCGCCAGGCCAATCGGCATCTCGCACTCGGTGAGCTCGTCGATGCCGGGCACCCAGCCCACGGTCGAGATCGCCGTGCGGCGGTGGGTGACGCCGAGGTCGGGCAGTCGCTCGCAGGCGGCGAGCACGGCCTCGAGGTTCATCGTCGGCTCCCCCATCCCCATGAAGACGACGTGATCGATCGCCTCGGCGCGGCGGAAGTGCAGCGCCTGATCGAGGATCTCATCGGCGGTCAGGTTGCGGCCGAACTTCATCTTGCCGGTGGCGCAGAACGAGCAGGTCAGCGGGCAGCCCGACTGCGAGGAGAGGCAGACCGAGCGCCTGCCGTCGCGGTAGCGCATCAGCACCGCCTCGATCGCCCGTCCGTCGGCGGTGTGGAAGAGCGCCTTGACCGTGCCGTCGTCGGACTTCGCCTCGGCCTTCAGCTCCAGAGTGGAGAGCGGCACCGCCGTGGACAGCCGCTCGCGCAGCCCGGCGGGCAGGTTGGTCATCTCGTCGTAACCGCGTGCTCCGCGCGCCACCCACTGCCATACCTGAGAGGCGCGATAGGGCGGCTCAGCCGCCGCGGCGAGGGTATCCGCGAGGAGCAGACGGTCCATCCAGCGAGTGTAGGGCCCTGGACCGAGGCATCGGGTGGGTTCGTTCGTGCCTGATCTCTCAGCTCCGGCGCCGGAGAGCGCTCAGCCGCCCGAAAGGCCAGCGCCGACGATTGCGACGTCGACGCTCGCGGAGCGCTCAGACATGGATCCTCTCCCCCCGCTCCAGCATGCCGATGAACTTTCGCAGCCTCCGCTCGCGCGTCTGCGGCCTTTTCGCGTCTTCGAGCCGGTAGACGATCGCGTAGCGATTGGCGCTGTCGAGCGAGGCGAAGAACTCGCGGGCGCCCTCGTTGCGCTCGAGCTCGCGCTGCAGGTCCGCGGGCACCTCGGCGGTCGCCTGACCGGCGTAGGCGGCCTCCCAGCGACCGTCCGCCCTGGCGGCTTCCACCTCGGCGAGACCGGCCGGGCGCATCGCCCCCGCCGCGATCAGCGCTTCCGCCTTCTCGCGGTTGATCAGCGACCACCTGCCGCGTGGGCGACGCGGCGTGAAGCGCTGCAGGAAGAAGGAATCGTCGAAGCCGCGCTTCTGACTGTCGATCCAGCCGAAGCAGAGCGCCAGCTCCAGCGCCTCGGCGTAGCTGACGCTGGCGATCCCGGACCCCTTCTTGGCGATCTTCAGCCAGATGCCATCTCCGTCGGCATGGTTGCCCTCCAGCCACGCCTCCATCTCCGCCGCTGCGGCAAAGTGGAGAACCGGCAAATCGTCGGCCATGCTCAGTGGAGCATGACGCCCGCGGCGCTCAGAGCCCGACCGCGGCTGCCAGCAGGTCGACCTGATTGGGGTCGCCGGAGGAGGGGCAGAGGATCAGCTCATCGCATCCCGCGGCCTCGTAGGTCGCGACGTACTGCTTGACCGTCTCCGCATCCTTGGCGGCGCCGGAGACGAGGAGCTCCGCGATCTCCTCGCCGAGCCAGGCGTAATAGTCGGTGAGATAGGCGCGCGCCTCCTCCTCGGCGCAATCGCCCAGCGAGAAATAGGCGAGCGCCTTGGTGTGCGGTACGTCGTCTCGCTCCACCTGCGACCAGGCGGTCCTCGTCTTCTCGAGGCCCTCGGCGAACTGATCGGGGCCCGAGCCGGCGGCGATCCAACCGTCGGCAAAGCGCGCCGCGCGGGCGAAGGATGCGTCAGCGTGTCCGCCGACGATCAATCCCGGGGCCCCACCGACGGTCGGGCCGATCGTTCCCCCGGCCCAAACCTCCCCGATCTGCTCCAGCATCTGGTCCAGCCGGCGTCCGCGCCCCGAGAGCTCGATGCCGCTGGCCTCGTAGTCGTCGTCACGGCCTCCGAGGCCGATCCCGAGCGTGAAGCGGCCGCCTGAGAGCGCCTGCAGGCTGAGCGCCTGCTTGGCGAGCTCGACCGCGTTCACGCGCAGCGGCCCGAGCAGGACGGAGGTGCAGAGCCCGATCCGCTCGGTGACCGCGGCCGCGGCGGCAAGCGCCGTCAGCGGCTCGTAGTTCTCATAGACGATGCGATCGATCGTGCCCAGGCTGGAGAATCCGCGAGCGTCCGCCCGGCGTGCCCACTCGACCAACTGGCCGCCGGTCGTGCCGGGGACCGCGTTTGGCAACCCGATCGCTACGTCCATCGACCGGATTTGTACCCGACGGGGACCGTTTTGACCCGGGCCGCTCCCCAGCTACAGTGGATAGCGTGAGCGGTGCAGACGGGATCGAGGCGCTGACCGAGGCGATCGGGCGCTACAACGACGCCTGGAACTCGCAGGATCTCGATGCGATCGTGGCAATGCACGCCCCGGACATGGTCTTCGCCAACCACACGGCCGGCGAGACCGCCGGCGGCGAGGAGGTACGGGCGCACATCGCCAAGATCTTCGAGTCGTGGCCCGACATGAAGTTCGAGACGAGGCGGCTCTACGTGCGCGAGGGCGTCGTCACGCAGGAGTGGACCGCCACCGCGACCCACTCGAACACGCTGCGCCGGGGCGAGATCGAGGCCCCGCCCAGCGGCCGCACCGTGAGCTGGGACGGGATCGACGTGATCCCCTTCGAGGACGGCCTGGTCAAGCGCAAGGACGTCTACTCGGACTCTGTCTCGATCCTGCGCCAGGTCGGCTTGCTCGACTGAGCGCCGGTCAACGCCCCAGCTGACGCCGACGGCTGCGCAGGAAGGCGGGCCAGGCACGTGGCCGGGTAGCCGCCGCCAGCGCCACGGGCATCGAGTCGAAGTAGTTGATCCGCTCCGTCGCCAGGCCGTCCTCGCCGAGGACGAAGCGGTCGACGGCAGGCCAGGCGATCGGCTTGCCGCCAACCGTGCCGCTGAGGGTGAACTCGATCAGGACGCCGTCATCGGTCGCGCCCCAGCGGTGCATCTCTCCGGTCAAGTCCGGGATCAGCTCGAAAAGGCCGGCGAAGACGCGTTGACCGTCGGCAAGGGTCTCGGTACTCGGCGTCATCGGCGCGACCAGGCGAACCCGCTCGGCCAGCACGAGGCTCAGCCGCTCCGGGGTGGGCGCGCGCCAGTACTCGGCGAAGCGGGCTGCGAAATCGGCGGCAAGGACCTCGTCGAGGCGCGGCGCGACGTTCATCCCGGCAGCTCCCCCAGCAGGCGGTCGATCGCGTCTCGGGCATAGGCGAACACGGTCGGGTCCTCGCTCAACCGGTAGCGGGAGTTGGCTCCGATCACGACCGCGTACAGCTCGAAGGCGAAGCGGCCCGGGTCGGGTGAGCGGGCGATCCGGGCCTGGCGCTCCAGCTCGCCGAGCCAGGAGTCGAGCGCCCCCACGATTGCATCCCGGACGGGGCCGGGACGATCGTCGTACTCGGCCGAGGTGGCGGCCCAGAAGCAGCCGCCCGAGTACTCGTTCCCCTCCAGGTGGGCCAGGTAGGCGTCAGCGATCGCTCGCAGCCTGGGCACGCCGTCGGGGGCGCCCAGCGCCGGCTCGATCACCGCGATGCGGAAGCGCTCCGCCGCCGCGGCGACGGTCGCCAGCTGCAGCTCCTGCTTGGAGCCGAAATGAGCGAACAAGCCGCTCTTGCTCATCTTCAACTCGCCGGAGAGACCGCCGATCGTCAACCCCTCGAGGCCGTCGACGGAAGCGATGTCGAGCGCCCGAGCGAGGATCGCCGCCCGCGTGTCTGCCCCCTTGCCGACGGTCGGCCCGGCGCTTGGGATCGTCGTGATGCCGTCCACCATCGAGTCAGCCTACAGAAAAGCACGAACGTTCGTTCATGCATTACGCTGCGCCTCCACGACAAGACGACTGCAGGAGGAGAGACGAATGGCGGGACATGCGGTGAAGAAGATCGACGACATGGAGGCCGTCTATCTCGGCGCCTTCAAGCGCGTCCGGGCGGAGCTGGGAGTCGAATCCTTCGGCATCCAGGTGATCGACCTGCCCCCCAACTTCGAGAACTATCCCGAGCACGATCACGCCGAAGACGGTCAGGAGGAGGTCTTCACCGCCCTGCGAGGCAGCGGCGAGATCGAGATCGAAGGCGAGCGCTTCCCGCTCGATCCCGAGCACATGGCCCGGGTCGCCTCCGGCATCAAGCGCAAGGTCTGGCCCGGCGACGACGGTGTGCGACTGCTGATCGTCGGCGGCGTCCCCGGCGGCACCTATGAAGCGCCGGAAATCTCCCAGCTGGGCGTAGCGGACCCGATGGCCAGCTGAGCCCGCCTGCTCACTCGCCGTCCCGGTGCTGCTCGTGACCGGGGCAGGCGAGCACCGGGACGCGGGGATAGCGGGGATAGCGGGGGTCGGTGCGCGAGCGCCGGCAGAGCGAGAAGAGCGAGCCGCGGGTGTTCGGAACCAGCTGCTGATGCCGGCAGCTGTCGCAGAGTCCGTGCTTTTTCGCCCGCTTGCCCATCTTGAAGGCAGGCTAGCTTTGTCCTGTGGACGGCACCGCCCCCCTTTTCGACACCGATTCGACCGCGCACTCGAGCACGGTCGAAGTGCTGACCGTGACCTACTGCGCCGAGGACGGCAGCTACGCGGTGTTGCGGGCCGAGGACACCAGGTCCGGCGAGAGAGTGGTCCTCGTCGGCCCGGTCGCCCACCTCTCAGTCGGCGAGCAGGCGGAGATCAGCGGCGAATGGACCACCCACGAGCGCTACGGCCGCCAGTTGCAGGTGACCAGCGCCCAGCCCCTGGACCCGACCGACCGCGAGGGACACGTCCGCTACCTCACCTCGCTGCGCAATATCGGTAAAGCTCGCGCCGAGCGCCTCGCCGACCTGCACGGAGAGCAGATACTGGGGGTGATCGCCGAGGATCCGCACCGAGCCTTCGCTGCCCTGCCGGGGGTCAGCGAAGATCAGGCGGCGGAAGCTGCCGAGGCATGGAACGAATCCCGTGCCATTCGCGACCTCTACGTCCAGCTGGCCCCGCACGGACTGGCCCACCTTGCAAGCGCTATCCACACCCATCTGGGAGACGAGGCGCTGCCGGTCCTGCACGAAGATCCCTACCGGCTGACCGAAGTGGAAGGCGTCGGCTTCCTCCGTGCCGACAGGATCGCCCTGGCCGGCGGCGTCCTGCCCGAATCCGACAGCCGCGCCCAGGCGGCTGCGGTCTACGCCCTCTCGAAAGCCGAGGAGAGGGGGCACACCTACCTGCCAGTCGACGAGCTCGGCCGCCAGGTCGGCAAGCTGCTGGGCCTGGAGCCCGATCCCGACGTGCTCGTCGACGCTCGCGGCCTGCGGCTCGACGAAGGGCGGGCCTACCGCCGCCGCACCCTGGAGTGCGAGCTGGCCGTGGCGAGGACGCTGGCGACCCGCCTGGCGGCGCCGCCGCAGCTCGAGCACGAGCCCGCCCGGGAGCCGCCCGAAGACGCCAAGGGCAACGTGCTGACCGACGAGCAGTGGGCGGCCGTGCACGGTGCCTTTGCGGCGCGTATCTCAGTCCTGACCGGCGGCCCCGGGGTGGGCAAGACGGCCTGCACGAAGGCGATCGTGGAAGAGGCCGTGGCGGCAAAGGTCAGCTTCGCGCTCTGCGCGCCGACCGGCAGGGCCGCCCGCCGCCTGCAGGAAACGACCGGGCAGGAAGCGAAGACGATCCACCGCCTGCTTGGCTGGTCGCCGGGCCGGGAGCCGGATTTCAAGCCGGGTCGCCCACTGCCCGCCGACCTCATCGTCGTCGACGAGTCTTCGATGCTCAACCTGCGCCTGATCGAGATGCTGCTCGGAGGCCTCGCCGAGTCGACCCACATCGTCTTCGTCGGCGATGCCGATCAGCTGCCTCCGATCGGAGCCGGCAAGCCGTTCGATGACCTGATCGCCTCCGAACGAGCCCCGGTCGTAAGGCTGACGGAGATCTTCCGCCAAGCGGCCGAGTCGATGATCATCACCGCTGCCCATGAGATCAACGAGGGCCGCGTCCCACATTTGAAGCCGGAGGAGAACCAGGAGCAGGACTTCTTCTTCGTTGAGAAGCGCAACCCCGCCCCGCTTCGGGAGGCCGTCGTGGAGATGGTCGCCGAGCGGGCGCCCGAGCGTTTCCGCGTCGACCCGATCCGCGAGATCCAGGTGCTGGCGCCGGTCTACAAAGGACCGGTGGGGATCGACGCGCTCAACGAGCAACTGCGTGAGCGCCTCAACCCGGATGGCGAACGGGTGGACGAGCGCTTCCGGATCGGCGACCGCCTGATCCAGACGCGCAACTCGCATGAGCTGGGGCTGATGAACGGCTCGATCGTCTTCCTCGAAGGCATGGACCGGGAGCGGGAAACGCTCACCCTGCTCACCGACGAGGAGCGAACGCTGAGCGTTCCCTACCGCGAGACCGGCACCCTGCGCCTTGCCTACGCGATCTCGGTCCACAAGTCGCAGGGCTGCGAGGTGCCGGTGGTGGTCGCCGTCTGCCACAGCGCCAATGCCGGAATGCTCACCCGGCCCTTGCTCTACACCGCGATCACGCGAGCGCGGCGCGCCTGCGTTCTGGTCGGCGACCGCATCGCCCTGAAGGGCGCCGTGCACCGAGACGACAGCGGTCGACGCCATTCCGGCCTGGCCGAGCGCCTGCGTGGATAGCCGCCCGCCGCTGGTCGAGATCGGCATCACCCTGGCCGGGGTCGCCCTCCTCGCCGGCCTTGTCTTCGCCGTTCCGGCCCTGCACGAGGCGGCCGTGGCGGCGATCGACGGCGACACCGAGACCGTCCGCAGCGAGATCGAGAGCCTTGGCGTCGCCGGGCCGCTGCTGATCCTGGGGCTGGCGCTGGTACACGCCATCGTCTTCTACCCGGCCGAGATCGTCGACGCGGCCGCCGGCCTGGCCTACGGCTTTCTCCCCGCCCTGCTGCTGATGATGCTCGGCTGGCTGCTTTCGGGACTCGTCTGCTTCGTCATCGGCCGCTCCGTGGCGCGGCCCCTACTCGACCGCTGGCTCGGCAGCGAGCGCTTCGAGCGCACCGAGGCGCGGATCGAGCGCGGCGGCGCCAAGGTCCTGATCGCGGCGCGGCTGATCCCGATCTTTCCCTTCAGCCTCGTCTCCTACGCGGCGGGGGCGGCCCACGTGCCGGTCTGGCGCTTCCTCTGGACGACCGCGGTCGGCTACCTGCCGATCACCGCGATCTCGGTCTACTTCGGCACCCAGCTGGACCTGCTCAGCGGACTCTTTTGACCTTGAAGCGATAGCGAGCGGGGGTCCTGTCGCCGATGCCGTCGACATTGCGGGCGGCCACGTCGACGGTGTGCCAGCCGAGCGGGAAGCGCCGCGCCAGGCGTTCGGGGCAGGGCCGAAAGAGGCCGCCGTCGATGCGGCAGACGAACGAGACACCGGCTTCGTTAGAGCCGAAGCGAAAGACCGCCAGGGCGCGGCGATGCGGGGTCCGAATGACCTTCCGCGGATGCTGCCTGATGAAGGTGCGGGGCGGCACCGGGGACGGCGGCGGAGGTTCGACGGTCGGCCCCGGAGGGGTCGTGTTGCCAGTCCCGCCGTTCGTCACCGGCGGTGGCGATTCGCTGCCCCAGTTTCCCGGCGCGGCGGCATCTTCGGGGTCGATTTCGGATTCCGGCGGTTTGCAGGTCGGTTCGGCCTCGCCAGCTTTGGCGACCACTTCCTCGAGCGCGCCGACGGCTTCGACGAGGCCGACGCCGATCTCGCAGGAGTCGTAGCCGCTGAGCGGCGTCGCACTTGCCATCAGGGCGCTGCGAAGGTCTTCGCTTCCGGCGGCCGGTTCGAGATCGAGCATCAGGGCGGCGACCGCCGCGGCATGCGGCGCCGCCGCAGAGGTGCCGCAGAAACGCCAGAAGCCGGTCCTGAAAGCCGCGAAGAACGTCGTCCGCACGCAATCCGTGGCGATCAGGTCAGGCTTGGAGATCGTCTCCTCCGCGATCGGGGCGGCGGGCGTGGATCCCTCGACCGGTCCGAAATCATGGATGACCGGGCCGTGGGAAGAGTAGGGCTCCAGCGTCGTTTTGCCTTCGATGTCCTGGCGGAAGACGGCCCCCACCGAGATCGCGCCGGCCGCGCCGCTGTGACCGAAGATCGTCGGGCCGACCACGTCTTCGCCGCTCGAGCGCGGGTACTCGGTGGCGGAGACTCCCCCGCCGTTCTGGATCAGGGCATACTTGAGGCGCGGGTTGCCGCCGGAGAACCGATTGACGACCAGCTGCACCGTCCGCGGGCCACCGCTCGAGTTGGTCCATTCGACGATCTCGACCGGAGTCTGGGTGATGGCGACGTTGTCTTCGGGGGATTCGGCGATCCGGCTGCCGGTCGAGTCGAGGAGGAAGGCATCGAGATCGGTGCCGACCCCAAACCAGGGTTCATCCCACTGCAGGTCGACGGTCAGCGTTTTTCCCGCTTCCACTTCGATCCCGAAGGTCTTGTCGACGGCCAGGCCCGGATGGAAGTCGAGGCAATGGACGGGGTTGAGGCCCGAAACCGCCTTTACGGCCGGCGGGCACGCTCCGGCATCCCTGTATTTCGGCGTTTCCCAGGAGGCGATGTCGTGGCCCTCTTCGTCGACCAGGTTGTTGTTGCCCGCCGCCGAGAAGTAGGCGACGTCTTCTTTTTCGACGACTTCGTCGACCGCGACGGCGACCGGTCCGTCCTGGAAGAAAGGCTCTTCGAGGTAGAAGACGTCGTCGACTATGACCTCGGCGCCTGCTTGCGCCAGCGCTTTGATGTTGCTGGCAAAGGCAAGTTCCCCGTTGAAGGCGGAGGCGAAGCCAAGGCTGGCCCCGGGCGCGAGATCGTGGACGATCTGGGTCATCGCCCGGCCCTCGTCAGAGGCTTTTCCTTCGCCCATCGGACTCAGAACGTCCACCGGCGTGGCATTGGGGCAACCGTTCGGACCCGGCAGGTCGCCGCTTTCCACGTCTTCTTCAGCGTGGGTCGCGATCGGCCCACCTTGTCCGCTTTCGGTCGCCTGGTCAAAGGAGTCAGAGAGGACGCCGACCTCGATCCCGGCCCCGTCGATGCCCGGGTTGGCTTCGCGCGCGGCTTTGGCCTGAAGCTGCGTATCGCCCTCGGAGACGATCGCTCCCGAGGGACAGGTGGCGGCAGCCGCGACGGGCGCGTGGACGGGGGTCACCCCCTCGACGCCGGGCATCTGAGCGATCGCCCCGAGCCGTGCCGGCGTGGAAGCGACGGTGACCAGCTGATACCGCCCGCTGGCGGCCAGCGTCTCCACGCCGACCCGGCGCAGGTCGTCGCGCGCCGCCAGCGCCCCGCCGTCGAAGCGGACCGTGGCCAGCACCCGCTTGCCCCGCCGGGCGAGGCCGTCCGCAGCGAGTCCGAGAGCGCGCGCCTGTTTCGCGGGCGAAGCGCCTCTCAACGCCGGCGACGTTAGCTTCGCAAGTCGCGGCGAGAGGTTGCTGCTGCTGCGCATCGCTGCCGCGGGGCTTGGCAAAACCGCGATGGCGAAGAGCAAGCAGGCAACCGAGAGGCCGCCCACCCGGCCCCGGGAAGTGCATGCAGGCATCATCTGAGTCACCGTATCGACTGGTCCTCCTCGATCCTGAAACACGCCTGGACGGCGATCCGAGCGCCGCGCCCAGGCCGCGATCCCTGCTACGGTCCCCGCGTTAGGTCGGATCGATATCCGGCAAAAAGTCGTGTCTAGCGCTCGCGTCGTTGCTTTACCGAAGCCTCCGCGTTCGCAGCACATCAAGTGGAGGCAATAAATGCCGACTGGAACAGTCAAGTGGTTCAGCGACGACAAGGGCTACGGGTTCATCACGCCCGATGACGGCTCGAAGGACGTCTTCGTCCATCACAGCGCGATCCTGGGTGAGGGCTTCAAGTCCCTGGCCGAGGGCGCCAAGGTGAGCTACGAGTCCGAGGAAGGGCCCAAGGGCCCCGCCGCTGCGAGCGTTCAGCAGACCTCGTAGTCGCTTACCGAACTTGAGCAGTTACGGGGCCCGCCGCAAGGCGGGCCCCGTTTTTGTCACAAGAATCAGGCAATCACGAACCAAGCACTGCACTCTGACTTTTCTCCCCGCTAGATGGCCACTCGAAACGATCTGAGGAACATCGCGATCGTCGCCCATGTCGATCACGGCAAGACGACGCTGGTCGACGCGATGCTCTGGCAGTCCGGCGCCTTCCGCAAGGGTCAGGACGTCGCCGAGCGGGTGATGGACTCGATGGACCTCGAGCGCGAGAAGGGGATCACGATCCTCGCCAAGAACACCGCGGTGAACCACGACGGCGTCAAGCTGAACATCGTCGACACCCCCGGCCACGCCGATTTCGGCGGCGAGGTGGAGCGCGGCCTGACCATGGTCGACGGGGTGCTGCTCCTCGTCGACGCCTCCGAGGGGCCCCTGCCGCAAACGCGCTTCGTGCTGCGCAAGGCGCTCGAGGCGAAGCTGCCGGTGATCCTCGTCGTCAACAAGGTCGACCGGCCCGACGCCCGCATCGGCGAGGTGGTCGACGAGGTCTACGAGCTCTTCCTCGACCTCGACGCCGACTCCGACCAGATCGACTTCCCGATCGTCTATACGAACGCCAAGGCCGGCTGGGCCTCACTCGAGGAGGGGGTCGAGGGCACCGACCTCAAGCCCTTGATGGACCTGATGCTGGAGAGGATCCCGGCTCCGCAATACGACCCCGACCATCCGCTGCAGGCGCACGTGACCAATCTCGACGCCTCGCCCTACGTCGGCCGGCTGGCCCTCTGCCGGGTCCACAACGGCACGATCCGCTCCGGCCAGCAGATCGCCTGGTGCCGCGCCGACGGGAGGATCGAGCGGGCCACGGTCTCCGAGCTCTACATCACCGAGGCGCTGGAGCGGGTCCCGGCGGAAGAGGCCGGGCCGGGAGAGATCATCGCCGTCGCCGGAATGGAAGAGGTCACGATCGGCGAGACGCTGGCCGATCCGGCCGACCCCCGGCCGCTGCCCGTGATCACGGTCGACGAGCCCTCGCTCTCGATCGTGCTCGGGATCAACACCTCTCCCCTCGCCGGAACCGAGGGCAGCAAGCTGACCGCCCGTCAGGTTCGCGACCGGCTCGACGCGGAGCTGGTCGGCAACGTCTCGATCCGCGTTCGCGACACCGAGCGTCCCGATGCCTGGGAGGTGCAGGGACGAGGCGAGCTGCAGCTCGTGATCCTGCTGGAGCTGATGCGGCGGGAGGGCTTCGAGCTGACCGCCGGGCAGCCCCGGGTGCTGACCCAGGAGATCGATGGCAAGCTGCACGAGCCCGTGGAGCGACTCTCGATCGACGCCCCCGAGGAGCACGTCGGCACGATCACGCAGCTGCTGGCAGGACGCAAGGGCCGCCTGGAGCAGATGGCCAACCACGACACCGGTTGGGTGCGGATGGAATACCTGGTGCCGGCGCGGGGGCTGATCGGCTTCCGCACCGAGTTCCTCACCGAGACCCGCGGCACCGGCGTGATGCATCACGTCTTCGACGGCTGGGAGCGCTGGGCAGGCGAGCTGCGACTCCGCCCCACCGGCTCGATCGTCGCCGACCGGCGCGGCAAGTCCGCGGGCTACGCGCTGATCGGCCTGCAGGACCGCGGCACGCTCTTCGTCGGTCCCGGCGAGGAGGTCTACGAGGGAATGATCATCGGTGAGAACGCCCGCGCCGAGGACATGGACGTCAACGCGACCAAGGAGAAGCAGCAGACCAACATGCGAGCGGCCAGCGCCGAGGTGCTGGAGCGCATGGCGCCGCCAAAACGCCTCTCCCTGGAAGCCGCGGTCGAGTTCCTGCGCGAGGACGAGTGCGTCGAAGTGACGCCCGAGTCGGTGCGGCTGCGCAAGGTCGAACTCGACAAGCTGAAACGGCAGAAGGCCGCCCGCCAGGGCGCCCGCGTCGCCTAGTCCGCCGCTGCTCCATCGCGCCGGGGCAGCTCGCAGCAGAGCATCGCCGAGAGCGTCGGGAACCCCGCCTCACCGCTCTCGGCCAAGCGTTCGGCACTGGCCGCCTCGATCGCGAGAACCGCGTCGAGCGCGTCCGCATGGATGCGGCGCAGTTCGTCCCAGCCCTGCTCGTCGACCACCGGGACCGTGCGGCTGGCGTGCGAATCCCGCCGGCTCACGAAGGTGCCGCCCTCGACTGCTTCGCGAACGTCGGCGTTGATCATCTCGATGATCCAGGCGGTCATCCGTTTCCGCTCCTCGACGTCGAGCGCCGCCCAGTCGTCTTCATCCCAGTACACCCGCACTACCGCCTTGTAGCGTGGCTCTACGGCTCCGCGATTCAGCGCCTCGCCCACCAGCTCGAGCAGGCCGCCGTCGTGCATCGCCTCCAGCAGGCGGGCGGCACCCGCCCGCTCCATCCCGAGCTCCTCAGCCACCTCGCCGACTCCAGCCGATCGTTCGTTGAGCAGTGTCAGCGCGCTGAGCCGCTCCGGATCGGAAGCGATGCCGATCAGTCGCCGATCGATCATCTGTCCACCTTAGCCGCCGAACCCCCCACAGAAAAAGAGCCGCCGGACACTGATTGGTCCGGCGGCTCTCTGACCAGGGCCCCTGCCCTCAGTCGCGTGGAACGCTCAGACGGTGGCGGCCGCCTGCTCGGACTGGCTGCCCTCGGACTCTTTGGCGGCCATCGCTTCAGCCTCGGGCGTCGGCTCCCCGGCGCTGCGCGGCAGCAGCACTTCCTTGGCGATGACCAGGCGCTGGATCTGGCTGGTCCCCTCGTAGAGCTGCATGATCTTGGCATCGCGCATCAGCTTCTCCACCGGGTACTCCTTGATGAAGCCGTAGCCGCCGTAGACCTGCACGGCGTCGACGGTGATCTCCATCGCCGAGTCGGCGGCGAAGCGCTTGGCCATCGAGGAGACCTTGCTGTTGCGCACGCCCTGGTCGAGCATGACGGCCGAGTTCCAGACCAGCAGACGGGCGGCCTCGACCTTGGTCGCCATGTCGGCGATCATGAACTGGATCGCCTGATGCATCGCGATCGGCACGCCGAACTGGACCCTTTCCTTGGAGTACTCGGTGGCGTACTCGAGCGCCGCACGGCCGATGCCGACGGCCATCGCCGAGACGCCGGGACGGGTGCGGTCGAGGGTCATCATCGCCAGCTTGAAGCCCTTGTTTTCCTCGCCGATCAGGTTCTCGGCCGGGATCTCGACTTCGTCGAAGGAGATGGTCGCGGTGTTGGAGGCCCGCTGGCCCATCTTGTCCTCCTTCTTGTCGACGCTGACCCCGGGGAGGTCGGCATCGACGACGAAGGCGCTGATCCCGCGATGTCCGGCCTCGGGGTCGGTCTTGGCGTAGACGGTGAAGTAGTCGGCGTAGGTGCCGTTGGTGATGAAGCACTTGGAGCCGCTGATGACGTACTTGTCGCCCTTCTTCACGGCCTTGGTCTTCATCCCGCTGACGTCGGAGCCGGCATCGGGCTCGGTAAGGCAGAAGGAGGCGAGCTTCTTGTCTTCGGTCAGCATGCCGAGGTACTTCTTCTTGGTCTCCTCGGAGCCGCCCAGCGTGATCGGCGCCGAAGCCAGGCCGTTGGCCATCAGCGTGGTGCCGATGCCGGAGCAGCCCCAGCCCATCTCCTCCTCGATCAGGCAGCCGGAGAGGTAGTCGAGGCCGGGCCCGCCGTAGGCCTCGGGGATGTGGGTGTTCATCAACCCGACCTCCCAGGCCTGATCGATGATGTCCTGGGGCCAGGTGCCGTCCTTGTCGTACTCCCAGGCAACCCTGCGCATCTCTTTCTCCGCAAAGTTGTGCGCGAGCTCGCGCAGGTCTTTCTGCTCGTCGGTAAGGGTGAAGTCAACCACTGGTCGAGGCTCCTTCTTGTCGTTGCGTAAGCCTTGGAAGCGGCCTCGCCACGGGGCGACGACCACCGATTGACTGGTCAGTCAACCAAGGCCGAAGGCTACCGGATAGCGGCGCCAGAGCGAAGCCCTTACCCTTGAGCGGTGGTCTGGCCAACGGCACTGACCTATCTGCAGAGCGGCTACCTGCTAGCGGCCGTGACGCTCTTTGCCCTGCCGATCGCCGCGATCAGCTTCGCCCGCTCCGGCCCCGCCTGGAAAGAGCTCGGCAAGGGGCGCTTCGGCGTCATGCAATCGATGCCCCCACCACGCCTGGCCCAGCCTTCGCCGGAGATCGACCTGGCAATCCAGGCGGCCGAGGCGCGGCAGATGCTCGAGGCCAAGTCCTACCGCCGCTTACAGCGCGGTGAGGAGCCGCTCGACGTCGAGGCCGAGATGAACGCCCTGCTCGATTCTGAGCTGAGCGGCAAGGCGGGCAGGAAACGCGACCTCGACGAGAAGCTGCGGGCAGAAGTCCGCGAGCTGGTGATCGCCCGCAACGAACGGCGCATGCGCCGCGGCGAGGAGCCGCTCGACGTCGAGGCCGAGGTCGAGCGCCAGGTCGCCGATTTCATAGGATTGGGCACCTGATGGCCGGAGCAGCCGAGGAGAACCTCTACGAGGTCGAGGATCTGCTGATGCAGCCCGGGACCTATTTCAACCCCCAGACCGAGGTCTTGGTGGTCGTCGACGACTCGACCTCGTTGGACCAGGAGGTCTTCAACATGGAGGCCTACGAGGGCGCTGACTGGGTCCGCATCTCCGACGAGGTCCCGGTCGACGAGGACGGTCGGGACCGCGTGCTGGAGAGCTTCCAGACCAGCTATCACCCCGGCTCGACCGGCTCTGTCTCAGAGACGGCCCTGGAGCAGGGCGATGACGAGCTCGACGAAGACGAGGACGGCCAGGACCCCGGCCGCGAGGACCCCGAGTAGGTGCTCGAAGCCGGCGCGAGCGCGCCCGAGTTCACCCTGCCCGACCAGAGGGGCGACGAGGTCAGCCTCGCCGACCTACGCGGCAAAACCGTGGTTCTCTATTTTTACCCCCGCGCCGATACCCCCGGCTGCACGACCCAGGCCTGCGGCGTCCGCGACCGCGGCGGCGAGTACGAGGACGCCGGCGTCCGCGTCATCGGCATCTCCCCTGACGGGGTCGATGCCATCGACGAGTTCGCGCGCAAGTTCGACCTCGACTTCACTCTGCTCGCCGACGCCGACCATGCGGTCGCCGAGGCCTACGGGGCCTGGGTCGAGAAGTCGATGTACGGCAAGAAGTACATGGGCGTGCAGCGGGCGACCTTCATCATCGGCGCTGACGGCAAGATCGCCCACGTGCTCCCCAAGGTCCAGCCGAAAAAGCACGACGACCTCGTGCTCAAGGCCCTCGGCGAGCTCGCTGCCGCCTGAGCACCGCGCGGCGCGCCTCAGGCGCCGAGCACGACGATGACGATGAATGCCGCGTAGAGGCTGAACCAACCGATCACGGCGGGCAGCTCGAAGCGGCCGCGGCGGTGCAGGGCCTCGTAGGCCAGCAGGCCTCCGGCGAGCCCCAGGGCCATCGATATGGCGGCGTTGCCACTCAGCTCCCAGTCGGTGAAGAGCAGGCCGATCCCGACCGGGATCGTCGACTGGAAGACCATCGCGCCGCTGATGTTGCCCAGCGCCAGCGAGTCCTTGCCTTCGCGCACCCAGAAGAAGCTGTTGACCTTCTCGGGCAGCTCGGTCGCAAGCGGGGCGAGGATCAGGGCGAGGACGACGGCCTCGACCCCAAGGCTGTCGGCGATGCTGAGCAGCTCCTCGACGAAGAGGTGAGCACCGCCGACCATCGCCCCGAGGCCGACGAGGAGCTGGACTACGCAGAGCAGCAAGCCGGGGTCTTCGCGCCGCTCAGGGCGCCGCTCGAAGACCAGGGGGTTGAGCGTCTCCTCGCCCTGCACCTCTCCCCCGGCGCGCAGCGTGCGGGCGATGTAGAGGGGGTAGGCGAGGATGACGAGGATTCCGGCCGCGATGCGCAGCGGGTCCGGGGCGCCCCAGCCCAAGGCCAGTGAGAGGGCAAAGAAGACGAGGAAGAAGAGCAGGTCGCGCTCGAGCGTCGGCTTGTGTGCGCTCAGCTCCACCCCTTGCCGGCGCCGCTCGCGATAGAGGTAGGCGAAGAGGCCGACCAGGCCCATCGCCAGCGTGGCAAGCAGAAAGGGGGCGCCGACGATCGCCCCGATCGCGACTTGATCGCCGCCCTCGGCGGCCCCGATCAAGGCGACGATCGCGATCAGCGTCTCCGGCATGGCCGTACCGACCGCGGCCAGCAGGCTGCCGACAGCGCCCTCGCCAAGCTCCAGCCGGTGACCGATCCACTCAACCGCGTTGGTGAACAGCAGCGCCCCGCAGAGAATCACAGCGAAGCTGGTGAGCAAAAGCACGGCTTCCATCGCCGCAGGCTATCTGCACGCACGGGCGGGTCCGGATGGGACTCGCCAAGCCTCCCCGCTGTTGCGCAGG
>JBIOVV010000111.1:0-2949 GCA_044867925.1 Solirubrobacterales bacterium | reverse complement strand
TCAGCGAGGCGAGCATGTCGAGCTCCTTGGGGTAGGAGTGCTCGGCCTCGTCGTACTTGCGCGAGATCGGCCGGAAGACCTCGGTCGCGACCTGGTTCGCCTGCTGGGCGAGGGGCTTGAACTTCTTCGGTATCTCGAGATTGATCATGGCTTCCTTTCAGCTCTCAGCGCGGGGGCGCTAAACGAGCAGGGCGCCCTCCATGACGCCCGCTGCGCGGAGGTCGCGGTACCAGCGCTCGACCGGGTGCTCCTTGACGAAGCCGTGGCCGCCGAGCAGCTGCACGCCTTCTGAGCCGATCTGCATCCCCTTCTGGGCGCAGAGCCGGCGGGCCATCGCCGCCTCGCGGGCGAAGTCCTGCCCCTGGTCGGCACGGCTGGCGGCCCGGTAGGTGGCGAGCCGCATGCCTTCGGACTCGATCCCGATGTCGGAGACCGCGAAGGCGACGCCCTGGCGGTTGGAGATCGGTTCGCCGAAGGCGGTGCGCTCGTTGACGTACTGCTTGACGTAGTCGAGCGTGGCCTGGGCCGTGCCGACCGCTAGCGCGCACCAGGCGACGCGGGCGCGCTGCACGCACTCGACGTAGTCCTTGCGCTTACCCTCGCCGAGCAGGGCGGCGGCGGGCAGCTTCACGTCCTCGAGCAGGAGGCGGCCGGTGGAGGCGGGCCGCAGGCCCATTGCCGGCTCCTCCTCGACCGTGAGGCCCGAGGTGCCGGACTCGATCACGAAGAGCGCCGGGCCGAGATCCTCTGCCTCGGCGGCGACGATGAAGAGCTCGCACTCGGTGGGGCGGGCGAGCAGCGACTTGGTGCCGCTGAGCACCCAGTCCCCACCGTCCTTGCGCGCGGTCGTCTCCAGCTTCAGCGGGTCGAAGAGCGGTCGCGGCTCGAGGATCGCCAGGGCCGCCGCCGGCGTGTCCTCCCCGGTGAAGGCGGGCAGGTAGGTCGCCTCCTGCTCGGGCGTGCCCCAGTGGCCGATCGCCGTCGCGACCGCGCCCGGCGCGAGGGCGGCATAGGCAACGCCCATGTCGCCGTGGGCGAGGGCCTCGCCGATCAGGACGCTGGTCACCGCGGCCTGCTCGTGCATGACCCCGCCGAGCTCCTCGGGAACGCCGAGCATGTTGATGCCGAGCTCGTTGGCTTGGTCGAGCAACTCGGCCGGCGTCGCCTTGTCGAAGTCGGCCTGCTTGGCGACCGGGCGCACCTTGGCCTCGGCGAAGTCGCGCACCCCTTCCTGCAGCATCTGCTGCTCGTCGTCGGGGGTGATATCGAAGAGCGCCCGGGGCTTGCTCGGCTTCTGCCGGGCGGGCCCGGTCAGGTTCTGGGCGGCCTTGAAAGTGCGCCCGGCGGCGGTCGCCGAGCGGAAGCCGTTCTTGGTGCCGGTGAAGAGGGCACGCTCAACCTGCTTGCGGATGCGGATGCGGTCGAGCAGGTCCGAGCCGGCCAGCTTGTTGAGCCAGCGCAGGCCGAGGCCCATGCTGCGCTCGGCCACACCCTTGTCGTCGGTGGCGGTGGGCATCTCTACTTCCTCCCGTCGTTGGATTTGGCCTCTACCGGCGTGACGCGGCCGTCGAGGTGCGGTGTGCCGCGCTTTGCGTCGCGCACCGCGAATTCGATCTCGTCTCCCTGCGAGGTGCTCACGAACTCGACCCGGCCCGGAAGCAGGATCGGCTTGCGAAAACGAACGTCAACCTGGAAGGCGTCGGGCAGCCGCGAATCGATCGCGGCCAGGCAGCGCGCCTTGGTCCACATCCCGTGCGCGATCGCCCGCGGAAAGCCCAGCGGCTTCGCCGTCCAGGCGTGCATGTGAATCGGGTTGCGATCCCCGGACACGGCCGCATAGCGCCGCCCCAGATCGCCGCCAAGCTTCCAGGTAGCCCCAGCCCCCTCCTCCTCCAGCCGCCGATGGGCCTCAAAGTCGCCTATATCGCGACTATTAGGCCCGTCGGCGGGCAGGTTGGCGGAGTTGCCGTGGCCGCGGCGGAGCATGGTGCTGGTCGACTCCCAGACGATTCGGTTGCCGGCCTTGACCTTGGTCTGCAGACTGAAGGTGCGGCCCTTGGGGTGGGGGGCGAGCTTCGTCGGCTTGACCTTGATCGTCAGCTCCTCGTCGAGGCCGATCGGCCGGTGCTGGACGATCTGGTTCTCGACGTGAACGAGGCCGACGGCGCCGAAGGGAAAGCTGCCGTCGGCCATCACCGCCATCTGCAGCGGGAAGGCGAGAACGTGCGGGTAGGTGGGGGGCAGGTGGTCGCGCAGGCCGAAGCCGCAGACGCGGTCGTAGGCGGCGACCTGCTCGGCGCCTGCCCGGACCCGTGGCAGCGCCAGCTCGATCTCGGGGATCTCCTCGCCTCCCCCCGGGACGAAGGGCAGCAGCGAAGCGCCCGGCACCATCGGTGCCGCTGCGCGGGCGTAGAGCGGCAGGATGCTGGGCGGGCTCTCGAGCGTGCGGACGCCCATCAGGCCCCCAGCAGGCTCTGCCCGCAGACGCGGACGACGTTGCCGTTGACGCCGGTAGAGGCTGGGCCGGCGAGCCAGGCGATCGTCTCGGCGACGTCGACCGGCAGTCCGCCCTGCGACATGCTGTTCATGCGTCGGCCGGCTTCGCGGATCGCGATCGGCATCTTCGCCGTCATCTGAGTCTCGATGAAGCCGGGAGCGACGGCGTTGATCGTCGCTTTGCGCTTGGCCAGCTCCGGCGCCAGCGCTTCGACCATGCCGATCACGCCCGCCTTCGAGGTGGCGTAGTTGGTCTGGCCGGAGTTGCCGGCGACGCCGCTCATCGAGGAGACGCAGACGATGCGGCCGTTGGGCCGCAGCAGCTTGCGCTCGAGCAGCTCGTCGTTGATCCGCTCCTCGCTGGAGAGGTTGATCTCCATCAGCGAGCTCCAGCGGTCCTCCGGCATCTTGGCGATCGTGCGGTCGCGGGTGACGCCGGCGTTGTGGACCAGC
>JBIOVV010000110.1:0-3661 GCA_044867925.1 Solirubrobacterales bacterium | reverse complement strand
AACATGACGCCGCGCGCAGGAGGGGCACCCGTCCCCCCTTCCAGGGACGAATATGCTCGGCCCGTGAAGGCGGTGCAGATAGACGAGTTCGGTGGGCCGGAGAAGCTTCGGCTCGTCGACGCAGAGGTTCCGGTCCCCGGTGAGGGGGAGGTTCTCGTCGACGTTGCTCGCAGCGGGATCAACTTTGCCGATACGCACGCGACTCGGAACGACTACCTGGCCGAGCAGTCTCTGCCGCTGATCCCGGGGGCCGAGGTGAGCGGGCGCACGGCTGACGGACGACGCGTCGCGGCGCTGCTGGGCAGTGGCGGCTACGCGGAGAAGGTCGCCGTGCCGGAGTCCTTGCTGATCCCGCTGCCGGATGAGGTCGACGACGATCAGGCGGCGGCGCTGCTGCTGCAGGGCCTGACCGCGCAGGCGCTGGTGCAGCGCTGCGCGCGGATCGAGGCCGGTGAGACCTTGGTGGTCGAGGCAGCCGCCGGCGGCACCGGCGGACTGGCGGTCCAGCTGGGCAAGCGGGCCGGAGCCAAGGTGATCGGGCTCGCTTCCAGCGAGGAGAAGCGGGCGCTGGTCGAGCGGCTCGGCGCCGATGCCAGCGTCGACTCGCGTGCCGAGGACCTCGGCGCCGCGATCCGCGAGGCCAACGGCGGCGAGCGGGTAGATGCCGTCCTGCACATGAGCGGCGGCGACGCGTTCGACCAGGAGCTGGGCATCCTCGCGCCGCTGGGACGCATGGTCGTCTTCGGGATCGCCTCACGCGAACAGCGCGATATCTCCACGGCGGCGCTGCTGCGCGGCTCGAAGTCGGTCGTCGGCTTCTGGCTGGTGCACCTCCTCGCCCGGCGCGACCTGGTCGCGCCGATGATCGGCGAGCTGCTCGCGGCGGTCGCCGCGGGTGAGCTGGAGGTCACGGTGGGGGGCGTCTACCCGCTCTCCGAGGCGGCCCGCGCCCACGAAGACCTGATCGCCCGCCGCAGCAGCGGCAAGCTCCTCCTGGACCCGACATCGGTCACCGCCTCCTCTGCTCCCGCGAATGCCTGAGGAATCAGACATGGACAGGGATTCGCTCCCGCGGCCGGGGGCGGTTAGATGATCGCCTTCAAAGAGCTGGGGCTCTCGCCGCAGATTCAGCAGGCCCTCGACGAGCTCGGCTTTCAGGACCCGACGCCGATTCAGGACCAGGCGATCCCCGAGCTGCTCGCCGGTCACGACGTGATCGGTCAGGCGCAGACCGGCACCGGCAAGACCGCCGCCTTCGGCCTGCCGCTGCTGCAGTACCTCGATCCCGACAACGACGAGGTTCAGGCGGTCGTGCTGACGCCGACCCGCGAGCTCTGCATCCAGGTGACCCAGGCGCTGCGCTCCTACGCCGAGCACCTCGACGTCGAGATCGTCGCCGTCTTCGGCGGCGCTCCGATCAAATCCCAGCAGGCGCAGCTGCGTTCCGGCGCCCACGTCGTCGTCGCCACGGTCGGCCGGATGATGGACCTGATGAGCCGTCGCTCGCTGGTCCTCACCGCGGCCCGCTACGTCGTCCTCGACGAGGCCGACGAGATGCTCGACCTCGGCTTCATCGAGGACGTCGAGAAGATCCTCCGCATGTGCCCGAGCGGCCGCCAGACGGCGCTCTTCTCGGCGACGATGCCGCCGCCGGTCAAACGCCTCGCCGAGAGCTACATGTATGACCCGACGACTATCAGCATCACGCCGAAGACGCTGACCGTCGACGCGATCGCCCAGGCCTACGTCGAGGTGGGGGCCAAAGAGAAGGCGGCAAAGCTCGTCGATCTGCTGAAGATCGAGGAACCCGAGCAGGCGATCATCTTCTGCCGCACCAAGATCGGCGCCGACCGGCTCGAGAAGACGCTGAAGAACAAAGGCCTCGACGTCAAGGCGCTGCACGGCGACATGAGCCAGGGCTCGCGCGATGGCGTGATGATCGCCTTCAAGGACCACCGGGTGCGGCTGCTGGTGGCGACCGACATCGCCGCCCGCGGCCTCGACATCGAGCACGTCACCCACGTCATCAACTACGACGTGCCGGCCTCCTCCGAGGTCTACGTGCACCGCATCGGCAGGACCGGCCGGGTGGGCAGGACCGGTCGCGCGATCACCTTCGTGACGCCCGCTCAGCGCGACGAGATCGGCCGCATCGAGCGCGACGTGAAGACGACGATCGGCGAGTGGGAAACCCCCGAGGAGCGCCTCGAGCACGCCCCGCGCCCGCGCCGTCGCGAGCGCCGTCCCACGTCCGAGAGGGCCGACACGGCCAAGGCAGCCGAGACGGCCGGCACAGCCGAGGCGCCCGAGGCAAAGCCCGCCCCGGAGGGCGCCGGCGCCGCGGCGGATTCGGGCAAGGCCGTGAAGCTCTTCGTCAACCGCGGCGAGCGCAGCGGCATCTCCGAGGAGGATCTGCGCTGGGCTCTGCGCGAGGGTGCCGTCCTGCCCGAGGAGGCGATCCACGACGTCCACGTCCTGCACCGCTTCTCCTTCGTCCACGTCGACCCCGACGTCGCCGAGCGCACCGTCGAGTACCTCGACGGCACCAAGGTCAAGGGCAAGGAGATCCGGCTCGAGGTCGCCAAGAGCTGACTAGGCGGTCAGCTCGGCGATGCGGCTGAAGAGCTGCTCGAAGTCGATCGGCTTGGTGATGTAGCCGCTGACCTCGACGTCGGTGGGAGCGCCGGCGTCCATCTCGTCCTGGTGGGCGCTGACGATCAAGACGGGAGTCTCGACGCCGCCGGCGCGCAGCTCACGCAGGGCGTCTATGCCCGACTTGCGCGGCATCATCGCGTCGAGCAGGAGGATGTCCGGGGCCGGGCCGGCGGCGATCGCCTCGATCACCTCGACGCCGTCGGCGGCCGTGACCACCTCATAGCCCTCCATCTCCAAGCGGGTGCGGAGGAGGAGCAGGATCGTCTCCGAGTCGTCAGCGATCAGGACGCGAGTGCTCACAGGGTCTCCTTGAGGGCAGGTAGCCAGACATGAAATGTGGATCCCTCGCCCGGGGTCGACTCGACCGCGAGCCGGCCGCCGTGCAGCTCGACCAGCGATTTGGAGATCGCCAGGCCGAGGCCGGTCCCGCCGACGTGCTGGGTCAGCCCGGCGTCTCCGCGCGTGAAGCGCTCGAATATGTGCTCAAGCTGGTCCGCTGCCATCCCAGGCCCGTTGTCGCTCACCGACAGCTCCACTCCATCGCCGTTGCCGGTCGCTGACACGTGGATCGCCGCTTTTTCGGGACAGTACTCGTGCGCGTTGGTGAGCAGGTTCACGAGTACCTGCCGGATCCTGTCACGGTCGACGCTGACGTGCGGCAGGGCGGGCTGGATCTCCTGGGTGAGCGATTGATGCTTGGCCTGGGTCTGGCTCAGCATCGTCCGCACCGGGTCTTCGACCAGCGAGGCGACGTCGGTGGGCGAGGGTTTGATCGTCAGCCGCCCGGCGTCGCTGCGGGCGAGATCGAGCAGGTCGTTGAGCAGTCGCACCAAGTGGCGCGTGTTGTCGAGGATGATCTCGACCGTGTCGGCCTGCTGAGGGCTGAGCTTGTCGCGCTCCAGCATCAGCAGCTCGGCGAAGCCCTGCACCGAGGTGAGCGGGCTGCGCAGCTCGTGGGAGGCGGTGAGGACGAACTCGTCCTTCATCGTTTCCAGCTGGTCGCGCT
>JBIOVV010000109.1:0-33286 GCA_044867925.1 Solirubrobacterales bacterium | reverse complement strand
AGGACGCGGCGAAGATGATCCACGTCGGCGAGTCGGGCCGGATCCACGGCTCCGGCGCCTCGCTGGTCGACTTCAACCGCGGCGGCACGCCGCTGGTCGAGATCGTCACCGAGCCCGACCTGCGCAGCGCCGCCGAGGCCGCTGCCTGGGCGCGGCTGCTGCGCGAGACCGTGCGCCAGCTCGGCGTCTCCGACGTCAGCATGGAGGAGGGCAGCCTGCGCGTCGATGGCAACATCTCGGTGCGGCCGGCCGGCAGCGAGGAGCTGGGGACGAAGACCGAGCTGAAGAACATGAACAGCTTCCGCTTCCTCGAGCGCGGCATCGAAGCCGAGCTGTCCCGCCAGCGCGAGCTGATCGAAGCGGGAGGGACGGTCGAGCAGGAGACCCTCCACTTCCACCCCGAGGACGGCACCCTGCACCCGCTGCGCTCGAAGGAGGAGGCGCACGACTACCGCTACTTCCCCGAGCCCGACCTGGTCCCGATCGCCCCGACCGAGGCGATGTTGCGCGAGGCACGCGAGTCGCTGCCGGAGCTGCCCGCGGCGAGGAGCGAGCGCTACCGCGACCAGCTCGGCCTGGCCGCGGACGTCGCGGCCCTGCTGGCGGCCGATCCCGAGACCGCGGAGTACTTCGAGCGCACCGCCGAGGAGGCCGCCGGCATCGAGCCGCGGGTAGTCGCCAACTGGGTCACCGGCGAGCTGGCCGCGGCGCTGCGCCAGGACGGGGGAGAGGGGAGCGCCGCCGGGTCGAAGGTGGAACCCGCCGCTCTCGCCGCCCTGATCGGCCTCGTCCAGGAGAAGAAGATCTCCCACGGCAGCGGCAAGGCCGTTCTCTCCGCTCTTGTCGCCGAGGGCGGCGACCCCGCCGCGATCGTCGAGCGCGAGGGCCTCGCTCAAATCTCGGACTCAAGTGAGCTGGAGGCAATCGTCGCTGCCGCGATCGAGGCCAACCCCGACGCCGCGGAGCAGGTCCGTTCGGGTAATCAGAAGGCAATCGGCGCCATCGTCGGCGCCGTGATGAAGCAAACGAAGGGACGCGCGGACGGCGGAGAAATCAACTGTCTCATCAAGGAGAAGCTCGGCGCCGATTGACTGGCGACATGTGCGGTCCGGCACTTTGTAACAACTTGTTACAAAGTGCTAAGTTCAAGTCATGGCCTGGAACGTAGTCATCGCCGGAGGTGGTTTTGGCGGAGCGATGGCCGCGCGGGAGCTGGAGCGGATCATGCCGCGCCAGTCGACCCGGCTGGTGCTGGTCAACGACGCCAACTTCATGCTCTACACGCCGTTCCTGCCCGAGGCGGCCGCCGGCACGCTCGAGCCGCGGCACGTGGTCACGCCGCTGCGCGAGATCCTCAATCGCACCTACCTGAGGCTGGGCTCGATCGCCGCCCACGATCCCGTCGCCAAGACGGTCGAGCTGCGGACCCGCGATGGGGAATCCGAGCAGCTGCCATATGACCAGCTGCTGGTCGCCCTCGGCTCCGTCTCTCGGGTACTGCCGGTGCCCGGCCTCTCCGAGCACGCGATCGGCTTCAAGAGCCTCGCCGATGCGATCTGGCTGCGCAATCACGTGATCGAGACCCTGGAGGCGGCCAACGCGACCGAGGATGCCGCTCGCCGCGGAGAATTGCTCACCTATGTATTCGTCGGCGGGGGCTACGCCGGCCTGGAGGCGCTCGCCGAGCTGCAGGACTTCGCCGCAGACGCGATCGAGAGCTACCCGCGCGCCCGGCTGCACGGGATGCGCTGGGTCCTGGTCGAGGCCTCGGATCGGGTCTTGCCGGAGATCGATGCCGAGCTTGCCGATTACGCCCTGCGCGAGCTGCGCGGCCGCGGCATCGACATCCGCCTCGGCACGACGCTGGAGGAGGTCACCGCCCACAGCGCCCGCATCGCCACCGGTGAGACGCTGCCGACGCGCACGGTGGTCTGGACGGCGGGGGTCTCCCCGCACCCGAGCCTGCGCCGGCTCTCCCTGCCGCTCGACGAGCGCGGTCGCGTTCCGGTCGACGATCGCCTGCGCGTCAGGGGGCTCGACTCGGTCTGGGCGATCGGCGACTGTGCCGCCGCGCCCGACCCACGCGGTGGCCTCTGCCCGCCGACCGCACAACATGCAGTGCGCCAGGGCCCGGTCGCGGCCCGCAACATCGCCGCCGAGCTGGGAATCGGCAGCTCGCGCCGCTTCGAATACAAGGGCAATGCGGCCTTCGTCAACCTCGGTCGCTACAAGGCGGTCGGCAAGGTCGGCGGTCGCACCTTCCGCGGCTTCCCGGCCTGGTGGATGGCGCGCACCTACCACATGAGCCAGATCCCGGGGGCGGCCCGCAAGGCCCGTGCCGTGATCGACTGGACGGCGAGCCTGCCCTTCCGCCGCGACATCTCCGAGGTCGGCTCGATCGGGCACCCGAAGCCGCTGGAGGCGACAATAGAGACGTGGGATTCGAGTACCCCGTCATCGCACTCTCCTTCGGCCTAGCCACGGCCTTGATCGGCCGAGGCAAGGGCAGCTCCTTCTGGCTCTGGCTGGTGATCGGCACGGCGCTGCCGCCGCTCGGCCTGATCGCGGTGATCCTCTACCGCAGCGAGAAGAACGAACCGGAACGCCAGTGCCCCAACTGCCACAAGGCGGTCAAGCTCTACGTCCAAGTCTGTCCGCGCTGCGGCACTGACCTCTACCTGCCCGATCCAGCGGCGGTCCGTCATCCGGGGGTTGGGTAGAGACAGGGTTGGGGGAGGCCCAACGCTGTCGAGCCGCTAGCGCAGCCAGGTGCGGACGATCGCGTTGGCGAAGCCCATCCCGTAACGAAAGACGGCGGGCTTCTTCGAGTGGCCGTGCAGACGCTGCTCGACGGTGATCGGCACCTCGCGGGCGGGGATCTCGCGCTTGATCGCCTCGATCATGAACTCGGAGGTGTGGAACTGCTCCTGACGCAGCACGAGCTGAGGCAGCACGGTCGTGCGCACGGCCCGGTAGCCGTTGGAGCAGTCGGTTACGTGGGTGCGGGTGATCGCGGAGACGAGCCGGTTGAAGAAGACGATGCCGAGCTCGCGGGCAAAGTGGTTGCGATCGGCCTGGCCGAGCACGCGTGAGCCGTGGGCGACGTCGACTTCGCCGTCGAGCACGGGTTTGACCAGGCGCTCCATCTCGGCGGGCAGGTGCTGCCCGTCAGCGTCCAGGGTGACGACGATCTCGGCGCCCGATTCGACCATCAACCGGTAGCCGGTGCGCAACGCCGCGCCACCGCCGCGGTTGATCACGTGGCGGGCGACGACGGCGTCGTGCGCGGCGGCCACGTCGCCGGTCCCGTCGCGCGAGCCGTCGTCGACGACGAGTACCGCGGTGGCCCTCCCGCAGACCTCTTTCGGCATGCGATCGAGCACGTAGCCGATGTTCTCGGCCTCGTTGTAGGCCGGGACGAGGATCGCGATCCTGCCGCGAAAGCGCTCGGGCAGGGCCGCCTGGCGGAACTCCTCCCAGGCGAGGCCCTCGAGCACGGCGGAGAGCTGGCGCGCGTTGCGGGCCGCCTGCGAGAGGGCGCGCAGGGTCAGCAGGAAGAGGATGAAGATGGCGAAGACGGCGAGGCCGAGGATGCGGCCGCCGTTGCCCTTCTCGAAGGAGAAGGCCGAGAGCAGCTTGTCGGTGATTTCGGTGCCGGAGACGAGCGCCAGGCCGAGCCCGGCGGCGAGCAGGATGACGACGTCCGCATTGCGCAGCGAGCGGCGGCGCAGCACGGCGTAGGCAACGATCAAGATCGCCGCGAGCAGGCCGAAGCCGCGCAGGGCCGTCAGTTCGGCGGGGAAGATGCCTGCTGCGGGGACCATGTCCGGCTGGACAATACGGCCGCCGTCCCCCGCGCAAGGGCCGCGGCGGCAAGCGGAAAGATCAGCGTCATCAGCACCTCGTTGCGCCGGCTGGCCGCCAGTGAGGCCGCCCCGACCGCGGTGACGAGAACGAGCGGGGTCGCCACCGCGACCAGCTCCCACCACCAGCGCCGCCAGGCGAGCACGCCGAGACCGGCCAGGGCGAGGGCCACGATCAGCGTCTGGATCACGCGCCCGGCGGTGCCGCTCATCGCTTCGCCGACCCCGGCGGTCCACATCCGCCAGGTCTTGCGGGCGGTCATCGCCAGGTAGCCGGCCGGGTCTTCGCCGAAGTAGTGGGAGAGGTTCTGCTTGCCGATCTTGCCGAGGGCCGAGTCGCGCGGCAGGTCGGGATAGCGGGCGGCGACGCGATCGAAGAGCGGGGCGGGGTCGACTTCCTCGAGCGCCCGGGAATGGGGGTCGAGGTCGCGGTGGAGGTAGCGTTTGGCGAGGATCGCCTTGACCCGCTGGTATTCGCCGTCGGCGGGCAGGAAGGTGCCGACGTAGAGCGCCTTGCCGCCGCCGGTCGAGATCGGCACCGTGCGGTCGAGGACGATCTGGTTTCGCACAGCCCAGGGGACGATCGGCAGGACCAGGGCCAGCGCCATCAGGGACGCTCCCGCGAGACCCGGCTTCCAGCCGCGGGCGCGGCCGATGCGGATCAGGGCGAGGATGGCGAAGGCGATGCCGACCAGGAGGTACTCGGGGCGGATCAGGGCGGTCAGGCCGAACAGCAGGCCAGGGACCAGCCACCGGGCTGCCGACGCCTTGGCGCGCGGGTCCTGTCCCGGGGCAGGGGGGCCGGCGGGCAGTCCACGGGCTGTCCTCGCCCCCCCTGCCCCGTGCCACCCGCGCGAGGAGCCGATTCCGACTTCGAGTCCGTCAGAGGCCCAGAGGAAGGCGAGGACCGCGGCGGGGAGGGCGAGCATCGCCGGGGGCTCGGAGTAGAGGGCGCCGACGGAGTGGATGAAGGGGGGGTAGATCGCGACGCCGAAAGCGGCGAGGAGACCTGCCGGCCGGCAGGCGATGCGGCGGCCGAGGAGGTAGACGACGAGGATGGTTGCGAGGCCTAGGAGAAGCTCGACCATGCGGGCGGTTCCTTCGCGGGCGCCGGCGGTGGCGTAGAAGCTTGCGGCGTAGAGCAGGGGTGCTCCGGGGGACCAGTCGCTGGAGTCTTCGAAGTCGGCCCCGCCGAAGCTGCCTTCGGTGTAGAGGGCCTTGGAGAGGGCGTAGTAGGCGTGGGCGTCGTCGCCCGGAGCGGGCAGCGGCTCGACTACGCGGTAGGCGCGCAGGCCGAAGCCGATCAGCAGGATCGCCGCCAGCAGGATCAGCGTCTTGCGCCCGTGCCGCTCAGGCAACTCGCGGAGCCACGTCTTCAGCGATGCCATCGCGGCAGGCTATCCCGGGTCACGCATCCGACATTGACCCCGCTCTGGTGTGGTCAATGTCGGATGCGCGTTCGCAGCCACGCCTGGGCAGCGACCACGCCGACGCCGGCGAGGGCGGCGACGAGCGGCATCATCACCAGCACCCGTCGCGGCGAGGCGACGAGCAGGGCGCTGAGCGCGGTGATCGCGCCGAAGATCGTCGCCAGCAGCAGCGCCTCCCAGCGGCGTTGAGCTGCCAGCACCACGAGCCCGATCGCCCCGAGCGCAACCAGCGCCCAGTGCAGCAGCTCCCAGCCGGGCTCGCGCATCGCGGCCCGCGGCCCGTGCGACCAGATCCGCGCCACCTTCGTCGCCACGAACCCCGCGTACTCCAGAGGCTCTTCGCCGATGTCGTCCCAAAGCTGCTCCTTGCCCATCCTCGAGAGCGCCCTGTCCGTTTCCAGCCCCGGATACCGCTGCTCCGCCAACCGAGTCAGGATCTGCTCCAGCCGCAGCCGCTCGACCGCGTGCGGCCCGAACAGCTTCGGATGCCGCTCGACCACCTCCGCTCCGACCTTTTCCGGATCTCCATCCGAAGGCAGGTAGGTCCCGGCGAACAGAACCTGTCCGCCCCCGGTCGAAATAGGCACGAATCGATCGAGCGCAACCGCGTTGCGCACCGTCCATGGCGCGACGACTACCACGATCCCAATCAGCAGAAGCAGCGCTTGAGCCCAAGTCGCTCGCCAACCGTGCCATCCGCGCCTCATGAGGACAACCAAGCTCACGAGCAGCGCGACCCCGATGTACTCGGGCCGAACCAGGGCCAGCGCTCCGAGCAGGGCGCCTGGCAGTACCCATCTGACGAGCGGGTGGCGCGGGGCAGGGGGGTCGAGGACAGCCGATGGACCGCCCGCAGGCCCCCCTGCCCCGGGAAAGGACCCGCGCGCCGGATTCGCTTGTCTCGCGCCATCTGCCCAGAGCATCGACAGGACTGCCGCGGACAACAGGGTCGCCGCCAGCGGCTCTCCCATGAGCATCCCTTGGTACTCGAGCAAGGCCGGGTAGATGGCGAAAGACCCTGCGCCGATCAGGCCGGCGACGGGCCCTGAAAGCCGTCGCCCGATCAGGTAGGCGAAGAGCACCGCGAGCGAGCCGAGCAGGGCGAGGACGAGCCGCGCGGTGCGTTCGTGAACGCCTCCGACAAGCTTGTAGACGCCGGCCGCGATCAGGGGCAAGCCAGGCGAGTAGTTGCTCGCCGGTTGGGTAGCGCTCGCGCCCAGGGTGAAGCCCTCGCCGCGGTCGAGGTTCGCGGCGATCTCGGCATATGCGGCCGCATCGAACACCGGCGCCCGCCCGTTCCAGGCCTCACCGACGCGCAAGCCCAGTCCGAGGACCAGGATCGCCGCCAGGACAGCGACCCCCAGGCGCCCGCCGTTCCGCTCTGTCAAGCCGCTCATCGGCGTGATGCTATGGCGCTCTGCGGGCGTCGCCGGGGGCGTCGCGTCACTCCCGTCCGCTACGCTGCCGCGACCTATGCGCGTTCTCATCCTTGGGGGCGACGGCTACCTGGGCTGGCCGACGGCTATGAGGTTCTCGGCCCGCGGTCACGAGGTCTCAGTCGTCGACGACTTTTCTCGCCGTCGCTGGCACGAAGAAGCCGGGACCGGCTCGCTGACGCCGATCGCCGGCCTCGACCAACGCATCGCGGCCTGGAAGGAGCTGTCCGGCGAGGAGATCCACAGCTTCGTCGGGTCGGTTCAGGACGGCGACTTTCTCGATCGCGTCGTCGCCGAGACCCGTCCCGAAGTGGTCGTCCACTACGGCCAGCAGGCCTCGGCGCCCTACTCGATGGCCTCGCGCGAGAAGGCGGTCGAGACCCAGTACGCGAACGTGATCGGCAACCTCAACCTGCTCTTCTCGATCCGCGACCACGTGCCCGACTGCCACTTGGTCAAGCTCGGCACGATGGGCGAGTACGGCCAGCCCGATATCGACATCGAGGAGGGCTACATCGAGATCGAGCACAAGGGGCGCAAGGACACCCTGCCGTTCCCGAAGCTGCCGGCCTCGCTGTACCACTGCTCCAAGGTCCACGACTCGACCAACATCCACTTCGCCTGCCGCACCTGGGGCCTGCGCGCCACCGATCTCAACCAGGGCGTGGTCTACGGGATCGAGACCGAGGAGGCCGCTCGCGACGAGCGCCTGATCACCCGCTTCGACTACGACGAGATCTTCGGCACCGTGCTCAACCGCTTCTGCCTGCAGGCCGTGATCGGGCACCCACTGACCGTCTACGGCGCCGGCACGCAGACCCGTGGCTTCCTCAACATCCGCGACACCCTCGCCTGCGTCGAGCTGGCGGCGGCAAACCCGGCCGAGGCCGGCGAGTTTCGCGTCTTCAATCAGTTCACCGAGCAGTTCTCGGTGCTCGACCTGGCTCGCCTGGTCAAGCACGCCGGCGAGCACCTCGGCTACTCGGTCGAGATCCAGCATTGCGAGAACCCGCGGGTGGAGAAGGAAGAGCACTACTACAACGCGGTCCACACCAAGCTGCTCGACCTCGGCCTCGAGCCGACGCTGCTCGGCGAGGAGCTGGTCGAGTCGATGATCCACGCGATCGAGCGTCACAAGGGGCGCGTGATCGAGGGGTCAATCGATCCCAAGACACGCTGGAGCCCCGGCGCGCCTGTCCAGCTATAGCTGGAGACGCGGCAACGGCTCTGGCTAACCGAAAACCCCTGGTCGGCAGGCAGCGGTCCGCTGGTAGCATCGCCTCTCAGATGAGAGCAGCGGACGCACTGATGCAGAGCCTCAAGGCCGAGGGCGTGGAACACGTTTTCGGGATTCCCGGTGGGGCGAACCTGCCCACCTACGACGCCTTGGTCGACGCGGAGTTCCGCCACATCCAGGTGCGCCACGAGCAGGGGGGAGGTCACGCCGCGGAGGGGTACGCCAAGGCGTCCGGCAAAGTCGGGGTCGCCTTCGCCACCTCTGGTCCCGGGGCGACCAATCTCGTCACCGCGATCGCCGACGCGATGCTGGACTCGGTGCCCACCGTCTTCATCACCGGCCAGGTGCGCACCGAGCTGATCGGCACCGACGGCTTCCAGGAGGCCGACATCCTCGGCGCGACGCTGCCCTTCGTCAAGCACTCCTTCGCGGTCACCGACCCGCGCCAGATCCCCGAGGACGTCCACGAGGCCTTCCACGTCGCCTCGACCGGACGCCCCGGCCCGGTCCTGCTCGACATCCCCCAGGATCTCTCGCGCGCCGAGATCGACTACGCACCGCGCACCGAGCCGGTCGAGCTGGCCGGCTACAAACCGCCCCACGGCGGCAACATCAAGCAGATCCGCATCGCCGCCAAGGCGATCGCCAACGCCCGGCGGCCGATCCTCTACACGGGCGGCGGCGTGGTCAACGCCGACGCCTCCGAGGAGCTGCGCCAGCTTGCCGCCGCCGACCGCTTCCCGGTCACCTCGACTCTGATGGGCCTCGGCGCCTACCCGGCATCCGGCGAGCAGTGGCTGGGGATGTTGGGCATGCACGGCACCCGCGCCGCCAACTACGCGATGGACGAGGCCGACCTGATCGTCGCGATCGGCTCCCGCTTCGACGATCGCATCACCGGCAAACTCTCCGAGTTCGCTCCCCATGCCAAGTTCATCCACATCGACATCGACCCGGCCGAGATCTCCAAGAACGTCCCGGCCCACATCCCGATCGTCGGCGACGCCAAGCTGGTGCTGCCGGAGCTGACCCGCGAGTACAGGGCGCTGCAGACCGACTCCTCGCGCCTCGACGAGTGGTGGAGCCGGATCAAGGCCTGGCAGGACTCCTACCCGTTGCGCTACGACGAGGGCAGCGACGGTGAGATCAAGCCGCAGTACATGATCGAGGCGATGCACCGGGCGACCGGGGGCGACGCGATCGTCACCTCCGACGTCGGCCAGCACCAGATGTGGGCGGCGCAGTACTACGGCTTCGAGAAGCCGCGACGCTGGATCAATTCCGGCGGGCTCGGCACGATGGGCTTCGGCCTGCCGGCCGCGGTGGGCGCCAAGATCGCCTGCCCCGACGACACCGTCGTCTGCCTCGCCGGCGACGGCAGCCTGATCATGAACTGCCAGGAGCTGGCGACCTGCGTCGCCGAAGAGATCCCGGTCAAGGTCTTCCTGATGAACAACGGCTACATGGGCATGGTCCGCCAGTGGCAGGAGCTCTTCTGGGACCGCCGCTACAGCTCGGTCGAGATGGGGCCGAGCCCGGACTGGGTGAAGCTGGCCGAGGCCTTCGGCGCCACCGGGCTGCGCTGCGAGGACTCCGCCGACCTCGAGGGGACGATGGCCAAGGCGCTGGAAACCGACGGCCCTGTTCTGCTCGACGTGCGCGTCTCGCCCGAGGAGAACTGCTTCCCGATGATCCCCGCGGGAGCAGCGGCCCGAGACATGGTCGGCTGATGGAGGCCGGCACCCCACAGGTGGTGAAGTTGGAGGAGCTGCGCGTGCCCGGCCAGCTCAGCGGCCGCAAACACATCCTCTCGATCCTGGTCGAGAACAAGCCCGGCGTGCTGGCTCGCGTCGCCGGACTCTTCTCCCGACGCGGCTTCAACATCGACACGCTCGCGGTCGGCCCGACCGACGATCCGAGCATCTCCCGCATCACCCTAACCCTCGACGGCGCCGTGCATCCGATCGACCAGGTGACCAAGCAGCTGCACAAGCTGGTCAACGTGCTGAAGATCCGCGACATGGCGCCGGAGGAGACGGTCGCTCGCGAGATGGCGATGTTCAAAGTCTCGGCCGCGGTCGAGAACCGCGCCGAGATCATCCAGTTCGCTGAGATCTTCCGGGCCAAGATCGTCGACGTCGCCCGCCGCACGGTGACGATCGAGGTGACCGGCTCCGCCGAAAAGATCGAGGCCTTCGAGCGGATGATCCGCCCCCACGGACTCGTGGAGATGGTCCGCACTGGCGAGATCGCGATCGCCCGCGGCGGAGACTGAAAATGACGGCCCCAGAGGTCGCTATGCGGCGTCCTCGGTCGTATGAATAGCTCTGCTATTCATACTCCCTGCGTCCTTGCCTAGCGACCTCTGGAACTCGTCATTCATCGGTCTCCGATCGGCGGTTGAGCGCGCGCTCACCCGGGGTCGGAAGACATTGGTGAGCGTTACTGCACCGTTTGAGGGCGTCGACCCTTGTGCGGTGGTCTTTGCCTCTCGGCTGGCTTCGGATCGCTGGTTTTGCTGGGAGCAGCCGGACCGGGAATTTGCCCTGGCGGGGCTCGGCGTGGCTCATGAGGCTGCATCGCGGGGGGATGGTCGCTTCGATGACGTCGCGCGTGAGTGCCTTCGCTCCGAGACGATCTTTGACGAGCCACCCGGGCTCCCTGCCGGCGCCGGGGTTGTCTGGCTCGGCGGTTTTGCCTTCGACCCCGAAGGGGGCGGCTCATCGCCCTGGTCCTCGCTTGCGCCGGCCTCGCTGGTCTTGCCCGAGCTCTCGATCTGCCGCAGCGGCGACGACGCTTTTTTGACCGTCAACGCCCTCGTTCGCCCCGACGATGACCCCGGGACGAAGGTGGCCGCCCTGGAGGCTCGTCTGGCCGGCTTGCGCGACGATCCGCTGCCGCTGCTCGATCCCCACCCGACCTCTCGGGTCGAGATCAGCAGCGTCCGGCCACCGGGCGACTTCGAGCGGATGATCGCCGCCGCCACCGAGCGGATCAAGGCCGGAGAGATGTCGAAGCTCGTGCTCGCCCGCGAGGTGCTCGTCTCCGCCGGCGCCGCGCACGATCCCGCTGCCGTCTTCGGCGCGATGCGCGAGCAGTTCCCTTCCTGCTTCTGCTTCTGCTGCGGGACGCCCGAGGCGGCCTTCGTCGGCGCCAGCCCGGAGCTGCTGCTGCGGCGCAGCGGGGCGAGCGTCTCGACCGTGGCCCTCGCGGGCTCGACCCGGCGCAGCTCCGACCCGGCCGTCGACGACCATCTCGGCGAGCAGCTGCTGCGCAGCGACAAGGACCGCCACGAGCACGCGATCGTCGCCGAGCGCATCGCCCGCGCCCTGAGGCAGCACGCGGTCTGGGTCGAGGCGGCGCCCGAGCCGGAGATCGTCAAGGTCGCAAACATCCAGCACCTCGCTACGCCGATCGTGGCCCAGCTGGCCGAGCCGCGCTCGGCGGTCGAGCTGGCCGGCATGCTCCACCCGACCCCGGCCGTCGGTGGCGAGCCCTGGTCGGCGGCCGCGACCGCGATCGACGAGGTCGAGCGCATGGACCGCGGCTGGTACGCCGGCCCGGTCGGCTGGATGGACGCCACCGAAGACGGCGAGTTCTGCGTCGCCCTGCGCAGTGCCCTGCTCCGCGACCGCGAGGCCCGGCTCTACGCCGGCGTCGGCGTCGTCGCGGCCTCAGACCCGGCGGCCGAGCTGGCCGAGACCGAGATCAAGCTCGGTGCTCTGCTGCCGCTGTTGGCGGAGTAAACCTCCAGCCGAGCAGTCCCGTGCTCTCTTTGGGCCGAGGCCCGTGCAGCACGCGGCCGATCGCGCTGTGGCGGACGAAGGCGCCGTAGGCGGGAAAGACCAGAGCGAGGGTCAGGGTGGCGAGGACGACAAGGCGCACCGACTCCGGCATGGCCAGCCCGGAGATCGCAAGCGCGATCGCGGCCATCACCGGGAAGTGGCTCAGGTAGATCCAGTAGGAGGAGTCCGTCCAGTAGCGCAGCCTGGGGTGTGGTCCGTGGCCGAAACGTCGCGCCAGTCCCAGGAGGCCGAACGAGAGCGACCAGGTTGCGATCGAGAGCAGCAGCAGGGCAAACAGGTGAAATGCCGCGCTGGTACCGATCGCGGGCTCGCTCTGCAAGAGGTAAAGCGCCAGTGCGACCGGAAGGACGAGGGCGGCGACCGCCAGGTGCTGCGGGTGCCTGCTCTCGATCGACTCGCGCAGGCCAGGAGCTTCATACAGAAGCCAGCCACCGGCAAAGAAGATTGCGTAGTAGCTGAGCAGGTCGAGGTGGGGAGCGAAGCTTTCCGCAGGGGCGCCGGCTTGCCAGGTCGGCTGCCAGTAGAGGCAGGCGGCGGCGGGCATCGCGAGCAGGAATGTCGCGCAGCGGTGTGAGAGCAGGAAGCTCCCCGTTCTCAGGAGTCCCGCTCGTGTCCTGGGCATCCTCGTCAGGAGGAGGCGAACCAGCAGGGCGCCCACGTAGATCAGGGTCAGGTACCAGAGAAACCAGAGGAAGGATGGATGGGGGTCGGTAAATGCCGCCAGTCCCTCGGCCTGCGGGCGGTGGGGTTGCTCGGAGAGGGCTTGGATCTCCCAGGTGATCAGCGGCACCACGGCGAGGACGCCCAAGGCCAGCGGGATTCCGATTCGGACCGCGCGGTTGCGGACCAGCGCGCTGGTCCCGCGCGTCCTCGCAAGCAGGGCCGCGAAGAAGCCGGCTATGAGGAAGAAGAGAGGCAGGCGGAAGACGTGGATCGCCCACCAGATCGAGGCCTCGATGTCGTTCAAGCCGCCGCGCAGCCCTACCAGCGCCAAGGCGTGGAAGGGCAGGATCAGGACCATGGTCAAGGCGCGCAGGGCGTCGAGGTGGTGCAGGCGTTCGGAGCTCATCCGTCGATTGCCTCGGCAACGGCCGCGCTCACCTGTCGGTGCAGATCGACGTTGGCGGTGCGGTCGGTCTTGACCGCGATCAGCCCCGTGCCGGCGGCGAGCGCGTCCGGCAGCGCCGCCAGCGATTCCAGCTCGTGGAACGGCAGGCCGAAGAGCCCGGCGGCGCCGGCCACGTCGACTCCGCGCGGCGTGCCCAGGAGCGCCTCGTAGTCCTCGCCCGGCAAGGCCGTTGCCTGTGGCAGGAAGCCGAAGATGCCGCCGCCGTCGTTGTCGACGACGACGATCCGAACCGGCGTCGAGACGTCGCGCAGCGAGGCGAGGCCGCCGAGGTCGTGGAGCAGGCCGAGGTCCCCGGTGACGATCGTGGTCGGGCGGCCGCTGGCATGTGCGGCGCCGATGCCGGAGGAGACCAGCCCGTCGATGCCGTTGGCGCCGCGGTTGCAGAGGAAGGTCGCGTCGGCGCTCGTCGGCGGCAGGAACGCCTCCTGGTCGCGGATCGGCATGCTCGATGCCGTGTAGACGAGGTCGCCGTCGCGGTGCGCTTGCCCGAGAGCGAGATGCAGGGCGGGCTCGGAGATCCCCCCGCCCGCCAGCGCCGACTCGATCGCTTCGCGGGCGGTGCGGTCGGCGTCGAGCCACCGCTGCGGAGCGGGGCGTGCTTCCTTCTCGACCCGCACCGCCCAGCCGGCGGCGAGCTCGGTCGGGTCGGCTCGCAATACTGCCGCCGCCCGGTTCGTCGGCTCGTTCCAGCCGCCGTAGGGGTCGACGACGATCTGGTCGGCGCCGCTCGCCGTCAGCCAGCTGCGCAGCGGCTTGCTGGTCGGCATCTCGCCAAAGCGCAGAACCAGGTCGGGCGCGACGCTGCGGGCGAAGCGCTCGTCGCGCAGCAGCAGGTCGTAGGTGGAGATCACCCGTGAGCGATCGTGCGGCCCGCAGCGCAGCTGCGACGTCGGCTCGGCGAGGATCGGGAAGCCGGCAGCGCTCGCCAGGTGGGCGAGCGGCTCGCGCAGCTCCGGGTCGAGCTGGCGGCCGGCGACGATCACGCCGGCGATCGCATCGCCGATGTGACCCGCGACCTCCCCGAGCAGAAAGGCCGAAGGCTCGAGGTCGATCGAGGTGACGGCGGTGAGCGGACGCTCCTCCCGCCCTTTCAACGCCAGCGGGTCGCCGGCCGTCACCGCCCCTTTGACCGACACCGGCGCCAGCGGCTCGCGCCAGGGGAGGTTGAGGTGAACGGGCCCCGGCCGCGTCTCCCCTCGTGCCGTCGCAAGGGCGCGGCACGCAACCGAGCGGAAGTGCAGGAGCCCCGCGTCGTCGGCCTCGTGGGTGCCGACTTCGCAGGACCAACGCACCGAGTCGCCGTAGAGCTTGATCTGGTCGATCGTCTGCCCGGCGCCGATCCCGCGCAGCTCCGGCGGCCGGTCGGCCGTCAGCGCGATCAGCGGCAAGGCCGACTCGTCCGCCTCGCAGATCGCCGGGTGGTAGTTGGCCGCGGCGGTGCCGGAGGTGCAGAGAATCGCGACGGGCAGCCCACTCGCCTGCGCGGCCCCCAGAGCGAAGAAGGCCGCTGAGCGCTCGTCGACGATCACGTTCACCTCGATCTCGGGTTGCCGCCAAAGCGCGACGGCGAGTGGGGTCGAGCGCGAGCCGGGGGAGACCACCGCGTGGCGCAGCCCGCCCCGCGCCAGCTCCTCTACGAAGGCCGAGGCAAGCGCCGTGTTGCCGTTGGTCGGATCCATCGCCGGGAGACTATTGGCGAGTTACCCCGTCCATATGACGGGAAAGTCGCCAAGCCCCTCTAGAGGCGATGGGCGGCGAGGGCATCCTCCTCGATCTCGACGCCGAGGCCGGGGCCGGGCGGGGGATACAGCATCCCGCCGCGGATCTCGCACTCGACCGAGGCCACGGTCGAAGAGAAGAGGCGCTGCGTGGCGAGCCCGTGGGCCAGGCCGGATCCGCGCGGCCCAGACCCGGCGCGCAGCGTTTGCGCGACCTGGGCGGCGGCAGCGATCCCCACCGGTCCGTCCAGCGCGCTGGTGACATAGGCGGGCAGGACCTCGGCGATCTCGATCGCCGCCTCGGGGCCGCCAACCTTGGAGAGCTTGATCCCGGTGAGCGAGCAGGCTTGCAGCGCCTTCGCCCGCTCGGCATCGGCCCTGGTCTCGACGCTCTCGTCGCCGGCGATCGGGATCGAGGTCGATGCTGCCACGTCCGCCGCCTCCTCCAACGTCGCCACGGGCTGCTCGGCGAGCTCGACCTCGAGCGGCTCGAGCGCCTTCAACATGCGCTTGGCGGTGTTGACGTCCCAGGCGGCATTGGCGTCGACGCGGATCCTCGCTCGCGGTCCGACAGCTTCGCGTACGGCGAAGACCTGACCGAAGTCGTCGCCCGTCCCGAGCTTCAGCTTGAAGGTCTCGAAACCGTCCGCGGCCCAGCGGGACGCCTCGGCCGCGACCGCCGTCGGCTCCCCGGCGACAAGGGTCGCGTTGCACTCGACCCCCTCGGCGTCGACCTGAGCCGCCGAGCCTTCCGCCGCGGCCCTGCGGCCACGCAGGTCGAGCAGCGCGGTGAGCGCCGCACAGCGGGCGGGTGCAGAGAGGCCCAGCGCATCTCCCTGCAGCGTCGCCTCGTCGAGCGAGCCCCGATCCCCCAGCCGTTCCAGTTCAGCGGCCACATGGGCGAGCCCCCGGCCACCCCGCAGCGAGAGCGGCACGGCTTCGCCCAGCCCCATCAGTCCGTCGTCCGAGCGCAGCCGCAGCAGCACCATCTCGCGACGCTCCAGTCGCCCCCGTGCCGTCACATACGGCTCGCGGAAAGGCAGCGCGTACGGAACGACCTCGACCTCGGCGATCTTCATACCCGTAGGTCTACGTGAACTGCATCAAATTCTCCACCTGCCAGATTGAGAATTTGATGCAGTTCGCTCTAGCTGGCCAGCAACAGTCCCACCGAGACGAGCAGGCTGAAGACAGCGAGCAGGGCGCCGGTGGCGGCGAGCGCCCCGTTGAGCGAGGGACCGTCGGTGCGATTGGTCATCGCCCGCATCGGCCCGATCGCCATCGGTAGCGCCAGCAGGCCGATCAGTGGCAGCCAGCTGCCCCCTCCGGCTGCAAGCGCGATCGGCAGCACGACGAAGGCGCCGAGCACGAGCGAGCGGTAGAGCACTACCGCGTTGTGGCGGCCCATTCGCACCGCCAGGGTCATCTTGCCGGCCCGCCGGTCGGTCTCGATGTCGCGCACATTGTTGACGACGAGGATCGCGGTGGAGAGAAAGCCGACCGCGATCGAGAGTCCCAGGGGCAGCGCGTCGAGCTGCTCGAGCTGCACGTAGTAGGAGCCGTTGACGGCGACCAGGCCGAAGAAGAGGAAGACGAAGACCTCGCCGAGGCCGGCGTAGCCATAGGGACGGGGGCCACCGGTGTAGAGGACGCCGGCGGCGATCGAGAGCGCGCCGATCAGCAGGATCACGATGCCGGCGACGACGGTCAGGTAGATCCCGCAGGCGATCGCCACCGCGAAGGCGATCCAGGTCGCGTTGAGCACCCGCCGCGGCGTCACCAACCCCGCCGAGGTCACCCGCACCGGCCCCAAGCGATCAGCCGTATCGGCCCCCCGCCGCGCATCGGAATAGTCATTCGCCAGGTTCGTCCCAATCTGAATGAAGATCGACCCCACGAGGGCCGCCAGGAACGCCCCGACCCTCGGAAGCTCCCCAGCCCATTCGACCGCCGCCGCCGTCCCGACGAGCACAGGAGCTATCGCGGCCGGAAGGGTCCGCGGCCTCGCTGCCATAACCCAGATCCTCATCGTGTCTCCTCCGTCAGCCGTTGTGATGTCTCGCGCGGGTGGCATGGGGCAGGGGGGTCGAGGACAGCCCGTGGACTGCCCGCAGGCCCCCCTGCCCGATGACAGGACCCGCGCGCCGACACCTTCACGGCCGCCTCGGGAACTTGCCGAAGTCAGGCGGCCGCTTGTCCTTGAACGCCTCGCGGCCCTCCGCGGCCTCCTCGCTGGCGTAGAAGAGCAGGTTGGTGTCGTGGGCCAGCTGCTGGATTCCGGTATAGCCATCCTCATGGGCGTTGAAGCCGGACTTGACCAGGCGCAGGGCGAAGGGCGAGAGCGCCAGCATCTCGCGGCACCAGGCGACGGTCTCCCGCTCGAGGCGGTCGAGCGGGACGACCGTGTTGACCAGTCCCATCTCGAGCGCCTCGCCGGCGTCGTACTGGCGGCAGAGCAGCCAGATCTCCTTGGCCTTCTTGGTGCCGACGAGGTCGCGCAGGAGGGAGGCGCCGAAGCCGCCGTCCCAGGAGCCGACCCGCGGGCCGGTCTGCCCGAAGACGGCGTTGTCGGCGGCGAGGGTGAGATCGCAGCAGATGTGGAGGATGTGGCCGCCGCCGATCGCGTAGCCGGCGACCATGGCGACGACCGGCTTCGGCAGCCGCCGCATCTGCACCTGCAGGTCAGTGACGTGGAAACGGCCCAGCGAGGCGCCCTCGGCCACGTACCCCGTGTCCCCACGCACCTGCTGGTCGCCGCCCGAGCAGAACGCCCTCTCGCCCCTGCCGGTGAGGATCACCACGCCGACCTCGGTGTCCTCGCGAGCCTGCTCGAGCGCGGCGGAGATCTCGATCAGCGTCTGCGGCCGGAAGGCGTTGAGAACCTCGGGCCGGTCGATGCTGATCTTGGCGATTCCCTCGGCCACCTCGTAATGGATGTCGCCGTACTCGCCGGCGCTCCGCCACTCGATCGGCGCGTAGAGGGTCTCCTCGGACAGGGCTTCCTTGTGACGTTTGGGCATGATGGGCACGATATCCCGCCGATGAAACTCGACGACTGGCTGGCCCAGAGATCGCAGAGCTGCCCCGAGCGCCCCGCGCTGGTGGCCGACGGCTCCGCGGTCACCTACGCCGAGCTCGAGGCCGAGGCGACATGGGTCGCCCGCCGCCTGATCGCCCACGGCGTGCGCCGCGGCTCGACCGTGGCGATGACGATGCACCCGCGCCGCGAGCAGGTGGTGATGGTCCACGCCCTGCTGAAGGTGGGCGCGGTGCTGCTGCCGCTCGGCCCGCGGCTCTCGGCGCAGGAGCGCGCCGCCGTGATCGCGGCCGAGGAGCCGGCCGTAGACCTCGATGACGCCGGCGAGCTGACTCAGACCGAGGCCGACCTGCCGCTGCTCGGCGAGCACGACATGGACGATGTCGCCGCTCGCGTGCTGACCAGCGGCAGCACAGGCGCCCCCGACCCGGTCGGCCTCACCTACGGCAACTTTCTCTGGAGCGCCGTCGCCTCGGCCTTCAACATCGGGGTCGACCCGGAGGACCGCTGGCTCTGCTGCCTGCCCCTGAGCCATGTCTCCGGCCTCAGCATCGTCATGCGCTCGGTCATCTACGGGACCACGGCGCTGCTCCACGACGGCTTCGACGTCGATCGCGTCGCCGAGGCGCTCGAGCGCGAGGAGGTCACCGTGCTCTCGTTGGTGACGACGATGCTGACCCGGTTGCTCGAGGCCGGCGCCGACCTCTCCGGCCCGCGGGCGATCCTGGTCGGCGGCGGGCCGGTTCCCGAGGACCCGCTGGAGGAGGCGCTCGGACGCGGCGCCACGGTCGTGCAGACCTACGGCCTGACCGAGACCTGCTCGCAGGTGACGACGCTGGCCCCGGCCGAGGCGCGGCGCAAGCTCGGCTCCGCCGGTCGCCCCCTGCTCACCACCCACCTGCGCGTCCAGGATGGCGAGATCCTGGTCCAGGGGCCGACCGTCGCGCCCGGCCGCGCCGATGCCGACGGCTGGCTGCACACCGGCGACCTCGGCCGTATCGACGAGGAGGGCTTCCTCTACGTCGATGACCGTATCGACGACATGATCGTCAGCGGCGGCGAGAACGTGATCCCGGCCGAAGTCGAGAAAGTCCTGCTGCGCCACCCCGAGGTCGCCGACGCCGCCGTCGTCGGCCGCGAGGATCCCGAGTGGCAGCAGGCGGTCACCGCGATCGTCGTGCTCGAGGACGGCTCCGAGGTCAGTCCCGACGAGCTGCGTCGCCACTGCGCCGAGTCGCTGGCCGGCTTCAAGGTGCCGAAGCGGGTCGAGCTGGCGGCGGCGCTGCCGCGCACCCCCTCCGGCAAGCTGATGCGCAGGGCCCTCCGATAGCCTGCGCCCCATGCCAGACGACATCTTTTACGACGCAGACGCCGACCTCTCGCTGCTCCAGGGCAAGACCGTCGCCATCCTCGGCTACGGCTCCCAGGGGCACGCCCACGCCCTCAACCTGAAGGACTCGGGGGTCGACGTCGTCGTCGGCCTGCGGCCCGATTCCTCCAGTCGCGCCAAGGCCGAAGAGGCCGGACTCGAGGTGCTCGACATCGCCGAAGCCGCCAGCCGCGGCGACGCGGTGATGATCCTGCTGCCCGACGAGAAGCAGGCCGAGATCTGGGAGTCGGACATCGCCGACGGGATCGCGCCCGGCAACCTGCTGCTCTTCGCCCACGGTTTCGCCATCCACTTCGAGCAGATCGCGCCGCCCGCCGGCGTCGACGTCGGCATGGTCGCCCCCAAGGGGCCTGGCCACCTGGTCCGCCGCCAGTACGAGGAAGGTCGTGGCGTTCCCTGCCTGATGGCGGTCCAGCAGGATGCCACCGGCAACGCCCACGACCTCGTCCTCGCCTACGCCGCCGGCATCGGCGGCGGCCGCGCCGCGGTCATCGAGACGACCTTCAAGGACGAGTGCGAGACCGACCTCTTCGGCGAGCAGGCGGTCCTCTGCGGCGGCGCCTCGGAGCTGGTCCGCGCCGGCTTCGAGACCCTGGTCGAGGCGGGCTATGACCCGCGCCTCGCCTACTTCGAGTGCCTGCACGAGCTCAAGCTGATCGCCGACCTGATGTACGAGAAGGGGATCCAGGGCATGCGCTACTCGATCTCCAACACCGCCGAGTACGGCGACATGACCCGCGGCAAGCGCGTCATCGGCGAGGAGTCGCGAGCGGCGATGAAGGAGATCCTCAGCGAGATCCAATCCGGCGAGTTCGCCAAGGAGTGGATCGCGGAGAACCGTGCGGGCGGTGAGAACCTCTCTCGCATGCGCGAAGAGGGCAAGAATCACAAGGTCGAGGGCGTCGGCAAGGAGATGCGCGACAAGATGCCCTGGATCGACCAAGAGTTCTGAGCTCGATCACCTGAGCGCGGGGGATGCCCACGGCCCCTCTCCCTGAAGCCGTCGCGCAGCTGGATCGTCCCCGGCGCCTCGAAGTGTGGTCCCCAAGCTTCATGGAGAGGGGCCGTCGGCATCCTTCCAAGCTTCGAGACACGCAGCTCAGACACGTGGAGGGATCCAGGTCCCCCTTCCCCGGAGGCTTGGGGACCACGCTCGGATCTTCCAGTCGCGCTCTGCTGCGCAACGGTCTCCGGGGAAGGGGGACCTGGATCCCTAGCGCTGATGCTTAGCGGTGAGTCTCGCCTTCAGCCAGCTTGCCGTCGCGGCCGACGTAGCCGCCCTTGCCGCCGACGACGACGTAGACGGCCTCTTCCGTGTCGCTCAGGTTTTTGAGCTTGCGAACGGTTGAGGCGTCGACCCAGGCGAGGCCGCCGGGCTCGAGCTCGTGGCTGCTGCCGTCGCCGAACTCGATCGCGACGTGGCCGCTGTGGAGGAAGTAGAGCTCCTCCTGCTCGTCGTGGTAATGGCTGCCGGTGGCGTAGGCGGGGGGCAGGACGATCGCGTTGACGCCGAAGGCGGTTACGCCCAGCTCTTTGCGGATCTTGCGGAACCCGGGACCCTCGCCGAGGTCGTTGAGGTTGGCGACGGCATAGCCGTCGCCCTTGCTGATGGCCTTTTCGCTGGTTTCGCTCATAGCGCCGGAGCCTAAGCGCTCGGACGGTCCGTGTTGCTGGCGATCTGGTCTGCCGCCTCGCGGATCTTGAAGGTGACGACGATCAGCTCGAGCCAGAGCCTGACCACGATCAGGTAGATCAGGGCGACGATCGGCGCCAGGATGAGCAGGATCACCCCGGAGCCCGCACTATCGGCGAAGCCGGCGATGACGAAGACGATCGTGCCGATGGCTATGACGATCATGCTGAGGACGTAGAGCAGACGAATCAGCTTCGGAGTGATCAGGCTGTCAAACCTGGTGTCCATCAGCGATTCGAAGAAACCTCGCTGATCCTGCCGGGTGCCATCCAAGGGACTCATCGCCTCCATCTGTCTTCCTTTCCCACGGGATTGACGAAACAATCAGACCCTAGCCCGGTGGTCGGTGGTATCCCCGGACGATCGTCAGACGCCCTGCCCGAGGTCCACCCGCGACGGTCAATAACCTGTCGCCTCCCGCGATGACGACCTCGACCGCCGCCCAGATCCCCGCAGAGCTCAAGCCCGCCGACGGGCGCTTCGGCTGCGGGCCCTCGAAGGTGCGGCCGGAGGCGCTGGAGAGGCTCGCCGGGCAATCGAAGCTGATCGGCACCTCGCATCGGCAGGCGCCCGTGCGCGACCTCGTCGGCAGGGTGCGCGCGGGGCTCGCAGAGCTCTTCGGGCTGCCGGACGGATACGAGATCGCGCTCGGCAACGGCGGCACCACCGCCTTCTGGGACGCCGCCTGCGCCTGGCTCGTGCGCGAGCGTGCCCTGCACCTCACCTACGGCGAGTTCTCGCAGAAGTTCGCCAAGGCGACCAAGGGCGCACCGTTCCTGCGGGACCCGATAGTGGTCGAGGCCGAGCCGGGCGATGCGCCGGCGCCCGTCGCCGATCCCGCGGCCGACGTAATCGCCTGGGCTCACAACGAGACCTCGACCGGGGTGATGGTCCCGGTCGAGCGGCCCCCGGGCGCCGGCGATGCGCTGGTTCTCATCGACGCCACGTCGGGGGCCGGCGGCCTGCCGCTGGAGGCGAGCCAGGCCGACGTCTACTACTTCGCGCCGCAGAAGGCCTTCGGCGCGGACGGCGGGCTCTGGCTGGCCGCGCTCAGCCCGGCCGCGATCGCGCGCGTCGGGGAGCTCGACGGCGCCGCCGGCCGCTGGCAGCCCGGCTTCCTCTCCCTGCAGACGGCGCTGGAGAACTCGCGCAAGGAGCAGACCTACAACACGCCGGCGCTCGCCACCCTGCTGCTGCTCGCCGATCAGGTCGAGTGGATGCTCGCCGGCGGCGGGCTCGATTGGTGCGTCGAGCGCACCTCCGCCTCCTCGGGTCACCTCTACGGGTGGGCCGAGAACTCAGACTTCGCGACACCCTTTGTCGCCGATCCGGCCAAGCGCTCCTTGGTCGTCGGCACGATCGACTTCGACGACTCGGTTGACGCCGCGGCGGTTGCGGCGACGCTGCGCGCCAACGGCGTCGTCGACGTCGAGCCCTATCGCAAGCTGGGGCGCAACCAGCTGCGGATCGGCATGTTCCCGGCGGTCGAGCCGGCTGACGTGGAAGCCCTGACGGCCTGCATCGATTGGGTGGTCGAGAACGTGGGGGAGGTTCGTTCGTGAAGGTTCTGGTCAAGGAGAAGATCGCCGACTCCGGCGTCGACCTGCTGCGGCAGAACTTCGACGTCGACCTTGGCCTCGAGATGTCGGACGAGGAGCTGGCCGAGGCGATCGGCGGCTACGACGCGATCCTGATCCGCTCGGCGACGAAGCTGACTCCCGAGCTGATCGAGAAGGCCGGCAACCTGAAGGTGATCGGTCGCGCCGGCACCGGCGTCGACAACGTCGACATCCCCGCCGCGACGCGACGCGGCATCGTCGTCGCCAACGCGCCCGAATCGAACTCGGTCGCCGCCGCGGAGCACACCCTCGCCCTCGCCCTCGCCCTCTTCCGCAACGTTCCCCAGGCTCATGGGGCCCTCGTCGACGGTCGCTGGGACCGGGCCAAGTACAAGGGGGCCGAGCTCTATGGCAAGACGATCGGCATCGTCGGCTTCGGCCGCATCGGCCAGCTCGTCGCCAAACGTGCCCAGGCATTCGATATGGACGTGATCGCCTTCGACAAGTTCGTCTCCGCCGAGCGTTTCCGGGAGCTTGGAGTGGAAGGGGCAGAGAGCCTCGTGGACCTCTTCGCCGGCGCCGACGTCGTCACCGTCCACGTGCCCAAGACACCCGAGACGATCGACCTGATCGATGCCGAGGCGATCGCCGCGATGAAGGACGGGGTGCGGATCGTCAACTGCGCCCGCGGCGAGCTGGTCGACCTCGACGCTCTCAATGCCGGGCTGGAGTCGGGCAAGGTCGGCGGCGCCGCCCTCGACGTCTTTCCCTCCGAGCCCTTCACCGAGCACGCGGTCTTCGCCCGCGAGGACGTCGTCGTCACCCCGCACCTCGGCGCCTCCACCGCCGAGGCCCAGGATCGCGCCGGCATCGTCACCGCCGAACAGGTGACCGCGGCACTGACCGGCGCCGTTGTGACCAACGCGGTCAACATCGCCGCGGTCCGGCCCGAGGAGATGGAAGCGCTCTCTCCCTTCGTGCCGCTCTGCGAAAAGCTCGGCCGCCTCGCCGAGGGCCTCGGCCAGGGGTCGGTCAACCGGGTCTCGGTCGAGTTTCGCGGCAAACTCGCTCAGCACGACACCCGCCTGCTCGGCATTGCGGTCCTGGTCGGCATCCTCTCCGGTCACACCGAGGAGCCGGTCAATCTCGTCAACGCGCCCCAGATGGCCGAGGAACGCGGCGTCGACCTGGTCGAGACCAAGGAGTCGGGCTCCGAGGACTTCACCGAGCTGGTCACCGTCCGGCTCCGCTCCGGCGAGGAAGAGGTGGAGGTCGCCGGCACCGGGGTGGGTCCTCGCAACGAGCCTTACCTGGTCTCGGTCTGGGGCGAGAGCTTCTACCTGCCCTTCGCCGAGCACATCGCCGTCTTCCGTTACGCCGATCGTCCCGGCATGATCGGCCGGGTCGGCACGATGTTCGGCGAGGAGGGGGTCAACATCGTCTCTGCCGCGGTCGGCGCCGAGGCGGACGGCGAGCGCGCCGTGATGGCACTCACCACGGACGCTCCCGTGCGCGGCGAGACGATCGCCAAGATCCTCCAGGTCGACGGCTTCTCGGTCGGCCGCTCCGTGGACCTCTGAGCGGCGCATAGCTGCGTCCTCGGTCGCTCGCGTGCGGAGCACGCCACGCTCCCTGCGTCCTTGCTCTGCCTGCTCAGATCCGTACAGCACATAGTCTTTGCCCGGTGAAGGCGCTGGTGCAGACTGCGAACGGCGGGCCCGAGGTTCTGCAGGTGCAGGAGCGACCCGATCCGCCGGTCGGCCCCGGCGAGGTCCGGATCGCCGTCCGCGCCGCCGGCATCAACTTCGCCGACACGATGGCCCGCGTCGGCCTCTACCCCGACGCCCCCAAACCGCCCTGCGTGATGGGCTACGAGGTCGCGGGCACCGTAGAGAGCGTCGGCGAGGGCGTCAGCGACTTCGCCGTCGGCGACCGGGTCATGGCCGGCACCCGCTTCGGCGGCCAGGCCGAGCTGGTCACGGTGCCCGCCGATCAGGCCCTGCCGCTGCCCGAGCGGCTCAGCTTCGAGCAGGGCGCCGCCTTTCCGGTCAACTACGGCACCGCCTACGCGGCCCTGATCGTCATGGGCAGCCTGCGCGAGAAAGACCGGGTCCTGATTCACGCCGCCGCCGGCGGAGTCGGCATCGCCGCGACTCAGATCGCCCGCAACGTCGGCGCTGAGATCTTCGGCACCGCCTCGCCTGCCAAGCACGAGGCGATCCGCGCCCAAGGGGTCGCCCACGCGATCGACTACCGCAGCCAGGACTTCGCGGCGGAGACGATGCGGATCACCGCCGGCGAGGGCGTCGACCTCGTCATCGACGCGCTCGGCCCGACTTCGTTCCGCAAGGACTATCGCCTGCTGCGCTCCGGCGGCCGGGTGGTGATGTACGGCCTCTCCGAGGTGACGAAGGAGGGCGGCCGCGACGTTCCCGCCGCCTTGAAGAGCCTGGCCAAGATGCCGCTGGCGACGATCCCCTGGTGGAAGAGCCTGGCCTTGATGAACGAGAACAAGGGCGTCTTCGGTCTCAACATGCTCAAGTGGTGGGACCGCGAGGGAAGCCTCGATCGAGTCACGGAGCCGCTGATGGCCGACCTCGAGGCCGGGCGCCTGGAGCCCGTCGTCGCCGAGGCCTTTGCCTTCGAGCGAGCCGGCGAGGCACACGAATTCATCGCCGCACGCCGCAACGTAGGCAAGGTAGTGCTGTTTCCAAGTTAGGCCTGCGGCGCGGCGCGGGGTATTGACGATGAAGAGGACGATTCTGATCATGCTGGCGATCCTGGCGGCGCAGGCCGCTCCGGTCGCGAACGCCGAAACGACCTACACGGTGGTCCTGGCAGGGGGTGCCACCGAAAGCATGATCCGCATCTGGCTGACGCCCGATGGCCGCAACTACGTAATCGACTCCGTCGCGCCGCTCGAAGTCGGCGGCACCGTTTGCGAAAACACCCCGGGCATGCCGACCGAGCTGGTATGCAAGGCGCCCCTGGTCGCCGGCTTCGAAATCAATGCCGGCGAAGGCAACGACACGGTCTCCGTTGCCAGCGCGGTCGGCGTGCCGGTGACGATGCGCGGCGGGCCGGGCCGCGACAGCCTGGTCGGGGGCGGCGGTCCTGACAAGTTGATCGGCGGCGAAGGCAACGACAAGCTCGTCGGCCGGGCGGGCGACGATCTGATCTTCGGCGGCTTCGGCAACGACGAGCTGCTCGGCGGTGCCGGAAACGACGTTCTGCGGGGAGGCGGCGGCCACGACACTCTGAGCGGCGGCAGCGGCGAAAACGTCGTGCGCTCGTCGTTGCGCCCGGCCCTCTAAGAGGGCGCGCCCTCGGCTCGGGTCCGTCCCAGGATGCGGCCGCCGACGAAGAAAAGCACGACCAGGAAGCCGGCAAGGGAGAGCGCGGCGTCCAGTCGGAAGGCAGCCTCGATCCCGTCGGTGAAGGAGGCCTGGGCGGAGAAGACCGTCGTCGTCAGGCCCAGGCCGATCGAGCCGCCGGCGATCTGGAACATGTAGACGATGCCGCCCGCAAGGCTGGTCTGCGATTCGTCGACCGAGGTGACTCCGGCGGTGGTGGCGGTCGGGTAGAAGCTGCCGATCCCGATCCCGAGCACGATCATGCCGGGGATCAGCGAGGCGTAGCTGCCGCGCGATGCGACCAGGGAGAAGACGAATGGCGCGATCGTGATGCAGGCGGCGCCGACCGCCGCCAAGAGCTTTGCCCCGAGTCGCTCGTAGAGCGGCCCGGCGACGAAGGAGACCGCGGCGAAGGTGGCGAGGAACGGCAGCAATCCGATGCCCGCCTCGAGCGGTGAGTAGCCGAGCTGGTGCTGCATGAACTGCGGCAGATAGAGCAGCGCGGCGAAGAACGTCGCCGACATCAAGAGGATCGCCAGGCAGGAGGCCCTGAAGCTCTCGTTCGCCATCACCTCGCGCGGAATCAGGGCGCTCTTGCCGGCGCGCCGCTCGATCGGCACGAAGGCGATCAGCAGGACGGCGGAGAGAACCAGCAGGCCGAATACCCGCGGGTCCCCGATCCCCCAGTCGTCGACCTGGTCGAGGGCGACGAGCAGGGCGACGAGGCCGACCGAGATCGCGCCGATCCCCGGGTAGTCGATCCGCTGCCTGCCCTCGTCGGGCTCGGCGACCTTGACCAGCCGGTAGGTGACGAGCACGGCGAAGATCGAGACCGGCACGTTGAGGAAGAAGATCCAGCGCCAGCTGAGCGCGTCGGTGAGGACGCCGCCGATCAGCGGCCCGACCGCGTTGCCGAGCCCGGCGGCGCCGATGATGATCCCGCCGGCAAGCCCAGCCTTGTCTTCGGGCAGCAGTGCGTAGGTCATGCCGAGGATCGCCGGCCACATCAGCGCCCCGCCAATCCCCATCAACGTCCGCGTCGCGATCAGCCAGGCCTCGCTCTGCGCGGCCCCGCCCAGCGCCGACATCGAGGCGAAGATCGCGGTGCCGAGGAAGAAGGCGTTGCGGCGGCCGAACATGTCGGCCAGCCGCCCGCCGGTGACGATCATCACGCCGAAGGTCAGCGCGTAGGCGTTGACCACCCACTGAATCGTGTTGACGTTGGTGTCGAAGTCCTCCTCCATCGTCGGCAGGGCGACGTTGATCGCGGAGAAGTCGTTGGCGATCACCACCACGGCGATGCCCATCGCGAAGAGGGCGAACCAGGTCGAGCGGGGGATCGGGCTTGCTGAAACCTCGCTTGCGATGCGCGCAGCCTACGCTAAGCTGAGGCGACCGAATGACGCACCGGCTCGACAGCCTCGCGCTTCTCCTTCTCCTCCCCCTCCGGGGGGAATAGCGCTGGGCGGCGCGATAGCCGCGAGAGACAAGGTCATTCGAAAGCAGCAGAGAAGGAGGAGGACCCAGTGGCATCAGCAGAAGACGCAAACCGCGTCCACATCTTCGACACGACGCTGCGCGACGGCGAGCAGTCGCCGGGCATCTCGCTGAACACCGCGGAGAAGGTCGAGATCGCCCAGCAGCTGGCCCGCCTGGGAGTAGACGTGATCGAGGCCGGCTTCCCGATCACCTCGCCCGGCGACTTCGAGGCGGTCGAGTCGATCGCCCGCCAGGTCGAGGGCCCGGTGATCTGCGGCCTGGCCCGCACCCACAAGGCCGACATCGACGCCGCTTGGGGAGCGGTCAGGAACGCGGCGCGACCCCGCATCCACACCTTCATCTCGACCTCCGACATCCATATCGAGCACCAACTGCAGACCGACCGCGAGGACGTCAAGGGCCAGGCCCGGGCGGCGGTCACCCTGGCCAAGTCCTACTGCGAGGACGTCGAGTTCTCGCCGATGGACGCGACCCGGGCCGACGTCGAGTTCACCGCCGAGGTTTGCGCGATCGCGGTCGAGGAGGGTGCCACCGTGGTCAACATCCCCGACACCGTCGGCTACACGACGCCGGAGGAGTACGCGGAGTATTTCCGGCGGCTGTACGAGCTGGCGCCGGCGCTGCGTGAGGTCGAGCTGTCGGTCCACTGCCACGACGACCTGGGCCTGGCGGTCGCCAATTCCTACGCCGGCGTTCTGGCCGGGGCCCGCCAGGTCGAGTGCGCCGTCAACGGCATCGGCGAGCGCGCCGGCAACTGCTCGCTGGAGGAGATCGTGATGCTGGTCCGCACCCGCGATGACGTGCACGGCCTGACCACCGGCATCAACAGTCGCGAGCTGGCCCGCACCAGCCGCATGGTCTCGCGCCTGACCGGCTACGCGATCCAGCCCAACAAGGCGATCGTCGGCCGCAACGCCTTCGCCCACGAGTCCGGCATCCACCAGGACGGCGTGCTGAAGGAGCGCACCACCTACGAGATCATGGACGCGACCGAGGTCGGCCTGGAGTCGAACTCGATCGTGCTGGGCAAGCACTCCGGCCGCCACGCCCTGAAAGACGCCCTGGAGCAACTGGGCTTCAAGGTCGAGGGCAACGCGCTGAACGCCGCCTTCAAGCGCTTCAAGGAGGTCGCCGACCGCAAGAAGCAGGTCACCGCGCTGGACCTCGAGGCGATCGTCTCCGATGAGATGCGCGAGAAGGCCGATGCCCACGAGCTGGCCTGGTTCGAGGTCGAGGCCGGCTCGCGACGCGAGCCGCTGGCCCGCGTCGCGGTCAAGATGCCCTCCGCGGAGGAGTCGGTCGGCGAGTCGGGCGGCGACGGCCCCGTCGACGCGATCTTCCACGCGATCCAGAAGGCCACCGGCACCGAGTGCGAGCTGCGCCAGTACACGGTCGAGGCCGTGACCGGGGGAGAGGACGCTCTCGGCCAGGTGACCGTGATGCTGCGCGCCGCCGGCCGCCTGGCCACCGGCCAGGGAGTCGCCACCGACATCCTCGAGGCCTCCGCCCGCGCCTACGTCCGCGCCCTCTCGAACGCCCTCGAGGGCGCCGCGATCCGCGAGGCCGAGGCCGTGACGTCGGAGGCCGCCGTGGAACGCACCCCAGGCCCCTGACGAGTACCTCCTTTTCCGAGGTGCAACGTTTTTTGGTCCTCCAAGGGCCGATATGCGTTGCACCTCAAATCGTGCGTATGTGATAACGTACGCTTGTAATGAATACCGCGCTTGAGACCCGTGCAGCCGAGGCGCCTGCGATCGGCGATCGCGTGCGCGCCCTGCGCGAGGCGATGGGGTTCTCCCTGCGCGATCTGGGCGAGCGCTCGGGGGTCAGCGCGCCGATGCTCTCGCAGGTCGAGCGGGGGGAGACGAGTCCGACGCTCGCCGTGGCGGCGAAGATCGCCGCCGGGCTGGAGCTGACGCTCTCGCAGTTGCTGCGCCTCGACGAGGGTGAGCACGTCGCGATCAGCCGCGCCGGGGACCGCCGGCAGCTGGAGCGCGGCGGGCATCGCTTCGAGGAGCTGACCCCGCCGCTGCCGGGGCAGCGTGCCGACGTCTCGCTGCACACGCTCGAGGCCGGGGCGACGACCGGCGGCCGCGACGACCCCCCGATGCACGAGCCGGGCAGCCGCGAGACCGCGGTCGTCCTGGCCGGCACGCTGATCTTGGTCGTCGACGGAACCCGTCACGAGCTGAACGAGGGCGACAGCGTCACCTTCGATGCCGATCTGCCCCATCATTTCGAGAACGAAGGCGAGGGGCCGACGCGCTTCTTCGCCGTAATCGCCGCAGGCCTGAGGAGGGGCTAGCAATGTCAAAGACCATGTTCGACAAGCTCTGGGAGGCACACGAAGTCTCCGACGGCCTGATCTACATCGACCTGCACCTGGTCCACGAGGTCACCTCGCCGCAGGCGTTCGACGGTCTGCGGCTGGCCAATCGCCCTCTCCGCCGTCCCGACAAGACGATCGCCACCGCCGACCACAACGTGCCGACCGACGGCACGATGGCGGCGCGGCTGATCGCCGACCAGCTCTCGCGCGTCCAGGTCGAGACCCTGGAGCGCAACTGCGAGGAGTTCGGCATCCCGCTCTACTCGCTCGGCTCCGAGCGCCAGGGCATCGTTCACGTGATCGGGCCGGAGCTGGGCGTCACCCAGCCGGGGATGACGATCGTCTGCGGCGACAGCCACACCTCCACCCACGGCGCCTTCGGCTCGCTGGCATTCGGCATCGGCACCTCCGAGGTCGAGCACGTGCTGGCGACTCAGTGCCTGGTGCAGAAGCGGCCGAAGACGATGCGGATCTCCTACAGCGGCGAGCTGGGCGCGGGCGTCACGCCGAAGGACCTGATCCTGGCGACGATCGGGCGCCTCGGCACCGGCGGCATGGTCGGCCACGCCGTCGAGTACGCCGGGCCGGCGATCGAGTCGCTGGAGATGCCGGGACGGATGACCGTCTGCAACATGACGATCGAGGGGGGCGGCCGGGCCGGCATGATCGCCCCCGACGAGAAGACCTTCGAGTGGGTCCGCGGGCGCCCCGCCGCACCCGCGGACTTCGATGCCGCGGTCGAGCGCTGGCGCCGGCTGCCCACCGACGAGGGCGCCGGCTTCGACGCCGAGGTCGAGGTCGACGCCGCGGCGATCTCGCCGATGGTGACCTGGGGCACGACGCCCGGCATGGTGGTCGAGGTGACCGACGCGGTACCCGATCCCGCGGCAATGGACTCGCCGGCCGACCGCGAGTCGGCCGAACGGGCGCTCGCCTACATGGCGCTGGAGCCCGGCACGCCGATGACGGAGGTCTCCCCGGAACGGGTTTTCATCGGCTCCTGCACCAACTCGCGGATCGAGGATCTGCGCGAGGCAGCCGAGATCGTCGACGGCCGCAAGGTCGCCGGCTCGGTACGGGCGATGGTTGTGCCCGGCTCCCAAGAGGTCAAGGCAACCGCTGAAGCCGAGGGCCTGCACGAGGTATTCCGCTCGGCCGGCTTCGAATGGCGCGAGGCGGGTTGCTCGATGTGCCTGGGCATGAACCCGGACATCCTGATGGAGGGCGAGCGCTGCGCCTCGACCTCGAACCGCAACTTCGAGGGTCGCCAGGGCAAGGGTGGGCGGACCCACCTGGTCAGCCCGAAGATGGCGGCAGCGGCTGCCGTCGAGGGACACTTCGTCGACATCAGGGATTGGAGCTAGAGATGCGACCGATAGACGTGATCGAGGGCAAGGTCTCGGTGCTGGACCGCGCCGACGTCGACACCGACCAGATCATCCCCAAGCAGTTCCTCAAGCGGGTAGAGCGGACCGGCTTCGGCGAGTTCCTCTTCTACGACTGGATCCGCGACGGCGAGATCGAGCTGGAGCCGAACCCGATCCTGGTCACGGGTCGCAACTTCGGCTGCGGCTCCTCGCGCGAGCACGCCCCCTGGGCGCTGGAGGACTTCGGCTTCCAGGCGATCGTCGCGCCCTCCTTCGCCGACATCTTCTACTCCAACTGCACCAAGATCGGGCTGCTGCCGGCGATCCTCGACGAGGAGCATTGCCGGCTGGTCGCCGAAGCGGGGGAGGCGCGGATCGACGTCGACGACGAGACCGTCACCTGCGCCGCCGGCGTCTTCGAGTTTGCCGTTGAGCCCGACGTCAAGCACCGCCTGCTGAACGGGCTCGACGACATCGCGATCACGCTCGAGAACGGGGCGGCGATCGACAGCTTCGAGTCCAGCGGCGGCGCCGGGCGTGGCCCCGTGACGACGGCCCTCTGATGGCGACGAGCACCCGCGACTGGGACGCCGCCAGCTATCAGCGCGTCTCGGTTCCGCACGAGGAGTGGGCGCGGGCGATCCTCGCCCGCCTCGGTCTCGCCGGGGCGGAGCGGGTGCTGGACGCCGGCTGCGGCAGCGGCAGGGTCACCTCGATCCTGCTCGAGCAGCTGCCCGAGGGGGAGGTCGTCGCCGTCGATGGCTCCCCCTCGATGGTCGCGAAGGTGAAGGAGGTGCTGCGCCCCCAGGACGAGGCGCTGGTCTCGGACCTGACCGCCCTGGAGCTCGAGCGGCCCGTCGACGCGGTCTTCTCGAGCGCCGTCTTCCACTGGATCGCCGACCACGAGCTGCTCTTCCGGCGCCTGCATGCCGCCCTGAGGCCAGGCGGTCGATTCGCCGCCCAGTGCGGCGGCGCCGGCAACATCGCCGACTTCCGCGAACGCACCGCCGAGATCGCCGCGCGCGATCCCTACGCGCGATTCCTGGCCGACTTCGAGGAGCCGTGGAACTACGCCGACGCCGAGGAGACGGAAGCGCGGCTGCGGCAGGCCGGGTTCGTCGACGTGCGCTGCTGGCTGCAGCCGTGGGAGATCCTCCCGCCCGAGCCCGCCGAGTTCCTGCGCACGGTCTGCCTCGGCCCCTACATCGATCTGCTCCCGGATGAGCTCGGGGACCGCTTCGTCGAGGAGATCCTCGGCGCCGAACCCGCACCTCTCCGATTGGGGTACGTGCGCCTCAACATCGAGGCCGTCGCCGGCGGCGGTCAATAGAGTGGCGCCGGTGAGCAGCGCCCCCCGCATAGTCGTCCTCCCCGGCGACGGGATCGGCCCCGAGATCATCGCCGCCGCTCGGCAGCTGCTGGAGTCGTTTGGGGAGTTCGAGTTCGACGAGCGGCTGATGGGCGGCGTCTCGATCGACGCCCACGGCACCGCCCTCACCGACGAGGTGCTGGCGGCCTGCCGCGCCGCCGACGCGGTGCTGCTCGGCGCCGTCGGCGGTCCCAAATGGGACACGACCGACCCCGACGCGCCGCGCCCAGAGCAGGGGCTGCTCGGCCTGCGCAAGGGCATGGGGCTGTACGCCAACCTGCGCCCGGTCCGTCCCAGCCCGGCCCTGGTCGGCTCCAGTCCGCTGCGCGAGGAGCGGATCTCGGGCACCGACCTGCTGGTCGTCCGCGAGCTGACCGGCGGCATCTACTTCGGCGACAGCGGCCGCACTGGCGACGTCGCGCACGACACCTGCGAGTACTCGGCCGCGGAAATCGAGCGGATCACCCGCACCGCCTTCGAGGCGGCTCGCCGCCGGGCCGAGAGCTCCCACCGCAGGCCGCGGGTCACCTCGGTCGACAAGGCCAACGTGATGGAGAGCTCGCGGCTCTGGCGCGAGGTCGTCGGTCGCGTCGCTCCCGACTATGCCGACGTCGAGCTCAACCACCTGCTGGTCGACAACGCGGCCATGCAGCTGGTCTCGCGGCCGACCGACTTCGACGTGATCGTCACCGAGAACCTCTTCGGCGACATCCTCAGCGACGAGGCGGCGATGCTGACCGGCTCCCTGGGGATGCTGCCTTCCGCCAGCCTCGGCGTCGAGGGCGCCCCGGGCCTCTTCGAGCCGGTCCACGGCTCGGCTCCCGACATCGCCGGCCGGGGCGTCGCCAACCCGCTCGCGACCTTCCTCTCGGTGGCGATGATGCTGCGCCACGGGCTCGAGCGGCCCGCCTAGGCGGCCCGGATCGAGGCCGCCGTCGATGTCGTGCTGGAGCGCGGCCTTCGCACCCCCGACCTCGCCTCCGGGACCGTGGTTGAGGCTCCGACCAGCGAAAGTCCCGCCCAGGTCACCGAAGTTGGGACGACGGAGATGACCGCGGCGGTCCTAGAGG
>JBIOVV010000108.1:0-2633 GCA_044867925.1 Solirubrobacterales bacterium | reverse complement strand
ACGCCGGCGAGACCGAGATGTCGGTCGGCTCGATCATCTCCGACATGCGCGACCGGATCGAGTTCATCGGCTTCGAGCCCGACCCGACGGTGCGCCCCGGCACGCCGGGGGCGATCATCGTCGGCGTCTCCTTCTCGGCGCCGTCGCCGCCCCTCGCGGCCAAGGGCGCCAACGAGCTCGTCTCGCTGATCCTGCAGGAGAACGTGCGGATGCGCACGGACCGGGCCAGCGACACGCTCGACTTCTTCCAGGGCGAGGTCGAGCGGCTGTCGGCGGCGCTCGAGGAGCAGTCGGCGCGGATCGCCGCCTTCAAGACCCAGAATGTCGCGGCGCTGCCCGACAGCATGGACAGCCGCCGCGCCCAGCAGGAGCGCGAGCAGCAGCGGCTCCTGGACCTGCAGCGCGAGGAATCGGCGCTGAAGAACCAGCGCGCCACCGTGGTCTGGGTGTTCGAGCGCACCGGGCGGGCCAGCGCCACCATGGCGCTCAGCCCCGAGGAGGAGGAGCTGCAGGCGCTGCGGAGCCAGCTCCTGCAGCAGCAGGCGATCTACCGGTCGTCGAGCCCGCAGATCCGCGTGCTGCAGACCCGGATCGCCGCGCTCGAGAGCCTGGTCGCCGAGCAGCGGGCGGCCCGGACGCTGCCCGGCGCCGACGGCCAGGCGGCGGCGCCGCTCAGCGAGCTCGAGCTCGAGCTCGCGCCGATCGACGAGCAGCTGAAATACATCGCCGAGGAGAAGGCGCGGGTCGAGCAGACGCTGGCCGACCTCGACAGCTCGATCCAGGCGACGCCGAACAACGAGATGGCGCTCGCCGACCTCGAGCGCGAGTACGCGAACCTGCAGCGGCAGTACGACGCCGCCGTCGCCTCGCTCGGCCAGGCCCAGGTCGGCGAGCGGATCGAGGTCCTGTCCAAGGGCCAGCGCTTCACGCTGATCGAGGCGCCGATCGAGCGCGACACGCCGTCGGACCCGCCGCGGCTGCTGATCGCCGGCGCCGGGATCTTCGGCGGCACCGGGGCGGCGATCGGCTTCATCCTGCTCTGGGAGATGCTGAACCGCTCGATCCGCCGGCCGATCGAGCTCAGCCAGCACCTCGGCATCCAGCCGATCGCCGCGATCCCCTACATGCGCACGGCCGGCGAGCAGCGCTGGAAGCGCGGCGTGGTGGTGGCGGTGCTGGCGCTGATCATGCTGGTGATCCCGCTCACCCTGTTCGCCATCCACACCCACTACGCGCCGCTCGACGAGCTGATCGGAAGCCTGGGCTTCTGAGGCAGGGGAAAACCACATGGAACGCATTCAGGCTGCCATCCAGAAGGCCAAGGAACAGCGCGGCGCGGCGGCGGCCCCCGGGCTCGGCCCGCTGCCGCGCGGCGCGGTGCGCCCGGCGGCGGTCGGGCCGGTCTGGGCCGAGCTCGCCGCCTTCGAGCCCGACGCGCGGCTGATGGCCAGGAACCACATCGTCACCATCGAGGACATCGACCCGGCGCACAGCCATTTCGACATCCTGCGCACCAAGGTGCTCAGGGCGATGCGGCGCGGCGGCTGGACCTCGCTCGGCATCACCTCGCCGACCAGCGGCTGCGGCAAGACCACGCTGGCGCTGAACCTCGCCTTCTCGATGGCGCACCAGCCGGACCTCCGGACCGTGCTCGTCGAGCTCGACCTGCGCCGGCCGTCGATGGCGCGGATGCTCGGGCTCAAGGCGCCGCAGTCGATGGCGAGCGTGCTCGGGGGCACGCGCGGCATCGCCGAGAGCTTCGTCCGCTACGGCGACAGCCTGGCGATCGGCACCAACGCCCAGAGCGTGCGCAACTCGGCCGAGCTCCTGATGGACGCCAGGACCGGCGAGGCGATCGCCGCGATCAAGCGCGCCTTCCTGCCCGACATCCTGGTCTACGACCTGCCGCCGATGCTGCAGAGCGACGACGTCATGGCCTTCCTGCCGCAGCTCGACTGCGTGCTGCTGGTCGCCGGCGCCGAGAAGAGCCGGCTCGACGAGGTCGACAAGTGCGAGAAGGATCTCGCCGAGGCGACCAACGTGCTCGGCGTGGCGCTGAACCTCTGCCGCTACATGGGCGAGGATTTCGGCTATTGAGATACCTGCTCGACCGCCGGCAGTTCGTCATCGCCCGGCGGCCCCTGGCGATCGACGCCAGCTGGAAGGCGCGCGCGCTCGCCGACGGCTGGGTGCTCTCCTATCAGGACGAGCTCGCCCTCTCGGAGCGCCGGGAGCCGGACGGCCGGACTGTGCTCGTGCTCGGCAACGCCTATTGCCTCGATGCCCTCGACGACGGCGGCTGCGGCCGCTACGCGCTCCTCGACTGGCCGCACGTCACCACCGACCGCGGCGCCGCCACGCTGGCGATATTCTACGGCGGCGAGGCCGGCGACCGGGTCGTCGCCTCCAGCGCCCGCCTGGCGGCGGCGGTGCTGCGCGGCGAATCCGCCGGTCCGCTGACGCCGCTCCCCGACATCCGGCAGGAGCTGCGGCATCCCTCGCTGATGGGCTACCTGCCGAGCCCCGGCAGCCGCTTCCGCGAGGTGCGGCGGCTGATGCGGGATCAGAGGCTCGACATCCGGACCGGCGTGGTCGACCGGCTGCCGAGTCCGCTGCCGCCGGCGGCGTCGGAG
>JBIOVV010000107.1:0-9795 GCA_044867925.1 Solirubrobacterales bacterium | reverse complement strand
GAGCGCCAGGCGCGCTACGCCTCGGTCTTCGCCGTCACCGCCGGCGCCTTCGTGCCGCTCAACTTCATGGCCGTGCGGATGGCCGAGAGCCTGGTCCACCCCCGCACCTTCGGCACCGCCAACGGCGGGCTGCCCGGCTCGATGATGCTCACCTTCCTCGTCTGCCTGGCGGCGATCGCGCTGCTCTGGGTGACGCTGGTCAAGCTCGAGCTGACGGCAAAGAGCACCTCGGGGCAGCTGAAGCGCCTGCGCCGCGCCCTCGATGCGCCGGCGCCGGGCGGCGGCGGCTCGCGAATCGCGCCGGAGGTGAGCTAGGTGGTCGACCTGCTCGTCGCCGCGCCCGCGCTGCCGCTCGACGAGGCGGGCAAGTACGTCGCCGGCGCCTACGTCGTCTTCCTCGCCCTGATCGTCGTCTACGTCGCGATCATGGCGAGCAAACTGCAGCGCATGGAGCAAGAGTTGCGCGAACTGGCTGGCTTCGCCGAGCAGGCCCAAGGTTCCCAGGGCGATGGCGCAAGACCCACCGCCCCCGGACGCGAAGCGGAGGAGGCGGTGGCTGATGAGACCCAGCCCCCGACCGGCTCCGATCGCAATCTGACTCCTTCGGAGTCGGTCGGGGGCCCTGCCGAGCCCGTTCAAGGAGCCTCCGATGTCTGAGCTCTTGGCGCTCGGCGTCTCGCACAAGACCGCGCCGCTCGACCTGCGCGAGCGGCTCTCGCTGACCGAGGGCCGCGCCGCCGGCGCCCTGCGCGAGCTGACCGACGTCGCCGGCATCCACGAGGCGGCGGCGATCTCGACCTGCAACCGCACCGAGCTGTACCTGGTCGTCTCCGACCCGGTCGAGGCCGAGTCGACGGCGCTCGGCGTGCTCACCCGGCAGGCCGAGATCCGCCCCACCGAGCTGCTCGGCCACCTCTACTCGCTGCGCTCCGGCGAGGCCGTCCGCCACCTCTTCCGCGTCACCGCCGGGCTCGACTCGATGATCCTCGGCGAGGCCGAGATCCAGGGCCAGGTCAAGCGGGCCTACGAGCTTGCGCTGGTCGAGGGCGGCACCGGGCCGATCCTCAACCGCCTCTTCCGCGGCGCCCTCGCCGCCGGCGGCCGCGCCCGCGACGAGACCGGGATCAGCGAGAAGAACGTCTCGATCCCCTCGGTCGCGGTCGAGCTGGCGCGGCACACGCTCGGCGACCTCGCCGAGCGGCGCGTGCTCGTGATCGGCGCCGGCGAGACGGCCGAGCTGGTCGCCCGCGCCCTGGTCCGCCGCGGCGTCGCCACCGTCTTCGTCGCCAACCGCCACTACGACCGCGCGATCGGGCTCGCCCAGCGCTTCGAGGGCAACGCCGTCCGCTTCGAGGAGCTTCCCGAGCAGCTCGAGCGGGCCGACATCGTCGTCTCGGCGACCAACTCGCCGCACCACATCGTCGAGCGCGACGACCTCGAGCAGGTGATGCGGATCCGCGCGGGCCGGCCGCTGCTGCTGGTCGACATCGCCGTGCCGCGCGACATCGAGCCTGCCTGCCGCGAGATCGCCGGCGTCAGCCTGCACGACATCGACGACGTCCAGCAGATCGTCGCGCGCAACACCGGCGGGCGCGAGACCGAGGCGCGCCGGGCCGAGAGCCTGCTCGACGCCGAGCAGGATCGCTTCGAGCGCTGGCTCTCCTCGCTCGAGGTGGTGCCGACGATCGCCGCGATGCGCGAGCGCGCCGACGAGATCGTGCGCCGCGTGCTGGCCGAGAACGAGGGTCGCTGGGAGGATCTCGGCGAGGCCGACCGCGAACGGCTCAGCGCGATGGCGAAGGCGATCGCGTCGCGGCTTTTGCACGAGCCGACGCTGCGGATGAAGCGGTCGGCGGGGAGCGACGAGGCTTATCTGTATGTCAGTGCGTTGCGGGAGCTGTTTGGGTTGGACGTCGAGACTGAGCCGGAGGCCGAGGGCGGCACTTCAAACGTCACTGAGTTGCGCAGAGCCGATCCCGGTAGGGGTTCCACTTAACTTTTTGGGTGGAGAGTTTCCTGCTGACGCCGCGAGCGCTTGCCCAAAAAGTACAAGACGTTCCACCCCTGCCGGGATCGGCTCTCCACGTTCTCTGATGCTTCGAATTGCGACACGCGGCAGCAAGCTTGCTCTGGCCCAAGCCGGGCAGGTGGGCGAGATGCTTGGGGGGGCCGAGTTGGTTGAGGTCTCTTCGGATGGTGAAGCTGGGGACAAGGCTCGGTTCGTGAGGGGCGTTGAGCGGGCGTTGCTTCAGGGCGAAGCTGACGTTGGGGTGCATTCGGCTAAGGACCTCCCGGCAGAGCTGACCGAGGGACTGACGTTGGCGGCTGTTCCGCCGCGCGAGGATGCTCGCGATGCTTGGGTTGGGGTGGGGTCTTCGCTCGCTGAGGTGCCGGAGGGGGCGCGGGTCGGCACCGCGAGCTTGCGGCGGCAAGCCCAGCTGCTTGCCGCCCGGCCGGATCTCGAGGTCGGGGAGCTGCATGGGAATGTGGATACGCGGTTGCGCAAGCTCGCCGAGGGGGAGATGGACGCGATCGTGCTTGCTGTCGCCGGGCTGAGACGGCTGCGGCGGGCCGATGAGATCGCATTTCCGGTTCCGGAGGAGTCGATGACCCCGGCCGCGGGGCAGGGGGCCCTGATGCTGCAGGTACGCGATGGCGACAAGGAGGCGCTGGCCGCTGTCGAGGGGCTCGTGGACGGGCCGGCGCTGCGGGAGGTGACGGCGGAGCGCGCGGTCGTCGCCCTGCTCGAAGCGACCTGCAACAGCCCGCTCGGCGTCCACGCCAGGTTCGACCTCGAGTCCGGCCAGATGCGCATCGAGGCCTTCGTCGGCCTGCCCGACGGCAGCGAGTGGCTGCGCGACCGCCTTGAGGGCGACTCGGCCGAGCCCACCCTGCTCGGCGCCGAGCTCGCCAAGCGCCTGCTCGACACCGGCGCCCGCGATTTGCTCGACCGGGCCGAGAAGTGGAGCGGACGTGTCTGAGCTTATGGGTCCATGTGGCACCACAAACTCAGACACGTCGCTAGGGGCAGGTGGATGAGCGCCCGGGCGGGGGTCGTCTACCTGGTCGGTGCCGGGCCCGGGGACCCGGGGCTGATGACGGCGCGCTCGCTGGAGCTGATCGGCTCGGCGGACGCGATCTACTACGACCGGCTGATCCCGCCGGGGGCCCTCGACGGGGCGCGCGAGGATGCCGAGCTGGCCTACGTCGGCAAGGCGCCCGGCAAGCCCTCGGTCCCGCAGGAAGAGATCGGCGAGCGCCTGGTCGCGGCCGCGCGCGACGGCAAGAGCGTCGTGCGGCTGAAGGGCGGCGACCCGTTCGTCTTCGGCCGCGGCGGCGAGGAGGGGGAAGCGCTGCGCGAGGCGGGTGTCGAGTTCGAGGTCGTGCCGGGGATCACCGCCGGCGTCGCCGCGCCCGCCTATGCCGGCATCCCGGTCACCCACCGCGACGATGCCTCCGCGGTCGCCTTCGTCACCGGCCACGAGGACCCGGAGAAGGAGGAGAGCGCGCTGGACTGGGAGGCGCTGGCGCGCTTCCCGGGCACGCTCGTCTTCTACATGGGGGTGAAGCGCCTAGCCGACAACGCCTCGGCGCTGATTGAAGCGGGGCGGAGTGCCGGCGAGCCCGCCGCCGCGGTCGAACGCGGCACGATGGACGGCCAGCGCACCGTGGTCGCTACCCTCGGCACGCTGGCCGAGGCGGTTGAGCGAGAGGCGGTGAAGGCGCCCGCCCTGATCGTCGTCGGGCAGGTGGTGGAGCGGCGGGAGGAGCTGGCCTGGCTCGAGCGCCGGCCTCTATATGGACGCCGCGTCGTCGTCACCCGGGCCCGGGCTCAGGCGAGCGACTTGGCCGAGCGTCTGCGCGGTCTGGGAGCGGAGGTCGTCGAGCTACCGGCGATCCGAGTCGAGCCGCGAGTCGAAAGCCCCGAGGTTCGCGAGGCGATCGCCCGGATCGGCGAGTACGCCCTGATCGTCCTCACCAGCCCCAACGGCGTGCGGCTCCTTTTCGAGGCTCTGCGCAAGGAGGGACTCGATGCACGTGCGCTCTCCATCCCGGAAAAGCAGCAGGTAGGGGAGGTGGGATCGGGGCCTGCCGCGAATGCCGGCACGACGGTCGCAGCGATCGGGCCGGGCACCGCCCGCGCCCTCGCCAAGTGCGGCATCGCCGCCGACATCGTCCCCGAGCGCTTCGTCGCCGAGTCGCTGGTCGAGTCGCTCGCAAGCGTCGAGGTCACCGGCAAACGCGTGCTCGTCGCCCGCGCCGCCGAGGCCCGCGACGTGATCCCCGAGCACCTGAGCGAGCGCGGCGCCGAGGTCGACGTCGTCGCCCTCTACGAGACCGTTCGCGAGGAGCCCAGCCGCGAGGCCGTCGAGGCGGCCCAAAGCGCCGATTACGTCACCTTCACCTCGTCCTCGACCGTCAGCAACCTGATCGACGCCCTAGGCGACCGCTTCCCCGCAAACGTTCGCGTGGTCTCAATCGGCCCCGTCACCACCGAGGCAGCCCGCGAGGCGGACCTGGAGGTCCACGCCCAAGCCCAGCGCCACGACATCGACGGCCTCGTCGCAGCCCTCCTCGCCGATGCCGCTCGCTGACTTTGTACTTTTCCGCGGCATGCGCGGAAAAACAGGAACTCAGCGTTTGAGGTGACGTTCGGCAGACCGCACCGGCATTTCCGGGTCACCGACTCGACCAACTCGCGGGCCCGCGAGTTGGTCGAGGGCGGCGCCCCCGGTGGGACCGTCGTCTCCGCTCGCGAACAGACCGCGGGGCGCGGGCGCCAGGGGCGGGTCTGGACCGCCCCCGAGGGCAAGGCGCTGCTCTACTCGGCGGTCCTGCGGCCGCTCGACGAGCGCCACCTGCTGCTGCCGCTCTCCGTTCCGCTGGCGGTCTGCGCCGCCGCCGAGGCCCTCCGTCCCGGCGCCGAGTGCCAGGTCAAGTGGCCCAACGACGTCTGGCTCGAAGGCCGCAAGCTCGCCGGCGTCCTGATCGAGGCCAAGCCGCAGGACAACTGGGCAGTACTCGGCATCGGCCTGAACCTCTTCATAGCTCCGGAGGAGTTCCCACCCGACCTCCGTCAGCCAGCGACCTCGCTCTTCGCCCCGACGACTGAAGAGGGACGGGGGGAGTCCTTCCCGAGCCTCCCCGCTGTTGCTCGGGAGGGACTCCCCCCGTCCCTCTCAACCGCCGCAACAGAGCTAAGCCGCCAACTCGACCACTGGATCTGGGCGAGTGACGACGACGTGCTGAGTGAGTGGCGCCGCCGTGACGCCCTTCGGGGTCGAGAGGTTGCTTGGGAGGACGGCTCAGGAGTCGCCGACGGCATCGACGACCGCGGCAACCTCGTCGTCGTCGCGGGAGGTGGACGCGTCAGCCTCGGCGCCGGCGAGGTCCAGCTCCGCCTCTGACTCCTTGCCGGGGTCGGCGTCCTTCCTCGCCCCGCGGCTTTTCCGCGCCGCGCCGTCCTTCTTCGGGGGACGCTTCTTGCCGCGTTTGGAGCGGCGCTTGCCGCCCTTGGGGAAGTTGCGCAGCAGCTCGCGGGCGATCGCCGAGGGCTTGCGGGCCATTCGCATACGGGCGCCGCGCAGCACCTCTTCGCCCTCGGGCGTGTGCGAGACCGCGCCGGCCAGCAGGGCGACCGCGAGGCGGCGGTCCTGTTTGCGCGCCGAGTGCACCAGCCGCCGCGCGTTGCGGCCGTGCGCCCGGCCCGACGAGTTGACCAGCAGGCCGAGCAGTCGCTTCGTCTCGGGCCAGCGCTGCACCGCATACTCTTCGTGCAGCTCGGGCGTGTAGGAGGCGAGGCGCCAGACCCAGGCCTGCGCCTGGTCGCGGCGGCCGATCCGCTTGTCGACCAGCGCCTGCAGCAGCGTCTTCGTGCCGGCCCGCTTGTCCTCGCGGCTCCAGGTGCCGACGATGTCGATCGCGTCGTCGAAGGCCTCGGCGTCGCCGAGGTCGGCGATCTCGCTCAGCGCTTTCAGCCTCAGCTGCGAGTTGCGATTGCGCTGCACGCAGGTGAGCAGGAAGCGGCGCTTCAGCTCTGCCGAGCCGGAGCCCTGCAGGATCGCCCGTCCCCGCCGCCAGCCCTGCGGGTTGACCCGCGCTCCGGCCAGCGCCGCCCAGGCGTGCTGCTCGGCGTGGCCGAGGTTCTCGACCGCGATCCGCCAGAGCTCGCGTTCGAGCACCTGCATGCGGCGCTCCTCCTGGTTGGAGACCGGCACGATCCGCCGCTCGACCCGGATCCGCCGCCCGCGCGAGCGCCGCACCGGCCCGATCACGATCGCGCCGCCGCGGTAGACGTCGCGGTCGAGCAGGCTGTGCAGAGTGACGATCGTCTCGTCGTGGGTGGTCGCCGGGTGGACGAAGTCGATCACCAGGCCGGCCTCCTTGCCGGGGGCGCGGCGGGTCACGCGGCCGACCCGCTGCTGGTAGATCCGCCGCGAGGCGGTCGGCGCCAGGTGCATGCAGAGCGTCGCCCGCGGCGAGTTCCAGCCCTCGGCGAGCAGCATCGCGTTGCAGAGCACGTCGACCTCGCCGCGCTCGAAGCCGGCGAGGATCTCGGCCAGTTCGCGCTTCGGCGTCTCACCGGAGACGGCGCGAGCGCTGACGCCGGCGGCCTGCAGCGCCCGTGCCACGTTCTTGGCGTGCTGCACGCCGGCGGTGTAGAGGACGCCGGGCATGCCGTCGAAACGGGTCTTGTAGAGGTCGGCGATCGCCACGTTGAAGGGCTCCTGGTCGAGCAGCGCGGCCAGCTCCTCCTGGTCGAAGTCCTGGTCGACCTCGCCTTTGCGCAGCGGCACCTTGGCGATCGTCCGCACGCCCGGGCCAGGGGGGATGCGCATGCAGCGCAGCGGCGAGATCACGCCACGGCGCGCGGCCTGGATCAGGTCGAAGCGCGAGGTCTGGGTCGGGAAGAGGTCGGCGACGTGGCGGGCGATCAGCGCCCCGGTCGCGGTCATGCCGATGAAGACGGGCCCGGTCCAGGCGCGGATGCAGGCGCTGGTCTTCTCGCCCAGCGCGGTGTGCGCCTCGTCGCAGATCACGATCGAGTAGGCATCGGAGATCTTCTTGTGGTTGCGGACGAACCACTGATAGGTCTCGACCGTTACCGGGCCGTCGGGGTCATCGCGGTCGCCCATCAGCGGCGGCCGCAGCCGCTCCTTGTAGCCGCGGTCGGAGATCTCGCCGATGAACTGGTCGACCAGGTTGCGGCGATGGGTGAGGATTAGGACGCCGCCGGTGCGGGTGGCGTCGATGAAGCCGACCGCGGCGACGGTCTTGCCGGCTCCGGTCGCGTGCTCGAACCAGAAGCGCCGCTCGGCGCCGGGATCGTCAGGCGCCTCCTCGATCGTCTCCTCGTCGTCCGCGTCGGGCAGCTCCCAGTCTTGGGGCTCCTCGTCGGGCGCCAGCTCCTCGTCCTCCTCGAGCTCGGCATCACCGTTGGCGGGGGCGCCCTCAGCACTCCCCCCCTCGACGTCGGCAGGCGAGGCGGTCTTCTCAGCGGCGGCAGCCAGTGCCCTGCCGTTCGCCTCGCCGTCGGCGGCCACCTGCTGCTCCGCCATCAGCTCGGTCAGCGTGCCCGAGAGGGCATCGACCTGATGGGGGTTCAGCTCCGCTCCGTCGCGCAGCTTCGGCGGCTCGTCGGCCAGCAGCCGCTCCAGGCCCAGCAGCAGCGAGAAATCGCGGCGCCACTGGATCGAGGGATTCTCGAGCCCCTCGTCCAGCTCGCTCAGCGCGGCATCGAGCGCCCGCCGCCGTGCCGTGCCCGGGGCAAGTGCATCCGCCCCCTCCCCATCGAGGAGAAAGGGCTCGCGGGCGAACTTCGCTGCCCGATCGATATCGGCGCTAGATGGAACTGCCGCCGGCGCGGCAACTTCGCTGGTCTTGGCCATGAAGGCTTTCGGATTTCGTCCCCGCCGCGATGGATGACGGGCGGGGGCACTTAGACGAGGTATGCCGGGCGTCAGCGTCCACGTCCCCCCGGCGCTCTCACAAGCGGTTCGCAAGAAGCAGCGAACCGAACATACGTATTGTAATCACGGAACTGATGAGAAAGGGACTACAGCTCGCGATTGGCCTGATCTTGGTCGCGGCGACGGGACTGTTCGCGGCGGGATGCGGCGCCGGAGACGGCGGCGACTACGGGGGCGATCACCCCGACTATGCGAAGGCGCTCGCCGCTGCGCCCGCTCCTCTCGCCGCTCTATACAAGGAAGGCAACCGGCTGCTTCCGGGCGGGGCGCCGGCTTTCGAACGGCGCATCGCCGCGCTCGAGGGCTTCCCGGTCGTGGTCAACGTCTGGGCCTCCTGGTGCGGCCCCTGCCGCTTCGAGTTCCCCACCCTGCAGAAGCTCTCGGCTGCGTACGGGAAGCGTGTCGCCTTTCTCGGCGTCGACAGTCAGGACTCCGACGACGCCGCCGAGACCTTCCTCGAAGAGGCGCCGGTGCCCTACCCGAGCTACGCCGACGGGGACCAGGCGATCGCCGAGGCGATCGGCACCGGCGGCGGGCTCCCCGACACCGCCTTCTACGACCGCAACGGCGAGCTCTGCTTCCTCAAGAAGGGCCCCTATGTCGAGCACGCCGAACTGGGGACGGATATTCAGCGCTTCGCCCTACGCGAAGAATGCGAAGGCGGATAATCGGGGCATGGACTTCTTCGTCGTCGTCGCCCTGATCGCCGTCGCCCTTCTCGTCGCCGAGCTGCTCCTGCCCACCGGTGGCGTCTTGGCGGTGCTTGGCGCGCTCGGCCTGATGGCCGCCGGAGTGCTCGCGCTCGAGTCCGACGCCGGCGAGCGCGATGTGATCGGCCCGGCGCTGATCGCGCTCGGCGTGATCTCCCTCGTCTGCTTCTACTTCATCGCCCGCAAGGTGGTCGAGGCCCACCGCGACCAACCCGTGCGCACCGGCAGCGAGGAGCTGATCGGCGCCCTCGCCGAGGTGCGCAGCCCGCTCGACCCCGAGGGACAGGTGTGGATCGAGGGCGCCCTGTGGCGGGCGCGGCTGACCGGCGAAGGAGGCGCGGCACAGCTGGGGGATAGAGTCAGGATCGACGCGCTCGAGGGGCTGACGCTGATCGTCAGTCCCGAGTCCCACACCGCCGGCTCGGCCGGGGAAGGAGCAAGCTGATGGACATCGTCGCAGGGGTGCTGATCGTCCTCCTCTTCTTCGGCGCGATCGCCCTCGGCACCTCGGTGCGGGTGCTGCGCGAGTACGAGCGCGGCGTGATCTTCCGGCTCGGCCGCCTGATCGCCCAGAAGGGCCCGGGCCTGATCCTGCTGATCCCGCTGGTCGACCGCATGGTCAAGGTCGACCTGCGCACGGTGACGCTGAACATCCCGCCGCAGGAGGTGATCACCCGCGACAACGTGCCGGCCGGCGTCAACGCGGTCGCCTACTTCCGCGTGGTCGACTCGCGCAAGGCCGTGGTCGAGGTCGAGAACTTCCTCCTCGCCACCTCGCAGATCTCGCAGACGGCGCTGCGCTCGGTGCTCGGCAAGGCCGAGTTCGACCAGCTGCTCTCCGAGCGCGAGCGACTCAACGAAGAGCTGCAGAAGATCATCGACGAGTCGACCGAGCCCTGGGGCGTGAAGGTGACCGCGGTCGAGATCAAGGACGTCGAAATCCCCGAACAGATGCAGCGCGCGATCGCCCGCCAGGCCGAGGCCGAGCGCGAGCGGCGGGCCAAGATCATCAACTCCGAGGGCGAGTTCCAGGCGGCGCAGAAGCTCACCGACGCGGCCGACATCATCAGCACCAACCCCGCCTCGCTGCAGCTGCGCTACCTGCAGACGCTGCT
>JBIOVV010000106.1:0-3137 GCA_044867925.1 Solirubrobacterales bacterium | reverse complement strand
TGCGCGGCGTGGTGAAGGTCTTGTCGGGTCCCTCGGTGGTGCCTTCGGCGTTGGTGGCCACCACCCGGTAGTGGTAGGTGGTGCCGGGTTGCAGGCCTTCGATTTCCTCGGCGACGCCGACGGGCTTATGGCCCGGGGCGATCGTGCCGCCGGAGGTCTCGGTGCAGGCCGTTACCGAGCAGTCTTCGAGCCCGTACTCGAAGTGATAGGTGCTGGCCAGGGTGTTGGGATTGATCTTGGCGCGAAGGGTCGCCGTGTGGAGGTTGAGGTCGATGACCGAGGTCGCGGTGATCGTCGGTGCGATGACCGGGAAGGTGAAGGTCTCGAAGACTTTGACCCGACTGAGCGCCCTGGATTCCCCATCATCCGTCACATACACCCGTTCGCCTCCTCCGTTGACAGCAATGCCGCGTGGACCACGGAGTTCCCCAGCCCCTCCCGGACCTCCGAGAGTTCCAACGAGAGCGCCATCTTCGTCATAGGTTGCGACATCTGCATCAGGAAAGGTCAGTACGCGCCCGGCGTACATGTGGCTGGTTGTAGGGTCGACCGCCACAGAGAGAGAGAACGGTTTCACAGCTATTTTTCCGGGCGGATAGACGGTGGAAGTAGTGACCGGAAACTGCGAGGGCTCCAATCTGGACACGGAATTGTCTATCACGGGGTCCATTGCATAAAGGCTGCCATTGGGAGCGACAGCCAGCAATCCGGGGCCGAAAGTCTCGTTTAGATTTCTCTTCGGCTCGAAATCAGTCAACAACGCTCCCGAGCTTGCATAGATGCGAATTCTCTGCCCTGCGCCGTCGCTTGCGTAGATGTTTCCATCAACATCGACCGCGACTCCGCGGAGCTCGGTCGCGCCGGGAATTTCACTCGTCCCCGCTCCAGGGCCCGCGGTGAAAAGGTGTGGTTCGCCATTTGCCTCAAAAGCCCTCACCGTGTTACCGCTAGTTACGTAAACGACGTGGGATTCGAAGTCGACGGCGGCCTGGTTGCTTCCCACTCTTGCGGAGAAAGCAAGCCCGGTGATTTCGTTATCCGAGATATTTCCGTCCAAGCCACCCCAGTCAAGCGGGCTGCCTTCGGCGTCGAACTTGTAGAGGACCTGTTTTGTGCGGTCTCCGACATAGACGACTCCGGTTCCTTCATCGGCGGCAATCGCTTCGACCCCTTCGAATTCGGTCGCTTCGGTGCCATCGGGGCCGAAAGATCCGAGGTATTCGGGATCCACGGCGGCCACGGCGAACGCAGGTGCCAGCGCGAGCAAAGCGAGGGTGGCCAGCGCGGCGGCGAGCACCCGGATGCGGCCGAAGCCCCTGGCCCGGCGCATGGTCGATCCCGCAGACGATGCCTTTGCGTGGCGTCTCACGTAGCTCTCTCCTTGTCCCGTGAGCCCCTCTGCCCGCCGCTTCCCTTAGCGACTTCCTCGAGGCTCGGTTATGTCCCTGTGATGCGGTCCCTGTAGCCGTCTTTCAGAGACGACTTTCGACACCGTAAACGAGGACTTTCATAAAGTCAAGGAGGAGATTTTTGAAAGAAAGTTGCTTGTTTCAGGACTCCTTGGTCAGGGCTTCGAGCTCGGCGGCGTCGGGGAGCCGGCCTTCGGAGAGGCCCCTCGCCACCAGCGCCGTCATCGCGGCCGCACGCGCCCAGGAGGCATCGAGCGTCGCCTGGTCTCCCCCGCGCATCAGCGCGGCCAAGCGCTCGATCGCGCGGTGCTGGGCGCGCACGCCCTCCGGTCCAGCAGAGAGGATCTCGATGCTGAGCAGGCGGGCAGTCGGCGGATCTCCCGCCAGCAGCGCCGCGGCGGCACGGACGCCGGTCCGTGGCTTCGATGCGGAGTCGGCCTCAGCCTCACAAGCCGCTTCGAGGGCCTCGAGCAGGCGCCCGAAGAGCTCCTCGAAGCTCGCCAGCAAGCACGCCCGCTTGTCCTCGAACTGACCGTAGAAGCTGGCAGTGGAGACACCGGCGCGCTTGGAGATCTCGGCGACGGAGGAGTCGACATAGCCCCGCTCCCCGCAGACCTCGGCCATCGCCGCGATCAGGCGTTCGCGCTGGTTGCGCACGACGAGCTCGGGCGGCAGTCCGTGCGGGCCGGGCGGCAGCCTTCGCACTCGCTTCGCCTCCTCTTCCACCCACTCAGGATAGAGCTCGTTCCTGAAAGTCTCGTTACGTACCAGCTAGGAGCTCACCCGGCAGCTGCGGGTCAGCGTGCTCGAAAGCGTGCGGTCGTCGGCGAAGGTCATCGAGGCGCGGGCAAAGGGGAAGGCCGCGGCGGTGAATCCGCTCGGGGCCGCGCAGGTGGCGCTGAGGTAGCTGCGCCGCCGGCCACGGTAGGTGTAGTTGCGGTGCAGCCGCAGGGAGAGCCGCTCGACGTAGCCGTAGTGATTGACCGCGTCCGGAAGGGAGCCGGTGATCACGGTTCCATAGGTGCCCGCCCTGCGGTGGATGTAGAAGACGATGATGCGTGTGATCGGCACGGGGTCGGTGCCGTAAACGTGGGCGAGGATGACTTCCCGTCCGTGGTAGATGCCGTTGAAGGCAAGGATCTCCCCCTGCGACGGGAAGGTCGGCTGTTCGGGGAAGGCGGTCTTGCCGATATAGACGCCATCGCCCACCTGAGCGTCACCACAAACTTCTAGCGCCCGCGTCGAGACCACCGCGACCAACTGGCCGTAGTGGCAGATGGGCAAGCCGCTGGAATCGAGCTCGCCGCCTTTGTTCAGCTCGATCCTGATCTTGCGCAGCGCCGGCGGGCGTTCCCCGGAGAGCGTTTTCACCGAGCCGGCCACACTGACCGCGATCGGCGCCGGCTGGGTTCGCGGCAGCGCGGTCGGGTCGATCCCTCCCTGAAAGCGGACGAAGAGGTCGCCGCGCTCGGTCAGCTCAGCCTGAGCGAGGGGTGAGAGCAGGGCAAAGCCTGCGACAACAAGCAACCCAGCCGCCCCTACACGTCCTCGTCTCCCTCGCGCCCGTTGCAACACACAAAGGGTAGCGACGCGCTCTACTTCCCTACTGCCCCACCGCCGCAAAGCTCACCGCCCCGAAGGCCTCCCCCGCGGCAAAGGTCGCCTTGCCCTGCGCGAAGGCATCGTTGAACGTCTGCGCCGTTTGGGCCTGAAGGGTGAGTGGAGCGC
>JBIOVV010000105.1:0-30770 GCA_044867925.1 Solirubrobacterales bacterium | reverse complement strand
GCGGGGCGGATCGAGCTCTTGACCGAGCCCCGGCAGTGGCAGCCCAACGGCCGCCCCCGCCGCGCCGCGGTCTCCTCCTTCGGCCTCAGCGGCACCAACGCCCACTTGATCTTGGAGGAGGCGCCTGACCCGCCCGCGGGGGACGAGAGGACGGAAGAGGGCCCCGATGCCCCCTCCGCGGAGGCCCTGCCGGGCCAGACCCATCTGCTGCTCTCGGCCAAGGCCCCCGAGGGCCTCGCGGCCCAGGCCAAGCGCCTGCTCGCCCACCTGCGAGACAACCCCGAGCTGCGGCTCGCCGACGTCGCCTACTCGCTGGCCACCACCAGGCCCGGCTTCGAGCACCGGGCCGCGGTGGTGGGGGAAGGGCGCGAGGAGCTGCTCGCCGGGCTGGGCGCGCTGGCGGCGGGAGGCGAGGCGGCCGGGGTGGTCCGGGGAGTCGCCGCCGAGGAGCGCAGGCCCGTCTTCTTCTTCCCCGGGCAGGGCTCCCAGTGGCAGGGCATGGGGGTCGAGCTGCTCGAGGCCTCGCCGCCCTTCGCCGCCTCGATGCGCGCCTGCGAGGAAGCGCTGGAGCCCTTTGTCGACTGGTCGCTGGAAGAGATCCTGCGCGATCGGTCCGGCGCCTGCCTCGATCGCTTCGACATCGTCCAGCCGGCCCTCTTCGCGCTGATGGTCTCCCTCGCCCGCCTCTGGCAGGCCTGTGGCGTCGAGCCGGCCGCCGTGGTCGGCCACTCCCAGGGGGAGATCGCCGCCGTCCACGTCGCCGGCGGCCTCAGCCTCGATGACGCCGCCCGGATCGTCGCCCTGCGCGCTCACGCCCTCAACAAGATCGCCGGCAAAGGCGCCACCGCCTCGGTCTCGCTCGACCCCGAGCAGCTCCAGGAGCTGCTCGAGCCCTACGGGGGGAGGATCGCCCTGGCGGCGGTCAACGGCCCCGCCTCGCTCGTCCTCTCCGGCGACCCCGAGCCGCTCGGGGAGCTGCTGGCCGCCTGCGAGAAGGACGGCATCCGCGCCCAGCGCATGGCGATCGACTGCGCCGCCCACTCCGCCCAGATCGATGCGCTGGAGGAGGAGCTGCTCGAGGCCTTTGCGCCGATCTCTCCCCGGAGCGGCGAAATCCCTTTCCACTCGACCCTGACCGCAGAGCAGACCGATACCGCCGCGCTCGACCCCCGCTACTGGTATCGCAACCTGCGCGAGCCGGTTCAGCTGGAGCCGGTGGTGCGCTCGCTCCTGGGCAAGGGTCATCGGACCCTGATCGAGGTTTCCTCGCGCCCGGTGCTGAGCTTCCCCTTGCAGGAAACGATCGATGCCGTCCTGCCGGCAAACGGGCGGGCATGCGCGCTCGGCAGCCTGCATCGCGACGAAGGCGGTCCGGAGCGTTTCGCCCGCTCCCTCGCCGCCGCCCACACGGCCGGCGCCGCCGTCGACTGGGACGCCTTCTTCGCCCCGAGCGGCGCCCGACGGGTCCCCCTGCCGACCTACGCCTTCCAGCACAAGCGCTACTGGCCGCACGGCGCCGCCGCCGGTGGGAGCGCCGCCGGCCTCACCGACCCGGCCCACCCCCTGCTGAGCGGGGTCGTCGAGAACGCCGAAGGGGAAGGCGTGACGATGGTCGGGCGCCTCTCGCTGGAGACCCACGCCTGGCTTGCCGACCACGCCGTCTCGGGCACCGCCCTGCTGCCCGGCACCGCCTTCCTCGAGCTGGCGCTGAAGGCGGCCGAGCTGGTGGGGGCGGACGCCGTGGTCGAGCTTGCTTTGGAATCGCCCCTCCTCCTCCCCGAGCGGGGAGCGGTGCAGCTGCAACTCGCCGTCTCGGCCGCCGATGAGCGGGGGGCGCGGGAGATCTCGATCCACTCCCGCCCCGAGGCGCCGGCGGGAGAGCAGGAGCAATGGAGTCGCCACGCGCGGGGCCTGCTCGGCGCCGCGCCGGCGGCGCCCCCGGCGCGGTTCGACGCCTGGCCTCCGCCCGGCTCCGAAGCGATCGACCTGGACTACCACTACGACCGCCTCGCCGAGGCCGGCTTCGACTACGGCCCCGCCTTCCAGGGACTCGAGATGGCCTGGCGCAACGGCGGCGACGTCTACGCCGAGGCATCGCTGTCCGAGGAGCAGCGCGGCGAAGCCGCCCGCTTCGGCATCCATCCCGCCCTGCTGGACTCGGCGCTGCACGCCGTCGCCCTCCCGGAGGAGGGCGAGGCGGAGATGCGGTTGCCCTTTGCCTGGAGCGAGTTCTCGCTCGTGCGCGGGGCGCCGAGCGAGGTGCGGGTGAGGCTCTCGGCCGAGAGCGGCCGCCTCGTGCTGCTGGTCGCCGATCGGCAGGGCAATCCGCTCGGCGGCGGGGCGCTGGCCCTGCGTCCGGTCGACCCGGCCCAGCTGGGGGCGGGGCGACGCGAGGACGACGGCCTCTGGGCGGTCGAGTGGCGAGAGCTGCCGATCGAGGCCGAGGCCGGCGCGGCGGCCGAGGTCTTCGAGCTCGCCGCCGAGCCCGCCGGCGACCCGGCGCAGGCGGCGCGCCGGACGGTCACCGCGATGCTCGCCCGCGTCCAGGGCCGGCTCGCCGAAGAGCGCGGGCCCCTGGCGATCCTCACCCGCGGCGCGGTCGCCGCGACCGCCGGGGAGTCGCCCGACCCTGCCCTGGCGGCGGCCTGGGGCTTCATCCGCTCGGTCCAGTCCGAACATCCGGGACGCTTCCTCCTGATCGACAGCGATTCGAGCGAGGCGTCCGAGCGCGCTTTGCCGGCCGTGCTCGCGGCGGGTCCTGAGGCTTCTCAGCTGGCGCTGCGGGAAGGGGTGGCGCTGGTGCCGCGGGCGGCGCCGGCCGCTGTCGATGAGGACCGCACCGAGCGGCCCGGTTTCGATCCCGAATCGACCGTGCTGATCACCGGCGCCACCGGCGGCCTCGGCGCCCTCACCGCGCGTCACCTGGCGGCGGCGCACGGCGCCCGGCAGCTGCTCCTCGTCAGCCGCTCCGGGCCGGAGGCCGCGGGCGCCGGCGACCTGCTGCGGGAGCTCGGTGAGCTCGGGGCACAGGCCACGATCGTCGCCTGCGACGTCGCCGACGCGGCGGCGGTGCGGGACCTGCTCGACGGCATCCCCGCCGCGCACCCCCTGGGCGCCGTGATCCACTGCGCCGGCGTGCTCGCCGACGCGACCGTGGCGGCGATGGAGCCGGCGCAGGTCGAGTCGGTCCTCGCTCCCAAGGCGGACGCCGCCTGGCACCTGCACGAGCTGACCGCCGAGCTCGATCTCTCGGCCTTCGTCCTCTTCTCTTCCGCCGCCGGGGTGCTCGGCGGTCCGGGGCAGGCCAACTACGCCGCCGCCAACGCCTTCCTCGATGCGCTGGCGCAGCGCCGCCGCGCCGAGGGCCTGCCGGCGACCTCGATCGCCTGGGGCGTTTGGCAGCGCCAGGGAGCGATGACCGGGGGGCTGGACGAGGCGGGGCTGGCGCGGATGGCGCGCAGCGGGATCCTGGCGCTATCGGACGAGCGCGGGCTGGAGCTCCTCGACCGCGCCCTTGCTTCGCGGCATGCCGGCCTGCTGGCGATGGGGGTGGAGCGCACGGCGCTGAGGGAGCAGGCGGCGGCGGGGCTGCTTGCCCCCGTCCTGCAGGGCCTTGTCCGCAGGCCGGACCGTCGCCGCAGCGGCCCATCCCTCGCCGGCCGCCTCGCCGCCGCCGAGCCGGCCGAGCGCGAGCAGATCGCCCTCGAGCTGGTTCGCGGCGAGGTCGCCGTGGTGCTCGGGCACGCCTCCGCCGGGAAGGTCGACCCCGAGCGCTCCTTCAAGGAGCTCGGCTTCGACTCGCTCGCCGCGGTCGAGCTGCGCAACCGCCTCAGCGCCGCCACCGGCCTGCGCCTGGCGGCGACCGTGGTCTTCGACTACCCGTCGGCGGCGGCGCTCGCCGACTACCTGCTGGCGTGCTACTCGGCGGAGGAGGGCGAGGGCGTCGTGCTCGAGTCCGGCGAGCGCGAGATACGCGAGGCGCTGGCCTCGCTGCCCCTGGCCCGCCTGCGCAGCGCCGGGCTGATCGATCCCCTGCTTCGCCTCGCCGGCTCAGAGGCGCATTCGGAACCCGAACCAGAAGAGGACGGTGATCTCATCGACACCATGGGAGTAGACGAACTGATCGCCAGGAGCGGCGGCGATGAGCGCGACTAAGGCCGAGGTCGTCGACGCCCTGCGCCTTGCGCTGAAGGAGCGCGACCGCCTGCGCAAGGAGAACGCCCTGTTGCTGAGCGGCTCCAGCGAGCCGATCGCGATCGTCGGCATCGGCTGTCGCTTCCCCGGTGACGTCAGCACGCCCGAGCAGCTCTGGGAGCTGCTCAGCGAGGGCCGGGACGAGATCTGCGGCTTCCCCGAGGACCGCGGCTGGGAGCTCGAGCGGCTCTACGACCCCGACCCGGACGCACCCGGCACGAGCTACGTGCGAGAGGGAGGCTTCCTGGCCGACCCGGCCGGCTTCGACGCCGACTTCTTCGGCATCGGCCCGCGCGAGACGCTCGCGACCGACCCCCAGCAGCGCCTCGTCCTCGAATGCTCCTGGGAGGCGCTGGAACGGGCGACCCTCGATCCCCTGGCGCTGAAGCGCAGCCAGACCGGGGTCTTCGTCGGCATCCTCCTCCACGACTACGGGATGGGCTCCTGGCGCGCCGACCTGGAGGGGTACCTCAGCTCCGGCATCGCGGGCAGCGTCGCCTCGGGCCGCGTCGCCTACGCGCTCGGCCTGGAGGGGCCGGCGGTGACGGTCGACACCGCCTGCTCCTCCTCCCTCGTCGGCATGCACCTCGCCGTGCAGGCGCTGCGCCAGGGGGAGTGCGATCTCGCGCTCGCCGGCGGCTCCACGGTGGTCTCCACGCCCGCCATGTTCATCGACCTCTCGCGCCAGCGCGGCTTCTCCCCCGACGCGCGCTGCAAGGCGTTCGCCGATGCCGCCGACGGGGTCGGCCTGAGCGAGGGCGTCGGCATCCTGGCGCTCGAGCGCCTCTCCGACGCCCAGCGAAACGGCCACCCGGTCCTCGCCACGATCCGCGGCTCGGCGGTGAACCAGGACGGCGCCTCGAACGGCCTCGGCGCCCCCAACGGCCCCTCCCAGGAGCGGGTGATCCGCCAGGCCCTCGCCAACGCCCGGCTCGAGCCCAAGGACGTCGACGCGGTCGAGGCCCACGGCACCGGCACCACCCTGGGGGACCCGATCGAGGCCGGCGCCCTGCTCGCCACATACGGTCAGGACCGAGAAGAGCCGCTGCGCCTCGGCTCGATCAAGTCCAACATCGGTCACACCCAGGCCGCCGCCGGCGTCGCCGGGGTGATCAAGGCGGTGCTGGCGATGCAGGAAGGGGTGCTGCCGAAGACCCTGCACGTCGACCGGCCCTCGGCCAAGATCGACTGGGAGGAGGGGCGGATCGAGCTGCTCACCGAGGCGGTGCCGTGGCAGCCGAACGGCCGCCCCCGCCGTGCCGGGGTCTCCTCCTTCGGCCTCAGCGGCACCAACGCCCACCTGATCCTGGAGGAGGCGCCGGCGCAGGAGGAGAAGGAGGTCGATCCCTCCGGCACCGAGGCGGGGGAGGGCCCCGCCCTCGGCGGCAAGGTCCCGCTCGTGCTCTCGGCCCGCTCCGAGGAGGCGCTGCGGGAATCCGCCGGGCGCCTCGCCTCTCACCTGGAGCGGAACCCCGACCTCGACCTCGGCGACGTCGCCTACTCGCTCGCCACCACCCGGCCGAGCTTCGAGCTGCGCGCGGTGGCGATCGGCGACGGGCCCGAGCAGGTGCGCGGGGCGCTCGCGGCCTTCGCCGGCGGCGCCGAGGCTCCCGGCGTCGTCTCCGGCATCGCCCGCGACGAGCGCCGGCCCCTCTTCCTCTTCCCCGGCTACGGCTCCCAGTGGCAGGGGATGGCGCTCGAGCTGATCGAGACTTCGCCGGTCTTCGCCCGGCGCATGAGCGAGTGCGCAGAAGCGCTCGAGCCGCATATGAAATGGAGCCTCGATGACGTCCTGCGCGGCGCCGAGGGCCTGCCGGAGATGGACTGGCTCGAGGTGGGGGCGCCGGCGCTGTTCGCGACCAGCGTCTCGCTGGCCGCGCTCTGGCGCTCCTGCGGGGTCGAGCCGGCGGCGGTCGCCGGGCACTCCCAGGGCGAGCTGATCGCCGCTCACGTCGCCGGCGCCCTGAGCCTGGACGAAGCGGCCCGGGCCGTGGTCCTGCGCAGCGAGCTGATGCTCGCCCTCGACGGCCACGGGACGATGGCCGCGGTCGCGCTCTCCGCGGCGGAGCTCGAATCGCGCCTCGAGCAGTGGGAGGGTCGGGTCGAGATCGCCTCGCTGAACGGGCCGGGGGCGACGATCGTCACCGGAGATCGCGAGCCGGTCGAGGAGCTCCTCGCCCAGTGCGGCGCGGAAGGGACGCACACGAGGAAGATCCGCGGGGCGACCGGGGCCTCGCACTCCTTCCACGTCGAGAAACTCCGTGACGAGGTGCTCGCGGCCTTCGCTCCGATCTCCCCGCGCAGCAGCGAGATCCCCTTCCACTCGACCGTCACCGGCGGGCCGATCGACACCGCTGAGCTCGACGCCGAGTACTGGTACCGGAACCTGCGGCAGACCGTGCGCCTGGCGCCCGTGGTCCAGAACCTGATCGAGGCCGGCAGCCGCACCCTGATCGAGGTCAGCCCGCACCCGGTGCTGACCGTCGGCCTGGAGGAAACCGCGCGGGTCGCCGCCGGAGGCAGCTCGGTCGCGGTGCTCGGCACCCTGCGCCGCAAGGAAGGCGGCCCGAGTCGCTTTGCGCTCTCTTTCGCCGAAGCCCATGCGGCCGGCGCCGCGGTCGACTGGGATGCCTTCTTCGCCGGCGACGCCGTCACCGCCGTCCCCCTGCCCACCTACCCCTTCCAGCGCAAGCACTACTGGCTCGCCGGCTCCACGGCGAGCTCGAATCCCGGCGCGCTCGGCCTCGGCGAGGCCGGGCATCCGTTCCTCGGCGCCGCGATCGAGGATCCCGAGCAGGACGGGATCGCCCTCGCCGGCCGCGTCTCCCTGCAAACCCACCCGTGGCTGGCCGATCACGCGGGTGCCGGCAAGATCGTCTTCCCCGGCACCGGCTTCGTCGAGCTGGTGCTGCGGGCCGCGCAGGAGGTCGGTTGCGGCCTGCTCCGGGAGCTGACGCTGCAGGTCCCCCTGGTCCTGCCCGAGACGGGTGGGGTGGCGCTGCGGGTCACGGTCGGCGCCGCCGCGGAGGGCGGCGAGCGGGCGATCGCGATCTACGCCCGAATCGAATCCGGCGAGGACGAGGACAGCGGCTGGACGCGCCACGCCGAAGGCGTCGTCTCGGCTGAGCGGGAGGGCGCGGCCGCGCACCTCGACCAGTGGCCGCCGGCGGGCGGCGAAGCGATCTCGCTCGACGCCGTCTACGACCAGCTCGCCGACGCCGGCTTCGAGTACGGCCCCGCCTTCCAGGGCCTCACCGCGGCCTGGCGCGTCGGCGAGGAGATCTTCGCCGAGGCCTCCCTCGACCGCGAGCAGGCATCCGAAGCGGTGCGCTTCGGGGTTCACCCTGCCCTCTTCGACGCGGCCCTGCAAAGCACGTTGCTGGCGGTCGTCGGCGAGCACGGGGCGGACTTCGAACCCCGGCTCCCCTTCGCCTGGAGCGGCGTCGCCCTGCACGGCGACGGCGCCGAGGAGCTTCGCGTCAGGATCAGCCCCAAGGGGGAGGAGGAGTTCGCCGTCGTCCTCGCCGGCGGCGAGGGGGCACCGGTCGCCACGGTCGACTCGGTGCGGGTGCGCGCGATCCCCGCCGAGGCGCTCGCTGCGACGTCGGCGCGGGCAGCCGATCTGCTCGGGGTGGGATGGACTGAGGTCGAAGCGGTTGCCGGCGCCCCCGACTCCGCCGGCGCGGTCGAGCTGGTCGAGCTGGCGGACCTCGGCTTCGCGGCCTCGGACGATGCGGCGGCGACCGCCCTGGCGGCGACCGAGGCGGCGCTGCAAAGGGTCCAGCGGTGGCTCGCCGACGAGGGCCGCGAGGCCGGCCGGCTGGTGCTGCTGACCCGGGGGGCGGTGGCGACGACCCCCGGCGAGGATCCCGACCTGGCCGGGGCAGCCGTCTGGGGGCTCCTGCGCTCGGCCGAGACCGAGCACCATGGGCGCCTGGCCTTGATCGACAGCGACGGCAGCGAGGCATCGAGCGAGGCCCTGGCCGCCGCGATCGAGGCTTCCGCGGAGGAGCCCGAGCTGGCCCTGCGCGAGGGCAGGGTGCTGGCGCCGAGGATCGCCGAGGCCAGGGGGATCGGCGAGGCGCTGCTGCCCCCGGCCGAGCCGTGGTCGCTGCAGGTGCCGAGGAAGGGGACCGTGGAGGGCCTCGAGCTGCTGCCCGAGCCCGCCGGGCTCGAGCCCCTGGAGCCGGATCAGGTGCGGCTGGAGATCCACGCCGCGGGCCTCAACTTCCGCGACGTGATCGCCGTCCTCGGCCTCTTCCCCGGCAAGGCGCAGATCGGCGGCGAGGCCGCCGGCGTCGTCCTCGAGGTCGGCTCGGAGGTCAGCGACCTCGCGGTCGGGGACCGGGTGCTGGGCATGATGCCCGGCTCCTTCGGCACCGTCGCGGTGACCGAGGCGCAGCTGCTCGTCCCGCTGCCCGACGGCTGGGCCTTCGAGCAGGGTGCCGCGCTGCCGATCGTCTACGTGACCGCCTGTTTCCGCCTCTTCGACACCGGTGAGCTCAGGGCCGGCGAGAAGGTCCTGATCCACGCCGGCGCCGGCGGCGTCGGCATGGCGGCGATCCAGCTCGCCCAGCGCTGCGGCGCCGAGGTCTTTGCCACCGCCAGCCCGAGCAAGTGGGGAGCGCTGCGCGACCTCGGGGTCGCCGAGGACCACATCGCCTCCTCGCGCGACCTCGAGTTCAAAGAGCGCTTCCTCGAGCAGACCGGGGGCGAGGGGGTCGACGTCGTGCTCAACTCGCTGACCGGGGATTTCATCGACGCCTCGCTGGCCCTGCTGCCCCGCGGCGGGCGCTTCCTCGAGATGGGCAAGGTGGACCTGCGCGACCCCGAGCAGGTCGCGGCCGCGCACCCGGGCATCTCCTACCGGGCCGATGACGTGAGCGCGATGGGGCTGAGCCGCATGCGCGAGGTCTTCGCTGAAATCGTCGCCCTGCTCGAGGCCGGCGAGCTTCGCCACGCGCCGATCGAAAGCTGGGACGTGCGCCACGCGCCCGAGGCCTTCCGCCGGCTGCGCGAGGGCAGGAACGTCGGCAAGATCGTGCTCGACATACCGCGGCCGTTCGACCCCGATCGCACCGTCCTGATCACCGGCGGCACCGGCGGGCTCGGCGCCCTCTTCGCCCGTCACCTGGTCGAGCGGCACGGCGTTCGCCATCTGCTGCTGGCCAGCCGCAGCGGTCCCGATGCGAGCGGCGCCGCCGACCTCGTCGCCCAGCTCGGGGAGCTCGGCGCCGCGGTGCGGGTCGAGGCTTGCGACGCCTCCGACCGCGGCGAGCTGGAAGCGCTGCTCGGCTCGATTGATCCCGAGCACCCGCTCGGCGCGGTGCTCCATGCCGCCGCCGTGCTCGCCGACGGCGTGGTCGAATCGCTCGGCCCGGAGCAGCTGCGCGCCGTCTTCGCCCCGAAGGTCGACGCCGCCTGGCACCTGCACGAGCTGACCGCCGGCCTCGACCTCTCCGCTTTCGTGCTCTTCTCCTCGATCGCCTCGACCCTCGGCGCCCCGGGTCAGGCCAACTACGCCGCGGCCAACTCGTTCCTCGACGCCCTCGCCGCCCATCGCCGGGCCGCGGGCCTGGCTGCGACCTCGATGGCCTGGGGGTTCTGGGCGGAGTCGGGCGGCGCGGCGGAGGGGCTGGACGAGGTGGCCCTGGCGCGGCTGCAACGGGGTGGCGTCGCGGCGCTGAGCGACGCGCAGGGCCTCGGGCTCTTCGACCAGGCCCTGGGCGCCGACCTGGCGCTGACGGTTCCGGCGCCCTTCGACCGGGCGGCCCTGCGCGGCATGGCGGAAGCCGGCGCGCTGCCGCCGCTGCTCGCCGGCCTGGTCTCGGCGCCGCGCCGCCGCCGCGCCGCCGGCCCTTCCGGCTCGCTGGCGGCGAAGCTGGCCAAGCTGGGCGAGGCCGAGCGAGAGCCGCTGGTCCTCGATCTGGTCCGCGAGGAGACCGCGGCGGTGCTGGGGCACAGCTCCCTCGCCGACATCGAGCCGGACCTCGCCTTCAAGGACCTCGGCTTCGACTCCCTCGCCGCGGTCGAGCTGCGCAACCGGCTGGCCACGGCAACCGGCCTGGAGATGCCGGCGGCGATCGGCTTCGACTACCCGACGCCGAGGGAGCTGGCCGGCTACCTGCTGAGGGAAGTGATGGGCGCGGCGCCGGCGCAGCGGACGGCGGTCAGGACGCAGGCCTCCGAGGAGCCGATCGCGATCGTCGGCATGGCCTGTCGCTTCCCCGGCGCGATCGACTCGCCGCAGGCGCTCTGGGACCTGGTCGCAGACGGTGGCGACGGGATCGCCGAGTTTCCCCGGGATCGCGGCTGGGACCTCGGCCGCATCTACCACCCCGATCCCGAGAACCCCGGCACGACCTACCAGCGCGAAGGCGGGTTCCTCGACGACGTCGCCCAGTTCGACTCCGCCTTCTTCGGCATGTCGCCGCGCGAGGCGCGGAGCACCGACCCCCAGCACCGGCTGCTGCTGGAAACCGCCTGGGAGGCCCTGGAGAGCGCCGGGATCGATCCCTCCTCGCTGCGCGGCAGCGCCACCGGCACCTTCGCCGGGATCAGCTCGCAGGAGTACCTGTTCAACCTCGACGCGCTCGACGAGGAGGAGGAGGGCTACCGGATGACCGGCAACGCGATCAGCGTCGCCTCCGGCCGCATCGCCTACCTGCTCGGCCTCGAGGGCCCGGCGATCTCCGTCGACACCGCCTGCTCCTCGTCGCTGGTCGCCGCTCACATGGCGGGTGCGGCGCTGCGCGGCGGCGAGTGCTCGCTGGCGCTGGCCGGCGGGGTGACGGTGCTCTCGACCCCCGGCGCTTTCATCGAGTTCTCCCGCCAGCGCGGGGGCGCCCGCGACGGCCGCTGCAAGCCCTTCGCCGACGCGGCCGACGGCATCGGCATCGCCGAGGGCGTCGGCATCCTCGTGCTCGAGCGCCTCGCCGACGCCCAGGCAAACGGCCACCCCGTGCTCGCCACGATTCGGGGCTCGGCGATCAACCAGGACGGCGCCTCGAACGGCCTCACCGCCCCCAACGGCCCCTCTCAGGAGCAGGTGATCCGCCAGGCGCTGGCAAACGCGCGGCTCGAGAGCAAGGACGTCGACGTGGTCGAGGCCCACGGCACCGGCACGGTTCTCGGCGACCCGATCGAGGCCGGCGCCCTGCTCGCCACATACGGACAGGACCGGGAGGAGCCCGTCAGGCTCGGCTCGATCAAGTCCAACATCGGTCACACCCAGGCCGCCGCCGGCGTCGCCGGGGTGATCAAGGCGGTGATGGCGATGCGCGAAGGGGTGCTGCCGAAGACGCTTCACCTCGACGCGCCCTCGTCCAAGGTCGACTGGGAGGCGGGGCGGGTCGAGTTGCTCAGCGAGGCGGTCGAGTGGAAGCCCGAGGGCCGCCCGCGCCGCGCCGGGGTCTCCTCCTTCGGCATCAGCGGCACCAACGCCCACCTGATCCTCGAGGAGGCGCCGCGGCCGGCGGCCGGCGATCGCGAGCCCGAGCCCGCCCCCGGCCCGGTGCCGCTGCTCGTCGCGGCGAAATCCCCGGCGGCGCTGCGGCAGTCGGCGGCGCGCCTCGCCGCCCATCTCGAGCGGAACCCCGACCTCGCTCCACTCGACCTCGCCTACTCGTCGGTGACGACACGGGCCGCCCTGGAGCAGCGCGCCGTCGCGGTCGGCGCGGACCGCGAGCAGCTGCTTGCCGGCCTGCGGGCGCTCGCCGCGGGCGAGGGCGCCGCCGGCACCCACGCCGCCACCGCCCGCAGCGGCCGCCTCGCCTATCTCTTCACCGGCCAGGGCTCCCAGCGAGCGACGATGGGGATCGGGCTGCACGAGCGCTACCCGGCCTACGCGGAGGCGCTGGAGCAGGCCTGCGCGGCGATCGACGAGCACCTCGACCGTCCGCTCGCCGCCGTCCTCTTCGCCGAGCCGGGCTCGGCCGAGGCCGAGCTGCTCGACCACACCAGCTACGCCCAGCCGGCGCTCTTCGCCACCGAGGTCGCCCTCTACCGGCTGCTGGAGTCCTTCGGCCTCGAGCCGGACCTGCTCACCGGCCACTCGGTCGGCGAGATCGTCGCCGCCCACCTCGCCGGGGTCTTCTCCCTCGCCGATGCGGCGAAGCTGGTCTGCGCTCGTGGCAGGCTGATGGGCGAGCTGCCTGCGGGCGGCGCGATGCTGGCGATCGAGGCGACCGAGGCGGAGGCGGTCGCGTCGCTGGCGGGCAGGGAGGAACAGGTCTCGCTTGCCGCGATCAACGGCCCCGCCGCGACCGTCGTCTCCGGGGAGGAGGGCGCGATCGCGGAGCTCGAGGCCCACTGGCGCGGAGAGGGGCGCAAGAGCAAGCGCCTCACCGTCTCCCACGCCTTCCACTCCCCCCTGATCGAGCCGATGCTGGAGCCCTTCGGCGAGGTCGTCTCTTCGCTCTCGCCGGCGGCGCCGAGGCTCCCCGTCGTCTCCGACACCAGCGGCACCCTGCTCACGGCCGAGCAGGCGACCGATCCCGCCTACTGGGTCGCTCATGCCCGCGAGCCGGTGCGCTTCGCCGATGCCGTGACCACCCTGCATGGGCACGGCGTCACCACCTACCTCGAGCTGGGGCCGGATGCGGTGCTCACCGCGATGGCCGCCGGCTGCCTCGAGGGCGACTCCGGAGTCGCCCTGATCCCGACCCTGCGCGAGGGGAGGGGGGAGCCGGAGTCGCTGGTCCTCGCCCTCGGCTCGGCGTTCGCCGCGGGGGCCGCGGTCGAGTGGAGCTCGTTCTTCGCGGGCAAGGCGGCCAGGCCGGTGCCGCTGCCCACCTATCCCTTCCAGCGCAAGCACTACTGGGCCAGGTCCGGCGCCGCCGGCTCGGACCCAGGCGCCAACGGTCAGTCCGGCGCCGACCATCCGCTCCTCGGCGCCACGATCGAGGATCCCCAGGGCGACGGCCTCCTCCTCACCGGCCGTCTCTCCCTGCAGACCCACCCGTGGCTCGCCGATCACGCCGCCGGGGGGGCGGTCCTGCTGCCCGGCACGGCTTTCGTCGAGCTGGGGCTCGAGGCCGGCGAGAAGGTCGACTGCACCACCCTCGAGGACCTGACCCTGCAGGCGCCGCTCGTCCTGCCCGACAGCGGCGGCGTGCAGCTCCAGGTCAGGGTCGAGCCGGCCGGCGACGACGGCCGGCGGCGGCTGCTCGTCCACTCGCGCCCGGAGCCCGGGCCGGACGGGGAGTCGCAGGAGTGGACCCGCAACGCCGAGGGCGCCCTCTCGGCGGAGCAGCCTGCCGGGGCCGAGGCTCTCGGCCCCTGGCCGCCGCAGGGGGCCGAGGCCGTCGACGTCGAGGGCGTCTACGACCGGTTGGCCGATGCCGGGTTTGCCTACGGCCCGGCCTTCCAGGGGCTGACCGCGGCTTGGCGCCTCGATGGCGACATCTACGCCGAGGTGTCGCTGGCCGGCCCGCAGGAGCGCGAAGCGGGGAGCTACAGGTTGCACCCGGCCCTGCTCGACGCTGCTCTGCACGGCCTGATCCTTGCCTTTGACTCCGAGCAGGGGGGGATCGAGCCGCGGCTTCCCTTCGCCTGGGAAGACATTGCCCTGGATCGGCACGGGGCCCAGGCGCTGCGGGCGCGGATCTCGCTGCGCGGAGAGGAGGGCTTCTCGGTCCTGCTCGGCGACGAGGACGGCAACCCGCTCGGCCGGGTCGGCTCGGTGCGGGCTCGGCCGGTCTCCTTCGACGCCCTCGCCGCGGCGCCCCCGCGGGAGGACCTGCTCACCCTGGGCTGGTCGCCCTGCGCCGCCGAGGCCCCCGCCGAGGCTCCCGCCGAGGTCGAGGTCGTCGCGCTCGGCGAGCTCGATCTCGAGCCCGCCGGGAACCCCGCCGAACGCGCTCATGCGGCAGCTCGGAGTGTCCTGGCGCTGGTCCAAGGCCGGCTTGGCGACGAGGACGCAGAGGGACCGCCCCTGGCGCTGCTCAGCCGCGGCGCCGTGGCCGCGGCGCCGACCGAGGCGCCCGATCCGGCCGGCGCCGCCGTCTGGGGCCTGCTGCGCTCGGCCCAAACCGAGCACCCAGGTCGCTTCGCCCTGATCGACAGCGACGAGAGCGAGGCCTCGCGCGCCGCCCTTCCCGCCGCCTTGGCGCTGGTCGTCGAGGAGCCCCAGCTGGCGATCCGCGAGGGTCGGCTGCTGGTGCCCCGGGTCGGCGCCGCCGTGCCGAGGGGCGACTCGCTCTCGCCTCCGGTGGGCCCCTGGGCGCTCGACGCGCCTCGTCGCGGCACCCTGGATGACCTCGCGCTGCTGCCGGCCCCCGAGGCGACCCAGCCGCTCGCCCCCGGCCAGGTGCGCATCGCGATCCGCGCGAGCGGGCTCAACTTCCGCGATGTGATGGCCGTCCTCGGCGTCTACCCGGGCGAGACGAAGCTCGGCCGCGAGGGGGCCGGCGTCGTGGTCGAGATCGGCTCGGAGGTCGACGATCTCGCCGTCGGCGATCGCGTCGCGGGCGTGATCGATGGGTCCTTCGGGCCGCTGGCGGTGACCGAGCGAAGCCTGATCGCCCCGGTTCCCCCGCAGTGGGACTTGACGCGGGCCGCCGCGGTGCCGGTCGCCTTTCTCACCGCGCGTTTCGGCCTGGTGGACCTGGCCGAGCTCGGCGAGGGCGAGAAGGTCCTGATCCACGCCGGCGCCGGCGGCGTCGGCATGGCGGCGATCCAGCTCGCCCAGCGCTGCGGCGCCGAGGTCTTCGCCACCGCCAGCCCGAGCAAGTGGGGAGCGCTGCGCGACCTCGGGGTCGCCGAGGACCACATCGCCTCATCGCGCGACCTCGAGTTCAAAGAGCGCTTCCTCGAGCAGACCGGGGGCGAGGGGGTCGACGTCGTGCTCAACTCGCTGAGCGGGGATTTCATCGACGCCTCGCTGGCCCTGCTGCCCCGCGGCGGGCGCTTCCTCGAGCTGGCCAAGGCGGACCTGCGCGACCCCGAGCAGGTCGCGGCCGCGCACCCGGGCGTCTCCTATCGCGCCTTCGACCTGAGCGAAGCGGGCGCGGAGCGGATCCAGGCGATGCTGGTCGATTCCATCGCGGAGCTCGAGCGCGGCGAGCTGCGCCACCCGCCATCCAGCAGCTGGGACGTGCGCCGGCCCGGCGAGGCCTTCCGCCGGCTGCGCGAGGGCGGGAACGTCGGCAAGGTCGTGCTCGAGATCCCGCAGTCGTTCGACCCCGAGCGCACCGTTCTGGTCACCGGCGGCACCGGCGGCCTCGGCGCCCTGGTCGCCCGCCACTTGGTCGAGCGGCACGCGGTTCGCCACCTGCTCCTGGTCAGCCGTTCGGGCCCGGACGCCGAGGGGGCCGCCGAGCTCGCCGCCGATCTGACCGGGCTGGGGGCAGCGGTGCGGATCGAGGCCTGCGACGCCGGCGAGCGCGATCGCCTCGAAGAGCTGCTCGGCTCGATCGATCCCGAGCACCCGCTCGGCGCCGTCGTCCACGCCGCCGGGACGATCGCCGACGGCATGATCGAGTCGATGGAGGCCGCGCAGCTGCAGAGCGTCTTCGCGCCCAAGCTCGACGCCGCCTGGCACCTGCACGAGCTGACCGCCGACCTCGACCTCTCCGCCTTCGTGCTCTTCTCCTCGATGGCGGGCACGCTCGGCGGTCCCGGCCAGGCGAACTACTCGGCGGCCAACGCCTTCCTCGACGCCCTCGCCCAGCGGCGGCGCGCCGAAGGGCTGGCGGCGACGTCGATGGCCTGGGGCCTCTGGGCCCGCGAGACCGGCATGACCGCCGGGCTCGGCGGAACCGACAAGACGCGGGTTCGCCGCATCGGCGCGCTGCCGATCGCCGACCAGCACGGCCTCGCTCTCTTCGATGCGGCGCTGGCCGGCGAGGAGGCGCTGGCGCTTACGGTCAGCGTCGATCCCGCCGGGCTGAGGACGCTCGCCGACGCCGGCGCTCTGCCGCCGATCCTGAGCGGGCTTGCGCCGCGCCGGAGCCGGCGCCGCCCATCCCCGTCGATCTCGCTGGCCGAGAGGCTCGCCGCACTGCCGGCGAGCGAGCACGAGGCCTTGGTCCTGGGGCTGGTCCGCGGCGAGGCCGCGGCCGTGCTCGGCCATTCCTCCGCCGAGGAGGTCCCGGTCGACCGGCCCTTCAACGAGCTCGGCTTCGACTCGCTCGCCGCGGTGGAGATGCGCAACCGGCTGGGACAGGCGACCGGCCTGCGAGTGCCGGCGACGGTGGTCTTCGACTACCCGACGGTGTCGGCGCTTGCCGGTTACCTCCTGGGTGAGATCGGCGAGGCGGCGAAGCCGAGTGCCGACGCGGAGCTGGGCCGGCTCGAGGCCGCCCTGGGCGCTCTCCCCGCCGACGATCCCGGTCGCTCCGGGCTGGCGGCCCACCTGCGGGCGCTGGCGGCCGACCTCGAAGAGGCCGTGGGCGACGGCGACGGCGATTCCGACGTCGACCGGCTCGAGTCCGCCTCGGACGAGGAGCTCTTCGACTTCATCGACGACAAGGTGGGGGCATAGCGATGGCGGACGAGCAGCAACTGCGCAGCTATCTGAAGCGGGCGACGATCGAGCTGGCGGAGGAGCGCCGGCGCCTGCACGCCTACCGCTACGAGCCGATCGCGATCGTCGGCATGGCCTGCCGCTATCCGGGCGAGGTCGACTCCCCGGAGCGCCTGCACGAGTTCGTCCTCGCGGGCGGCGACGGCATCGGCGAGTTCCCCGGCGATCGCGGCTGGGACCTCGAGCGCCTCTACCACCCCGACCCCGACCACCCCGGAACCAGCTACGTGCGCGAGGGCGGCTTCCTCGCCGACGTCGCCGAGTTCGATCCCGCCTTCTTCAAGATGGGCCCGCGCGAGGCGCTCGCGACCGACCCGCAGCAGCGCCTCCTGCTCGAAGCCTCCTGGCAGGCGCTGGAAGACGCGGGCATTCCCCCGGGATCCCTGCGGGGGACCGACGCCGGCGTCTTCGCCGGCGTCATGTACCAGGACTACGCGGCAAACGCCGGCGGTGAGATCGAGGAGTACGAAGGCCACTTCGCCGCCGGGGCGCCGATCAGCGTCGTCTCCGGCCGGGTGTCCTATGTGCTGGGCCTGGAGGGCCCGGCGATGACCGTCGACACGGCCTGCTCCTCGTCGCTCGTCACCCTGCACCTCGCCTCTCAGGCGCTGCGCGCCGGCGAGTGCTCGCTGGCGCTGGCCGGCGGCGTCACCGTGCTCGCCATGCCGTGGGTCTTCAGCGGCCTCAGCCGGCAGCGGGCGCTGGCTCCCGACGGGCGCTGCAAGCCCTACGCCGAGGCCGCCGACGGGGCCAGCTGGTCGGAGGGGGTCGGGGTGCTGGCGCTGGAGCGGCTCTCCGATGCCGAACGAGCCGGGCACCGGGTCCTGGCGACGATCCGCGGCTCCGCGGTCAACCAGGACGGCGCCTCGAACGGGCTGACCGCGCCCAGCGGGCCCTCGCAGGAACGCGTCATCCGCCATGCCCTGGCAAACGCCCGCCTCGCCCCGCAGGACGTCGACGTCGTCGAGGGCCACGGCACCGGGACCCAGCTCGGCGATCCGATCGAGGCGGGGGCGCTGCTCGCCACCTACGGCCAGGACCGCGAGGAGCCGATCAAGCTCGGCTCGATCAAGTCCAACCTCGGCCACACCCAGGCCGCGGCCGGGGTCGCCGGCGTGATCAAGATGGTGCAGGCGCTCCGCAACGACGTCCTGCCCAAGACGCTGCGGGTCGACGCACCCTCCTCGCACGTGGACTGGGAGGCGGGCAAGGTCGAGCTGCTGACCGAGACGCAGGAGTGGAAGCCGAAGGGGCGCCCCCGGCGCGCCGCGGTCTCGTCGTTCGGGATCAGCGGCACCAACGCCCACCTGATCGTCGAGGAAGCCCCCGAGCCGGCGCCGCGGGAGCGGCCGGGCGCCGAGCGGCCCCGCCCCCTGTCCGGGCCGCTGCCCTTCGTCCTCTCGGCCAAATCGGAGGGTGCCCTGCGCGACGTCGCCTCGCGGCTCGCCGGCCACCTGCGCGCCGAGCCGCAGCAGGACCCGACTGACGTCGCCTACTCGCTTGCCGCGACCCGCGATTCGCTCGAACAGCGCGCCGTGGTCGTCGCCGACGGGCGCGACGAGCTTGCCTCCGGGCTCGCCACGCTGGCGGCCGGAAGCGACGCTCCCGGGTTGCTCAGGGGCAGCAGCCGCGCCGTCCGGCGTCCCGTCTTCCTCTTCTCCGGCCAGGGCTCTCAGTGGCCGCTGATGGGGACCGAGCTGATCGAGTCCTCGGCTCCCTTCGCGGCCCAGATCAGGCAGTGCGAGGAGGCGCTCGAGCCCTTCGTCGAGTGGTCGCTCGACGAGGCACTGCGCGATCCGCGGGGCGAGTGGCTGGAACGGCTCGACGTCGTCCAGCCCGTGCTCTTCGCGGTCTCGGTTGCGCTGGCACGGCTCTGGCAGGCCTGCGGAGTCGAGCCTGCCGCGGTCGTTGGCCACTCCCAGGGCGAGATCGCCGCCGCCCACGTCGCCGGCTGCCTCGGCCTCGAAGACGCCGCCCGTATCGTCGCGCGCCGAGCCCAGGCGCTGACGAAGATCGCCGGCAACGGCTCGATGGCCTCCGTCGCCGTCGCCGTCGACCGGCTGCCGTCGCTGCTCGAGCCGTACGGCGAGCGCGTCTCCCTGGCGGCGGTCAACGGCCCCGCCTCGCTCGTCGTCTCCGGCGAGCTGGAGGCGATGGCGGCCCTGCTGGCCGATTGCGAGCAGCAGGGGATCCGCGCCAAGCGGATCGCCGCCGACTGCGCCGGTCACTCCACCCAGGTCGACGCCTTGAAGCCCGGTCTCCTGGAGGACCTTGCGCCGGTAGCCCCGCTCAGCGGCGGGGAGATTCCCTTCCATTCCACGGTCCGCGGCGAGTCGATCCGGGCCGAGGAGCTCGATGCCGAGTACTGGTACGCCAACCTGCGCCAGACCGTCCGCCTCGAGCCGGTCCTCAGCACCCTGCTAGATCGCGGTGCGCGCACCTTCGTCGAGATCGCCCCTCATCCGGTGCTCGGCTTCGCGGTGCAGGAAACGATCGAGGCCGCCGCCGGATGCGGGGACGCGATCGTGCTCGACACCCTGCGCCGTGACGAAGGCGGGGCGCGGCGGTTTGCCACCGCCCTGGCCGCGGCCCACGCGGCCGGCGTCGAGATCGAGTGGGGCGAGTTCTTCGCCGGGACCGAGGCAAAGCCCGTGCCGCTTCCAACCTATCCCTTCCAGCGCAAGCACTTCTGGATCTCCGGTTCCGAGGGGGCTGGAAACGTGAGCGCCGCAGGCCTGCGCGAGGCGAGGCACCCGCTGCTCGGCGCCGCGATCGAGGACCCCGAAGGCGAGGGCCTCACCCTGGCCGGCCGGGTCTCCCTGCAGACCCACCCCTGGCTGGCGGATCACGGTGCCGCCGGAACCACCCTGCTGCCCGGTGCCGCCCTGGTCGAGCTGGCGCTGGCAGCCGCCGCGGAGGGGGCCTGCGATGAGCTCGACGAGCTGACCCTGCTGGCGCCGCTGCTCATGCCCGAGCAGGACGGCGTCCGCCTGCAGGTCTCGCTCGGGGCCGCCGGCGAGCGGGGGGAGCGCGAGGTGACGATCCACTCCTGCCTGGAGAAGGAGGCCGTGGAGGGCGCGCCCTGGACCTGCAACGCCCGCGGGGTCGTCTCGCCGGCGACGGGGGAGCCGCCGGAGCCGCCGGCCCAGTGGCCGCCCGCCGAGGCGACGCCGATCGACGTCGATGCGGCCTACGAGCAGATCGCCGCGGTCGGCTTTGACTACGGCCCCGCCTTCCAGGGCCTGACCGCGGCCTGGCGGGCCGGCGACGAGGTCTATGCCGAGGTCTCGCTCGCCGAGGCCCAGGTCGCCGAGGCCGCTCGCTTCACGATCCACCCGGCCCTGCTGGATTCCTCCCTGCACGGCGGGTTCGAGCTGTTTTCGGGCGGCGGGGAGGACGGAGCGAAGGCGGCCGGTCCGATGCTGCCCTTCGCCTGGAGCCGCGTCCGCGTCGATCGCCCCGGCGCCGCCTCGCTGCGGGTCCGCCTCAGCGCCGGAGAGAGCTCGCTCGCCCTCGACGCCTTCGATTCCGAGGGCGCGCCGGTGCTCTCGGTCGGCTCGGTGGTCGGCCGCCCCGCTTCCGCCGAGCTGCTGGGCGGTGGCGCCGGGCAAGGCGACGACGGCCTGCTGGGCCTGGCCTGGGTGCCGGTCTCCGAGGCGACCGAGGCCGCCGAGGACGTCCCCGTCGAGGTTCTCGGCCTCGAGGAGTTGATCGAGCCCTGCGCCGATCCGGTCGAGGCCGCCCACGCGGCCACCCGAGCCGCCCTGCAGCTGGTCAAGAGCCGGCTGGCAGACCCCGAGTCGCCGGCCGGTGAGCGCCTGGCCCTGCTCACCAGCGGCGCCGTCGCAGCTTTCGAGGGCGAGGACCCGGATCTGGCCGGCGCGGCCGTCTGGGGCCTGATGCGCTCGGCCCAGACCGAGAACCCCGGTCGCTTCGTCCTGGTCGACAGCGACGGTACCGATGCCTCGCTCGAGGCGCTGCCCAGGGCGATCGCGATCGGCGCCGAGGAGCCCCAGCTGGCGCTCCGCAACGGCGAGCTCCTGGCCCCGCGGGTGACGAAGACGCCGAGCCGTGGCGGCAGGCTCGTCCCGCCGGCCGGGCCATGGCGCCTGCAGGTGGGCCAAGGCGGCACCCTGGAGGCGCTGACCCTGCTCCCCAGCCCCGAGGGCGCCGCTCCCCTGGAAGCGGGCACGGTGCGGGTGCAGGTGCAGGCAGCCGGGCTCAATTTCCATGACGTCGTGGTCGCGCTCGGCTTCGACGTCCCCGGCGGCTCCACCCTCGGCGGCGAGGGGGCCGGCGTCGTGACCGAGCTCGGCCCGGGCGTCGGCGGCCTTGCCGTCGGCGACAGGGTGATGGGTTTCATGCCCGGCTCCTTCGGCCCGCTCGTGGTCACCCCCGCCGCGCTCCTGGTCAAGGTCCCCGAGGGCTGGAGCTTCGAGCAGGCGGCCGGACTGCCGACGGTCTTCGGGACCGCCTGGTTCGGCCTGCTGGACCTGGCCGATCTGAGTGCCGGCGAGAAGGTCCTGATCCACGCCGGCGCGGGCGGCGTCGGCTTCGCCGCGGTGACCCTGGCCCAGCGCCTGGGCGCCGAGGTCTTCGCCACCGCCAGCCCGAGCAAGTGGCCGGTGCTGATCGCGGCGGGCGTCGCCGAGGACCACATCGCCTCCTCGCGCGATCTCGACTTCAAGCAGCGCTTCCTCGCGCAGACCGGGGGAGAGGGCGTCGACGTCGTCCTCAACTCGCTGGCCGGCGAGTTCGTCGACGCCTCCCTCGCTCTGCTGCCCCGCGGCGGCCGCTTCCTCGAGATGGGCAAGACGGACATCCGCGACGCGGCTCGGATCGGCGACGCTCATCCCGGCGTCTCCTATCGCGCCTACGACCTGCTCGAAGCGAGCATCGAGCGCCTCGGCGAGATGCTGACCGAGGCGACCGCGCTGCTCGAGGCCGAAGAGCTGCGCCTGCCTCCGTTCAGCAGCTGGGACATGCGCAGCGCCCCCGATGCCTTCCGCCACCTGCGCGAGGGCAGGAACGTCGGCAAGGTTGTGCTCACCGTGCCGCGGCCGATCGAGCCGGAGCGCACGGTGCTGATCAGCGGCGGCCTCGGCAGCCTCGGCGCTCTGGTCGCCCGCCACCTGGTCGTCGAGCACGGCGCCCGGCACCTGCTTCTGCTCGGCCGCCGGGGCCTCGGGACAGAGGGCGCCGCCGAGCTCGCCGCCGAGCTGGAGGAGCTCGGGGCCGAGACGCGGGTCGAGGCTTGCGATGTCGGCGACCGCGCCCAGCTGGCGGCGCTGATCGACTCGATCGACCCCGCCCAGCCGCTCGGCGCCGTGATTCACGCGGCCGGCGCGCTCGAGGACGGCGTGGTCGCCTCGATGGAGCCCGAGCAGCTCGATCGCGTTCTCACCCCCAAGGTCGACGGCGCCTGGCACCTGCACGAGCTCACCCGGGACCTCGACCTCTCCGCCTTCGTGCTCTTCTCCTCGATGGCGGGCACGATCGGCAGCCCCGGCCAGGCCAACTACGCCGCCGCCAACGTCTTCCTCGATGGGCTCGCCGCCCACCGCCAGGCCAAGGGCCTGGCGGGCACCTCGATCGCCTGGGGGCTGTGGGAAATCGAGAGCGGCATGGCAAAGGACATCGACGAGGTCAACAAAGCGAAGCTCTACCGTCCCGGCGTCGAGGCGCTCAGCGACGAGCGTGGCCTCGCTCTCTTCGATGCCGCGCTCGCCGCCGGGGGCTCGCTGGAGCTGGCGGCCGAGGTGAATCAGAAGACCTTCAGGCAGCTGGCGGCGGCCGGCTTCCTGCCGCCGATCCTGCGCGGGCTCGTGCATCGGCGCGCGCGCCGTTCGGCGCCGACGGTCTCGCTCGCCGAGCGGCTCGCCAAGGTTCCCGAGGCGGAGCGCGAGGCAACCGTGCTGCAACTGGTCCGCGAGGAGGCGGCGGCGGTGCTCGGGCATGCTTCGGCGGACGAGGTGGCACCCGAGCGCCCCTTCGGCGAGCTGGGCTTCGACTCGCTCGCGGCGGTGGAGATGCGCAACCGCCTCGGCTCGCTGACCGAGGCGCAGCTGCCGGTCACGCTCGTCTTCGACTACTCCACGCCGGCCTCTCTGGCCGCCTTCCTGTTCGCGGAGAACTGCGGGGAGCCGGCCGGGGAGCCTGAAGAGACCGAGGAACCAGCAGGTTTATAGAGTCCCCCGGGGAGGCATTCGAGATGATCCTGCACACACGCCGCTGGGGACCGGAGAAGCCGGAGAGCGTGGTCTGCGTGCACGGCGTCGCCCAGCACGGCGGCATATTCGAAGACCTCGGCGCCCGCCTCGCCGAGCAGGGGCATTCCGTGGTGGCGGTCGACCTGCGCGGCCATGGCGATTCCGGCCGCGAGCCGCCCTGGGACACTGAGGCCCACGTCGGCGACCTGCTCGAGACGGCCGACTCGCTGGGGATCGAGCGCGCCACCTGGATCGGCCACAGCTTCGGTGGCCGCCTCGTCGCGGCAACCGCGGCAAGCGCACCCGAGCGCGCCGTGGCGCTCGGCCTGCTCGACCCGGGCCTCGAGGTGTCGCCGGCGCTGGTCCTGCAGGGCGCCGAAATCGAACGCCTCGACTGGAGCTTCGCGACCGTCGAGGGCGCCGTCAACGCCCTGCTTTCCAACAGCGCCGGCGTCGCCGCCCCGCGCGACGTCGTCACCGCCTACGTGCAGGGCGACGTGGTCAAAGGCCCCGACGGACGCTTCCGTTTCCGTTTCTCTCCCAGCGCGGCGGTGGTCGCCTGGAACGAGGTGGCGCTGCCGGCGCCGCCGGTGACGCAGGTCCCCACCTTGCTGATCCTCACCGAGGCCTCCCTGACGCAGGCCGCCCTGCTCAAACCCCGCTACGAAGAGGCCCTCGGCGAGCTGCTCACCGAGGTGGTCGTCCCCAACGGGCACAACCTGCTCTGGGAAGCGCCCGCCGAGACTATCGGCGCGATCGAGCGGTTCCTGGCCGGCGCGGCGGTCTGAGCTCGCATTCGCGCGCCTTGCCGCGGCCCGGTGCGCCGTCGCAGTAGTCGGTGCCGGTGCCGCCGTAGAGCTGGTCGCCCTGGGCGCCGCCGTAGAGGCGGTCGTTGCCGCCGTCCCCGTGGCAGCCGTCTTCGCCGGCGCCCATCAGGCAGACGTCGTCGCCGGGACCGCCCCAGCAGCCGTCGCTGCCGTCGCTGGTCCGGCAGTAGTCGTCGCCCGGGCCGCCGACGCAGTCGGTGTTGACCGGGGCTGAGATGCAGACGTCGTCGCCGCCTTTGCCGATGCAGCGGTTGCGCCGCGTGCCCTGCGGATAGCAGGTGTCGGGCTCGCCGTTGCCGACGAGCTTGTCCGAGCCGGCGCCGAGGTAGGCGGTGAGGGGGACGGGGAGGCGGTCGAGCACCGAGACCTTGTCGTCGTCGGGGCCGGTCAGGATTTCGATTCCGCCGGCATGCCGCAGCGGGCAGGTCGCGGCCCCGTGACCGCGGGTGAAGCTGCAGCCCGCGGTGGCGTCCGCCATCGGGCCGGTGACGAGGAGGCTGGAGCCGCTGACGCTGAGCCGCAGGTGCGTCCCCGACTCGGCGCCGCGGATGACGATGCGACTCTCCGGCGTGGCGCCGGCGGCGGCGATCAGCAGGAAGAGCGCGGCGGCGGCGAGGATCGTCAGGGCTCGGCGCAAAAAGCTCAGCCGCACAGCCGCGCGAGCGCCTGCTCGCGATCCGGGTGCGTCGGGATCGTCTGCTCGAGGCCGGTGACGTCGAGCACCCGCTTGACCTGGGCGCCGACCCCGCAGAGGGCGAAGTTGCCGTCGCCGTCGAGGGCCTGCCAGGAGCGGACGATCAGGGCGATCCCGGTCGAGTCGATGAACTCGCAGCGCGTGAGGTCGATCAGCAGCGGCGATCGGGCAGCCTTGACCGGTCCCTCGAGCTCACGCTCCAGATCGGCCGCGGTGTTCATGTCCAGCTCCCCCTCGACTGCGATCACGAACACACCGTCTTGCTGCTCGCTGCGAACTTTGAATGGAGCAGGGCTCAATTTCCGCAGCGATGCTACTGAAGCTGATCGCCGAGCAGCTCCTCACAGCGCAGCGCCGCCCGGCTGGGCAGGACGAGGGTCGCGCTGCGATGCAGGAGGCCGCAGCCGACCAGCTCGCGGACCGCTCGCTCGACCGCGTCGCGCAGCTCGAAGCCCGCCTCGCCGCCGCCCAGTTCGCGAACCAGCTCGGCCTGCGTGACCGGGCTGGGGTGGAGGAAGAGGATGTGGCTCAGCAGCGCCGCTTCGAAGGCCCTGTCCTCGTCCTTCGTCGTGCGAATGGGGTCCCCGCTCTCCACGATTGCCTGCATAAGAAGACCCCTCAGCCCTTCTCTTCCCCCCGCGCACGGCCTTTGCCGCCGGGCGGATCGTCGCCCCCCTGCAGCGCCGAGACCGCCCAGTCGGCTTTGACGACGGCGCGGTAGAAGTGCTGGGTCGAGCCGCGGATCTGCTCCGTCCGGACCAGCTCCACCGCCGCGCATTCGGCCAGCACCCGGACGTGGTAGCTGAGCGCGCTGAGCTGCTCGGAGAGCTGCTCGGCGAGCTCGCGCGGGCTGACTTCGCCGCGGGCCTCGAGCATCTCGCGCAGGATCCGCCGCCGCATCGGATGCCCCAGCGCCGTGAAGAGATCGTGCCCTCTCGGATTGCTCCCCGCCATCTGGCGAGAATATAGAGCAAACGAAATCTATTGTCTGGCGACGCTTTGTCTGTGCATATAGGGGGTCAGGCGTCCTCGCGGACGCCGCCCATTTCGGTGAAGACCGCGGTCGGGCCGCCGTCCTCGCGCTGCTCGGCGGCGATCACGTGCGAGACCGCGTTGATCAGGGCGAGGTGGGTGAAGGCCTGCGGGAAGTTGCCCAGGTGCCGGCCGCTGCGCGGCTCCAGCTCCTCGGCATAGAGGTCGAGCCAGCCGGAGGACTCGAGCAGCCGCTCGCAGAGCGCCCGCGCCGCCTCCCGCTCGCCGATCTCCGAGAGCGCCGAGACCAGCCAGAAGGAGCAGATCAGGAACGTTCCCTCCTCGCCGCGGAGGCCGTCGTCGGTCTCCTCGACCTTGTAGCGGAGGACGAGGCCGTGCTCGCTCAGCTCCTCCCTGATCGCCGCGACCGTGGCGCGCACGCGCTCGTCGCCGGGGGGCAGGAAGCGCAGCAGCGGGATCAGCAGGGTGGAGGCATCGAGGGCGTCGGTCTCGTAGTGCTGGCGGAAGACGCCGTCGCGGACGCCGCGGGCGAGGATCTCCTCGCGCATCCCCTCTGCCGTCCGCTCCCACTCCTCGGCCAGCTCCTCGACCCCGAAGCTGCGGGCGAGGCGGGCGCCGCGGTCGACCGCGACCCAGATCATCAGCTTCGAGGAGACGTAGTGCCGCGGCTCGCCGCGCGCCTCCCAGATGCCCTGGTCGGGATGCGGCCAGGCCTCGATCGCCGCCTCGACCTGGTAGCGGATCAGCTGGCGGTCGGCCGGGGTTCCGGTTCCGCGCAGTGCCTTCTCGTGCAGGTAGATCGAGTCGAGCAGGGCGCCCCAGACGTCGTTCTGGCGCTGGTCGAAGGCGCCGTTGCCGATCCGCACCGGGCGGGCGCCGCCGTAGCCGCCGAGGTGGTCGAGCGTGCTCTCGGTGAGGTCCCGCTCGCCGCCGATCCCGTACATGATCTGCAGCCCCGGGTCGTCCTTGCAGACTTCGATGATGAAGCGCATGAAGTCGCGCGCCTCCTGGTCGAAGCCGAGCGTGTGCAGGGCCCAGAGGCTGAAGGTCGAGTCGCGGATCCAGCTGTAGCGGTAGTCCCAGTTGCGTTCGCCGCCGGGGGTCTCCGGCAGCGAGGTGGTGGGAGCGGCGACGATCGCGCCGCTGGGCGTGTAGGTGAGGCCCTTCAGCACCAGCGCCGAGCGCTGCAGGTGGATGCGCCAGGGGTGGTCGGGGAAATTGCCGGCGCGCAGCCACTGCCGCCAGAACTCTTCGGTCGAGTCGAGCCGCTCTAGCGCCTCGGGGGCGCTGCGCGGGCCGCCCAGCTCGCTGTCGCCCCAGGTGATGGCGCAGAAGCCGGTCTCGTCCTCGCGCAGGCGCATCGTGCCGCGGGCGACGCCGCCGTCGAGCGAGAGCTCCATGTCGCTGGTCAGGCAGAGCGCGCTGCCGTCGCCGCCGCGGGCCTGCGCTTCGCCCAGCTCGCCGCCGCTCCATTGCGCCGGCTCGGTGCCGTAGGCGAAGCGCGGCGCGCACTCCATCTCGACCTCGACCTCGCCGTCGACGCAGGTGATCAGGCGCAGCAGCGAGTTGTCGGACTCGTGCGCGGTCTGGGGCCGGCCCTCCGAGCCGTCCCCTCCCGGCGCCCACTCGGCGATCGAGAGCAGGTCGTGGGTGACGAGCCAGCCCGTGTCGGTGACCCACGTGGTCTCGATCACCAGCGTGCCCGGCTCGTAGCGGCGGCTGATCGGCACGATCACGCCCTTCGGCGCCAGCTTGAAGTGACCGGCGTCGCGGTCGAGCAGGGCGGCGAAGGCGCTGGGGGAGTCGAAGCGCGGCAGGCAGAGCCACTCGATCGCGCCGTCGTGGGAGACCAGGGCGCTGGTGTGGCAGTCGGAGAGGAAGCCGTAGCTGCCGATCGGCGGGAAGCGTTGGTCGGCAGCGCTCATCACACAGGTTCGTGGGCCAATCCCCACGGATTCGAGCCCCCGGAAGTCACCGTGGTGATTAGGCCACTCACAGAGGTGCCAAGCTACCACCGTGAGCAGCGTTCTCCTCGCCCACGTCTCCGGGGCGTTTGCGCCGGTCGAGGTATTTCCGATCACGATCGGCGCGGTCGCCTACTGGGCCCGGGCGAGGACCCTCTCCTGGGACGGGCGTCCGGTGCCGCTCTGGCGCCAGGCCTGCTTCGGCAGCGGCCTGGCGCTGATCGCGATCGCCCTCTTCAGCCCGATCGGCCACATCGCCGAGGAGCTGGTCCTCGCCCACATGGCCGAGCACCTGCTGATCGGCGACATCGCCACCCTGCTGCTCGTCCTCGGCCTGACCCGCTCGCTCCTGCAGCCGATCCTCTCGATCCGCCTCTTCAACCGCCTCCAGGTGCTCGCCCATCCGGCCGTGGCGCTGCCGCTCTGGGCGCTCAACTTCTACCTCTGGCACATCCCGGCGCTCTACGACGCCGCCTACGGCACCGCCCCTGTCCACGCGCTCGAGCACTCCTGCTTCCTCTTCTTCGGCTGCCTGATGTGGATGCCGGTCTTCGGGCCGCTGCCCAAGCCGGAGTGGTTCAACGCCGCCTGGAAGGTCGGCTACGTCGTCGCCGTCCGCTTCGCCGGCGCGATCCTCGGCAACGTGCTGATGTGGTCCGGCACGGTGCTCTACCCGATCTACGCGCCGGGCGAGCGCTACTGGGGGATCTCGGCGATCGCCGACCAGAGCACCGCCGGGGTGCTGATGATGATCGAGGGCACCTTCCTCGCCCTCGGCACGCTCGCCTGGGTCTTCTTCGAGGTGGCGCGGGAAGGGAGCGAGCGCCAGCGCCTGCTCGAGCTGGCCGCGGAGCGCGGCTTCGACCTCGACGAGCGGCGGGCGCAGCGCGCGGTCGCGGCCGGCCACGGCCACCTGCTCGAACAGCGGATAGTCGCCGCCTCCGATGAGCCCGAGCGCGAACACGTCTGAGCCCGTCCGGCGGCGCCTGCTGGCGCTGATCGTCTTCGTCGTCGGCGCCGCCGGCCTCGGCGCCGAGATCGCCGCGGCGCGCCTGCTCGCCCCCTACTTCGGCGCCTCGACCGTGGTCTGGGCGAACACGATCGGCGTCGTCCTCGTCGCCCTCTCGGTCGGCTACTGGTTCGGCGGTCGCTTCGCCGACCGCCACCCGCACATGCGCGGTCTCTGCCTGCTGGTCCTCGCCGCCGCGGTGCTGATCGCCGCCGTGCCGTTTGCCGCCCGTCCCTTCCTCGGCTTCTCGGTCGACGCCTTCGACAGCGTCTCGGTCGGCGGCTTCGCCGGCTCGCTCTTCGGCGTGCTGGTCCTGGTCGCGGTGCCGGTGACGCTGCTCGGCGCCGCGGCGCCCTGGGCCGTGCGGCTTGCGGTCGGCGAGGTCGACCGGGCCGGCGAGGTGGTGGGGAGGCTGTACGCGACCTCGACCGCGGGCTCGCTGCTCGGCACGATGCTGGCGGCGCTGCTGCTGATCCCGCTGCTCGGCACCCAGCGCACCTTCCTCGTCTTCGCCCTGGCTCTGGCGCTGGTCGCGACGGCGGGCCTCGGCTGGCGCTTCCTCGCCGCTCCCGCTCTTCTCGCCGTCGTCTTCTCGCTGCCGGTCGGCACGATCAAGGCGGCGGACACCGGCCGCGTCCTCTACGAGGCGGAGACCGCGCAGGAGTACGCGCGCGTGGTCGAACGGCCCGACGGCAGCCGCGTGCTGGAGCTGAACGAGGGCCAGGCCGTGCACTCGCTCTACCGCCCGGGCAGCTACCTGACCGGCGACTACTGGGACGGGCACCTGGTCCTGCCCTTCGCCGGCCGTGCCCGGCCGCCGCGGCGGATCGCCATCCTCGGCAACGGCGCCGGCACCGTGGCGCGCGCCTACGGCCGCTTCTTTTCCGCCACCGCGGTCGACGCGGTCGAGATCGACGGCGAGCTGACCGAGCTCGGCCGCCGCTTCTTCGACCTGCGCAACCCGCGCATGCGGACCTTCGCCGAGGACGCGCGGCCCTGGCTGCGGCGAGCGGCCGGCGGCTACGACGCGGTCATGGTCGACGCCTACCGCCAGCCCTACATCCCCTTCTACCTGGCGACGCGCGAGTTCTTCGAGCTGGTCCGCGAGCGGCTGGCGCCGGGCGGCGTCGTCATCGTCAACGTCGGCCACCCGGAGGGCAGCGACGAGCTGGAGCGGGTGCTGGGGCGGACGATCGCCGCCGCCTTCCCCTCCGTCCTGCGCTACCCGATCGAGTCGACCAACACCCTGCTGCTGGCGGGGGAGGGGTCGCTGCGCCCGGCACGGCTGCGGAGGAGGGCCGCTGGGCTGGCGCCGGCCCTGCGCCCGCTCGCCCTCGAGGCGGCCGCGGCGCTGCGCCCGCGACTGCCCGGCGGCGAGGTCTACACCGACGACCATGCGCCGGTGGAGTGGCTGGTCGACTCGTCCCTGCTGGAATACGCGAATGAGGAGTAGTCGACAGGCAGGGCCCCTGACCCGTCTGCGAGCCTGGCTCGTCACCGGCCCGCTCGGCCGCGGCCTCGCCTTCGCGGTCGACTTCGGCGTTGCCCTGCGCACCATGCTGGCCGAGCGCCGCCGCGGGTAACGCTTCCGCGGGTGACGCCGCCGCGGGTAACGCTTCCGCCGCCGGGTGTAACGCTTTTCAGTTCTGTGAGGACCGAAAAACGTTGCACCTCTTGCGATCCTTTAGGGTCCGACGTTCTTGAAGACCGCCGTCACAGAGCTGCCCGACTCGCGTGTGCGAGTCGAGGTGGAGGTTCCCGCCGACCTGGTCGATCGCGGCACCCAGCGCGCCGCCCGCAGCCTGGCCCGGGAGATGCGCATGCCCGGCTTCCGCAAGGGCAAAGCGCCGCCCTCGCTGGTGATTCAGCGGCTCGGCCTTGGCACGGTGCTGCAGGAGGCGATCCGCGAGTCGCTGCCGGAGTGGTACGAGCAGGGGCTGCTCAGCTCGGGCATCAGCCCGGTTGGGGATCCCAACATCGAGATCGTCTCCGCCCCCGAGGGCGAGGATGAGCCGCTCGAGTTCAAATTTGAGATCGCCGTGCGGCCGCCGGCAACCCTCGGTGAGTACAAGGGCCTCGAGGTGGGCAAGGCCGAGGCGGAGCCGACCGAGGAGATCGTCGACCGCGAGGTCGAGCGCATCCGCACCGGCTTCACCAAGCTCGAGCCGGTCGAGCGGGCGGCCGCCGACGGCGATGTGCTGCTGGTCGATTTCGAGGGAACGCGCGACGGCAAGGCCTTCGAGGGCGGCAAGGCCTCCGACTACCTGCTGGAGCTCGGCAGCGGCCAGCTGATCGCGGGCTTCGAGGAGCAGCTCAGCGGCGCCGAAGCGGGCGACGAGCGCAAGGTCGAGGTG
>JBIOVV010000104.1:0-8355 GCA_044867925.1 Solirubrobacterales bacterium | reverse complement strand
CCGGAGAGGATGACAGCGAAGCTGAAGAGAAGGAGCACGGCGTCCATTTGCGGGGAGGCTATCCCGGCTCACGTGAGTCCGGGTGGAACTCGCCAAGCCTCCCCGCTGTTGCGCAGGCGAGTCCCATCCGGACCCGCCCCGCGCTCACGCGTAATAGAAGGCAATTCCAAAGACCGCGTAGACGGCGAGCAACTGAACCCCCTCGAACCAGGTCGACTCACCGTCCTGGGTGACGTAGTTCGCGACAAGGATCGCGATCAGGATCGCGCCGAGCTCGAAGCCGTTGAAGACGAGAGCCAGTGGATGGGGCCCGAGGAAGAATGAGGCGAGGACGAGGATCGGCGCGACGAAGAGCGCCACCTGGGCGCTGGAGCCGATCGCGATGTTGACCGCGAGGTCCATCTTGTCCTTCATCGCGACCAGGACCGCCACCCAGTGCTCGGCCGCGTTGCCGACGATCGCGACGACGATCACGCCGATGAAGAACTCGGAGAGCCCGACCGCGTGCGAGGCCTCCTCGATCGAGCCGACCAGCACCTCCGACATCAATCCGACCAGCACCCCGGCGCCGGCCAGGGCGAGCACCGACTTGCGCGTGGACCAGCCCCAGGTGTCCTCCTCCTCGTACTCGGGGTTGAAGAGCGCCCGGTGGGTCTTCAGCGAGAAGAAGAGGCCGGCGACATAGGTGGCGATGAGGACGACCGCCACCGCCAGCGAGAGGTGCTCGACGGTCGGGCCGTAGTTGACGGTCTCGGCACCCGGCGCGGGCAGGCCCTTGCCCTCGACCAGCTCGAAGATCGCCGGCATCACCAGCGCCGCCCCGGCGAGCAGCAGCATCGTCGTTTGGATGCTCGCCGTCGTACGGCTGAAGGCCTGCTTGTCGCGGCGGAGGCCGCCGAAGAGCATCGCCGCGCCGAGCACGAGCAGGATGTTGCCGATGATCGAGCCGACGATCGAGGCCTTGACCACCTCCTGCAGGCCCTCCCGCAGGGCGAAGAGAGCGATGATCAACTCCGGCGCGTTGCCGAAGGTGACGTTGAGCAGCCCGCCGATGCCGGGGCCCGAGCGCGCCGCCAGCTCCTCGGTGGCGCGGCCCATCAGCGCCGCCGTGGGGACGATCCCCAGCGCCGAGGCAGCGAAGACCAAGCCCGCCGCGGCGCCGGCCAGATCCAGCGCCACGGCGAGCGGGATCAGCGGCGTCAGCAGATAGGGCCAGCCGTATGGAGTGCGGAGGAACGCGACTACTGGAGCAATCCCGTGCAGTCCTGGATGTCCACGGGGGTGCCTGCTTCACCCAGGCATTCGTAATAGGACTGCCGCCCGCCCCCTGAGCCACCACCGCCGCCACCCGAGGACTCCCCGCCGGCGTCGTTGAGCTTTTCGAGCAGGCTGCCGATATCGCCCGAGCCGGCGCCGTTCTGGAAGGCGCCGAGCAGTTCGAGCGGGTTGATGCCCAGCTTGAGGAAGAGGTTGCTGAGCGGCTTGGCGCTGCTCGGCGCCGCGATCGTCTGCTCCTCGTTGACGCCGCTCAGGGTCAAATCGAGATCGACGTGGGCGGCCGAGGCATCGGGGCTTTTCGGTTCTATCGTCGCCGTCGCCGAGATCCTGCGCACGATGTGGTCGTCGCCGACGTAGAGCTCGACGTGGGCGGACTTGACCGAGTCCTCGACCGTGCTCTTCGCTTTGTCGAGCTCGGACGCCGGTGGCAGCTGGCCGGTGGCATCCAGCTGCTCTCTGCAGGCGGGATCGTCGGTCAATTCACCGAAGGCTTCGGCCGCACCGGTCGCGTTCAGGTCGCCACTGACCTTGCTCGTGCTGGTGCCACCAACCTCAGCGCTGCCTTCGTCCTTGAGATTTTCCATCAGGTCGGCCAGCTCGATGCCGTCGGCGGCGTCCTGGCAGGCCGTGACTTCGGCCGACTGGCCCTGCCCGCCGCCCCGCTCTTTGAGGATCGATTTGACGAAGTTGAAGGTGGTCGAGTCGACTTCGTACTCGGTGCCTTCGTAAGCGATGTAGGCCTTGTTGCCGAGCAGGGTGAGCCCGCCCTCGCGGTCGACCCTTTCGCCGCCGAGCGCGCCTTTGCTGGAGAAGGAGAGGTCGAGTTCGGGCAGTTCCGCTTCGCTTTCGCTCTGGAAGGGCCCGGAGAGGCTGACGTCGACGTTGCCGCTTTTCGCGCCTTGGACGTCGACGCTGAGAGCGAGGTCGATCTTGCCGCTCTCGATCCCCTGCAGGGTCGCCTCGTCGACAACCGTCTGAGGATCGTCACTGCCACCGCCACCGCAGGCGGCCAGAGTCGCGGCGAGGGCGACAAGCGCGACGAAAAGCGAAAGCGTGCGAGCTCGACTCAAAGCGGTGGTCCTCCTGGGTAGATCGGTTGGCGTAGCCGTAAAGCTAGCGGGTAGGCGGCGGCTCCCGGCCCCAGCTGCGCATCCCCGATTCGATCGCCTCGATCACGGTGCGGACGACCGCGACGCGGGCGTAGCGCTTCGACTCGGCCGAGATCGCGTGCCATGGCGCCCGGGGCTGGTCGGTGCGAGCGAGCATCTCCTCGACCGCCTGCTCGTACTCGCCTCGCTTGCTGCGGTTGGTCCAGTCTTCGTCGGTCAGCTTCCAGGCCCTGAGCGGATCGGCGGCGCGCTTTTCAAAGCGCTTCAGCTGCTCCTCCGCCGAGATCTGCAGCCAGAGCTTGACGATGATCGTCCCCTCCGCGGCGAGGCTCTGCTCGAAGTCGTTGATCTCGTCGTAGGCGCGCAGCCACTCGGCGCGGGTCGCCAGCCCCTCGACGCGCTCGACCAGCACCCTGCCGTACCAGGAGCGATCGAGGACGGCCATCCCGCCCCAGCCGGGCAGCGCCGGCCAGAAGCGCCAGAGGAAGTGGTGGCGCCGCTCGTCGGGCGTCGGGGCGGCGAACTGGACGACGCGCACGTGGCGGGGGTCGAGCGGCGCGACCAGGCGTTTGATCGCGCCGCCCTTGCCGGAGGCGTCCCAACCCTCGAAGACGACGCAGACCGGGGGGCCGATGTCCCGCGAGCCGATCAGGCCGCCGAGCGTCAGCCGCAGCTCGGTCAGCCGCTCCCAGGCGTCGCGCAGCTCCCGCTCAGCCTCCTGGCGATCGAGCGACAGCGAGAGGTCGACCTGGTCGAGCCTTCCCATCGCTCGATCCTACGCAACCGCTACGGGACGATTTCAACCGGGCGCGTGCCTTCCGCCGGAGCATCGAGATCGCGTGGACTGTCCTGGGTGAAGTTCACCGCCACGGGGAAGAGGAAGGCGCCGAGGAAGATCAGGATGACACCGGCGGCGACGAGCCAGCGAGCCGCGCTGAGGTGGCCGAGAATGCCGATCGCAAAGCCGATCAGCATCAGCGCGATGTAGGGGCCGGCAGTGTGTGGCAGAAGATCGGCGAGCGGCAGGGCGAGGTCGGGCACGGCACCGGATTATCATCGCCCCCATGGCCGATGGCTCCGCAGCCGAGGTTAAGGACGCGCTCGCCCAGGTCGGCTACCTGGCCGACGAGCCCGCTGCCCTGGTCTCGTTCCTCGCCCAGCGGCTCGGCAAGCCGGTCCTGGTCGAGGGCCCGGCGGGCGTCGGCAAGACCGAGCTTGCCAAGGCGCTCTCCCGCTCCACCGGCCGCGAGCTGATCCGCCTGCAGTGCTACGAGGGCCTCGACGAGGCGAAGGCGCTGTACGAGTGGAACTACCGCAAGCAGCTGCTGCGCATCCAGGCCGGCGGCGAGGACGGCTGGGAGGAGGTGCACGGCGACATCTTCGACCAGGAGTTCCTGCTCGAGCGGCCGCTGATGCAGGCGATCGCCAGCCCCGAGCCGGTCGTGCTGCTGATCGACGAGATCGACAAGACCGACCAGGAGTTCGAGGCGATGCTGCTCGAGCTGCTCTCCGACTTCCAGATCACGATCCCGGAGCTGGGGCAGGTCTCGGCGACGACGATGCCGATCGTGGTCCTCACCTCGAACAACTCGCGCGAGCTGACCGAGGCGCTGAAGCGCCGCTGCCTCTATCTCTGGCTCGACTACCCCGACCTGGAGCGGGAGCTGGAGATCGTCCACCTGCACACGCCGGAGCTGCCGGAGTCCCTGGCCCGTCGCATGGTCGAGGTGGTGCGGATGGTCCGCGACCTCGATCTGAAGAAGCCGCCCTCGATCGCCGAGTCGATCGATTGGGCGCGCACCCTGCTGCTGATGGGGAGCGAGGACATCGACCGCGAGACCTTCGAGCAATCGATGTCGATCATCGTCAAGCACCGCACCGACATCGAGCTGGTGGCGGAGCGAGTCGGGGTGAAGCTTGCCGACCCCGTACGGCCCCAGGGCTGAGGCGGGCCCGCCCGGGCTCGCCTCCAAGCTGCTCGGCTTCTGCGAGGAGCTGCGCAGCGAGGGCGTCGCCGTCGGCACATCGGAGATCCTCGACGCCTTCGCGGCGCTGGACCAGGTGCCGTGGACCTCGCGTGAGGACTTCCGCGAGGCGCTGGCGACGACGATCGCCAAGTCCCAGGAGGACCGCCGCCTCTTCGAGCTGCTCTTCGACCGCTGGTTCTTCCGCGCCGCCGAGACCGAGGCGGTGTCCCGCGGCATCGAGGAAGGGGGGCAGCGGCACGAGGGCGCCGAGCGGCTCGACATCGACGAGCTGCGCGAGCAGATCCGCCAGGCGATCCTCGAGGGGGACGAAGGCGAGATGCGCGACCTCGCCCGGCTGGCGATCTCCGCCTTCGGCCGCCAGGGCGAGGGCTCGGGCGTGGTCGGCGTCGACGTGCAGCGGATCCGCCGCACCCTCGGCCTCTCGGCCGGCGCCCAGGCCCCGCCCGAGGACGGCTCGGCCGAGCTGCCGCCGATCGAGCGTGAGCAGCTCAATGCCTTCGAGCGCCACCTGCGCCGCGAGCTCGAGCGCGACCTGATCGAGCGCACCTCCACCCTGCCTCCCTCGCGGCCTCTGGCCGAGCTCGATCGCGCCCTGCCGACCAGCCCGACCCAGGACCTGGCCGCCGTGCACCGCGCGGTCTCGCAGATGAAGCGGCGGCTGGCGACTCTCGGCCACGAGCAGCGCGGCCGCCGCAAGGGCCAGCTGGTCGACGTGCGGCGCACGATGCGCACGTCGCTGGAGACCGGCGGCGTGCCGATGCACATCCGCTACCGGCCGAAGCGGCCGCGGCGACCGGAGATCTACGTGCTCTGCGACGTCTCCACCTCGGTCACCTCGGCCAGCGTCTTCTTCCTCTCGGTCCTGCACGCCCTGCACGACTCCTTCCGCAAGCTGCGCAGCTTCGTCTTCATCGAGCGCATCTCCGAGGTCACCGACGTCTTCGAGCACGAGCGCGACTTCCGTGTGATCGCCCAGCGGATCTCCAGCGAGGGTGGCGTCGCCGACGTCTCCGGCTACACCGACTACGGGCGCGTATGGCTCGAGTTCCTCGGCGAGATCTCCGACGACCTCGATCCCCGCTCGACCGTGATCGTGCTCGGCGACGCCCGCACCAACGGCCGCGAGCCCCATGCCGACGTCTTCGCCCAGGTCTCCGAACGAGCGGGTCGGCTCTTCTGGCTCAACCCCGAGCCGAAGCTCTACTGGAACTACGGCGACTCGGTGATGGCCGCCTACGAGCGCTACTGCGACGGCGCCTTCGAGTGTTGGACCACCCGCCACCTGGAGAACTTCGTCAACGTCGTCGCCGGCGGCGTTCCAGCCGGCGACTGACGGTTCCGCTGCGCTTTTTCGCCGTATAAGCAGGAAAAAGCGCAGCGGAAGGAATGGTGCGGCGGGGCTCGTAAGCATCTGCACAAACCGCGAAAGGAGAGCGATGCCACCTTCCTATCCAGTCACATTCTCGGTCGATTACCCGGAGCGCAAGCTCAACCGGCTGTCGACCTTCTTCCGGATCTTCGCCGTGATCCCGATCGCGATCGTCGCGGCACTGCTGCCGGGCGCCGAGCTCAGCGGCAGCGCCGACTGGGGGAGCAGCAGCGCCGGCGCCGGCTTTGCCGCCGCCAGCCTCGTCGTCCTGCCCCTGGTGCTGATGTTGCTGTTCCGCAAGAAGTACCCGCGCTGGTGGTACGACTGGAACCTCGAACTGCTGCGCTTCGGCAACCGCATCGGCGTCTACGTGCTCTTGATGGACGACGAATACCCCTCGACCGACGAGCAACAGGCAGTCCACCTCGACTTCGCCTATCCGGACGCCGAGCAGCTCCAGCGCGGCATGCCGCTGGTCAAGTGGCTGCTGGCGATCCCGCACTACATCGTGCTCTTCTTCCTCTACATCGGCGTCTTCTTCGCCGTGATCGGCGCCTGGTTCGCGATCCTCTTCACCGGCCGCTACCCGCGCGGGATCTTCAAATTCGTCGAGGGGACGGTCCGCTGGCACAACCGCGTCGTCGGCTACGCCTTCGCCCTCGTCACCGACGACTACCCACCGTTCCGGCTGAGCGCCTAACCAAATCGATCCCACGGTCCCCCGGCGAGCAATCGGCAGGAACGACCGCCTACGAATGGCTCTGGCGGTATGGCGGGTGGCTCTCGCGGGAACGTCGCCGCAGGCGGCCGCCGCACTCGTGCGTCCAGGCGCGGCGAAGCGGCGCTCTCAAATCGTCGCTAAGCGGGCGCGTGCGACATCGATTCCCGCCGAGACCCGCCCGCGATACCGCCGTGGATCAATCAGCTAACGGGCGACCCAGGCGTCCGGCTGGGCGGCGAGGGCCGAGACCTCGCTGGGCAGACGGCCGCCGACCAGGTCGGCAAGGGTGACGTGCTCGAGCACGGTCCTGAGGCTGGCGCGCACGGCGATCCAGACCTCCTGCAGGTGCTCGGCGTTGCCGCGGTACTCGATCGACTCGGGCGGGGAAGACTGCACGTGGGCGATCGGGCCCTCGACGGCGCGCACGATGTCGGCGATCGTCACCTCGTCGGCCGGCTTGGCGAGCCAGTAGCCGCCCTTGGCGCCGCGGCGGGCGCGGACGATGCCGGCGTGCTTCAACTCCAAGAGGATGTGCTCGAGGAACTGCAGCGGGATGTCCTGCGCGTCCGCCAGCTTCTCGCCCTTCACCGGGCCCTCGTCAGCCGCAGCCAGCTCGGCTGCGGCGCGCACGGCATAGTCGGCCTTCGCTGAAACGCGCATGGCGCTAGTTAATCAGTCAGCCAATCGTCTCCGGCGCCAACTCCGAAGAGCGGTCGATTCCTTGTTTGGCCTCGCGGTCGGCCCGGCGGGCGGCCCACCAGCGTGGGAACCAGATCAGCAGGCCGAGCCCGATGCCGGCGACCGCCGCGGCGATCGGCCAGACGAGCGGGTCGCCCTTCTGCACGGTGACTATCCCCGACGCCACCAGCACCACGCCCAGCGCCGTGCGCAGGAACCCAGTCGGCGCCCGCGCGGCGAAGTGCGAGCCGACGATCACTCCCGGGATGGAGCCGAGCAGGATGTTGCCGGCGAGGACGAAGTCGACGTTTCCGCCGACCCAGTGGGCGATGCCCGCCGCCCAGAGCAGGATCGCGGCGTGAAAGACGTCGGTGCCGACGACCTTGCGCGGGACGAGGCGGAAGACGGCGATCAGGAGGATCGCGATCACCGTGCCCGAGCCGGCCGAGGTGATCCCGATCACGAAGCCGGTGGTTGCGCCGATCGCCACCGCGGCGACCTTGTGGCGGCGCTCGATCGCGAAGTCCTCGCGCTCTTCGATCAGGTTGCTGAGGATCAGCGCCCGCGCCAGGGTGATGATCCCGACCATCAGCAGGGTGCCGCCGAGCAGCGCGTAGACGATCGAGTCCAGCTTCTCTTCGCCGATCCTGCTCTGCAGGACGGATATCGCCCAGACGCCCAAGACCGAGGCCGGCACGCTGCCGGCGGCGAGCCAGAGAGCGAGGCTGATGTTGACCGTGCCCATGCGCAGGTGGCGCCAGCCGCCGACCGTCTTGGTCACTGCCGCGTAGAAGATGTCGGTGCCGATTGCGGTCACCGGCTTGACCCCGAAGAGCAGGATCAGCAGCGGCGTCATCAGGGTGCCGCCGCCCATGCCGGTCATGCCGACCATGGCACCGATGCCGAAGCCAAAAAGAATGATTGCCGGGTCCATATGAGTTCCGCGCCGGGTGGTTATCGACTTTCCTGACCTTGTTGGTCAGGAGCACGGAGTGCGCCAGGATACCAATATGCCTACCGCGGAAGCCAGAGATTTCGCCACGGGAGCCGGATCGCCTGCCGCGGAGAGAACGGCGGGCGCCGCCGTCTCGATCCGCGGCCTGGCGCATTCCTACGCCGAGTTGCTCACGATCGATCGGTTGGACCTGGAACTACCCGCGCACGGCGTCCTCGGCCTGGTCGGGCCCTCGGGCTGCGGCAAGTCGACCCTGC
>JBIOVV010000103.1:0-12360 GCA_044867925.1 Solirubrobacterales bacterium | reverse complement strand
GCTCCGCAGAGGGGTGTGAGGGCCGCGCAAGCGGCCACCTGGTTGCACCGTAGCCCGCAGGGCGAAGGTGCTGGGATCACCAAAGACCCCATCCGCCCCCCCCTACTCCGCCAGCTCCCCCTGCCCGTCGTCCTCGGATGAGCCCGAGTCGTCATCGACCACAAGTGCCACCGCCGACACGCAGTCGTCGTCCTTCATGTTCATCACCCGCACGCCCTGAGTCGGCCGGCCCATCTGGGAGATGCCGCCGGCGCGGGTGCGCTGGACCATGCCGTTCTGGGAGATGAAGAGGAGATCCTGGTGCTCGCGGACGATCAGCGCGCCGGCCAGGCCGCCCTTCTTTTCGGTCAGCTTTGCCGTCAAGACGCCCTTGGTGCCGCGTCCCTTGACCGGGTACTCGGAGACCGAGGTGCGCTTGCCATAGCCGTTCTCGGTGACGACGAAGAGCTCGGAATCGTCGCGCGCCACGTCCATCGCCAGCACCCTGTTCGGTTTGCCGTTGACCTTGGCCGCGACGTTCATCCCCTTGACGCCGCTGGTGTCGCGCCCCATCGGCCGCACCGCTTCCTCGGAGAAGCGCGAGGCGTGGCCTGACTTGGAGACCAACAGGATGTCGTCGTCGCCCGAGGTGAGGCGGACCTGGACCAGCTCGTCGGAGTCGCGGATCTTGATCGCGATGATCCCGTCGGCGCGGATCGGCGTGTTGTAGGCCTTGAACTCGGTCTTCTTGACCAGGCCCTGGGCGGTGGCGAAGACCAGGTACTTGTTCTCGCTGAAGTCACGGGTCGGGATCACCGCCGTGACCTTCTCGCCGTCGCGCAGGGGCAGGACGTTGACCAGGGCGCGGCCTTTCGCCGTCCTCGCCCCCTCCGGCAGCTCGTAGACCTTGAGCCGGTAGACCTTGCCGCGGTTGGTGAAGAAGAGCAGGAAATCGTGGGTCGAGCAGATGTGCAGGTGCTCGATGTAGTCGTCCTCCTTGAGGTCCATCCCCATCACGCCGCGGCCGCCACGGTGCTGCTGCCTGTAGGTCGCGAGAGGCAAGCGCTTGGCGTAGCCGGAGTGAGTGATCGAGATCACCATCTGCTGGTCGGCGATCATGTCCTCGATGTTCATGTCGCCCTCGAAGTGGGTGACCTCGGTGCGGCGCTCGTCGCCGTAGCGCTGGTCGACCTCGTCGAGCTCCTCGACGATCACGGCGTCGATTCGCGCCGGGTCGCCGAGGATCGCGCGCAGCTCGGCGATCCGCTGCGCCAGCTCCTCGTGCTCCTCGCGCAGCTTGTCGGACTCCAGCGCGGTGAGGCGGGCGAGGCGCATGTCGAGGATCGCCTGTGCCTGCTCGGCGGAGAGCTCGAAGCGCTCGATCAGGCCGGTCTTCGCCGTCTCGGTGTCGGCCGAGCCGCGGATCAGCTCGATTACGGCATCGAGGTTGTCGAGCGCGATCAGCAGCCCCTCGAGGATGTGGGCGCGAGCCTCGGCGCGGCGCAGCTCGTGCTGGGTGCGGCGGATGACGACCTCGCGCTGGTGGCTGACGTAGTGCTCGATCAGCTCCTTGAGGCTGAGCGTGCGCGGCACGCCGTCGACCAGGGCGACCATGTTGACGCCGAAGGTGCTCTGCATCGCCGTCCGCTTGTAGAGCTGGTTGAGCACGACCTCCGGCGGGTCGCCGCCGCGCTTCGTCTCGATCACCAGGCGCATGCCCGAGCGGTCGGACTCGTCGCGCAGGTCGGAGATGCCGGTGATTTTTTTGTCGCGGACGAGGTCGGCGATCTTGGTGATCAGGCCGCCGTCGCCGCCCTTCTTGACCATGAAGGGCAGCTCGGTGACGACGATCGCGTCGCGGCCGCCCTTGAGCGGCTCGACGTGGGCGCGGGCGCGGACCCGCACCGAGGCGCGGCCGGAAGCGTAGGCGTCGCGGATCCCTTCCGCGCTCATGATTCCGCCGCCGGGGAAGTCGGGGCCTTTGACGTGCTCCATCAATCCGGCGAGGTCGATGCCGGGGTTGGCGATGTAGGCCTTGACCGCGCCGATCGACTCGCTTAGGTTGTGGGGGGGGATGTTGGTCGCCATCCCGACCGCGATCCCGGAGGAGCCGTTGACCAGCAGGTTGGGGAAGCGCGCCGGCAGCACCAGCGGCTCCTGCTGGGACTCGTCGTAGTTCGGCCCCCACTCGACCGTGTCCGCTTCGATGTCGCGCAGCAGCTCGGTCGAGAGGCGCGCCAGGCGCGCCTCGGTGTACCGCATCGCGGCGGGGGGATCGTCGTCGATCGAGCCGAAGTTGCCTTGGCCGTCGACCAGCATGTAGCGCAGCGAGAAGGGCTGCGCCATGCGGGCGAGGGTGTCGTAGATCGCGCTGTCGCCATGCGGGTGGTACTTGCCCATCACCTCGCCGACGATGAAGGCGGACTTTCGGTAGGGCCGGTTCGGCTGCAGGGCGAGGTCGTGCATCGCGTAGAGCACGCGGCGGTGCACCGGCTTGAGGCCGTCGCGCACGTCCGGCAGCGCCCGGCCGACGATCACGCTCATCGCGTAGTCGAGATACGAAGAGCGCATCTCGTTGGTCAGCTCGCGCTCCTCGATCCGACCTCCGGTGAGTGCTTCGGCGCCCTCCACTCAGATCACCCGTCCTTGGCTAGACATCGAGGAAACGGACCTCCTTGGCGTGGCGTTCTATGAACGCCTTGCGCGGCTCGACCTTGTCGCCCATCAGGTCGGTGAAGATCTTCTCGGTGAGCGCATCCGCCTCCTCGGAGATCTGGACCTGCTCCAGGGTTCGAGTGTTCGGATCCATCGTGGTTTCACGCAGCTGTTCGGCGTTCATCTCGCCCAAGCCCTTGAAGCGCTGCATCGTCACGCCCTGCCGGGCCAGCTCGAGCACCATGCGACGCAGCTCCGCGAACGACTCGGCGCTGCGTTCTTTCTCCCCGAGCGAGAGCCGGAAAGGAGGGCGGCCGAGCTGGCTGAGCAGCTCGGTGTGCGACTCGATCAGACGGCGGTAGTCGTGCGATTCGAAGAGCCCGGCGGTGAGCTCGAAGGCCTTGGCCAAGCCGTCGCGGCGGTGGACGGCGCGGACGAGGATCTCGTCGCCGGATTCGGAGACGATCTCTGTGTCGAAGAGCTCCTCCGAGCCGGCCTCGCCATTGAGCACGTCTTTCACCGCGGCCAGCGAGGTGACGCCGCGGTCGAGCACTTCCGACTCGGCGAGGAAGCGCACCAGCTCGTGGCCGAAGTCGGCCTGCAGCGAGTCAGCCCATCCCTCGTGCTCCTTGAGGCGGCGGTTGAAGCGCTGCCAGCGGGTCGCGGTCAGCTTGTGCGTAGAGCCCTCGGCGTCGCTCACCTCCATCTGCTCGAGCTTGTCGCGGAGCAGCAGTTCCTCGAGCTCGGACTCCTTCTCGACGTAGGTCTCCTGCTTGCCGTTCTTCAGCTTGTAGAGCGGCGGCTTGGCGATGTAGACGTAGCCTTTCTCGATCAGCTCGGGCATCTCGCGGTAGAGGAAGGTGAGCACCAGGGTGCGGATGTGGGCGCCGTCGACGTCGGCGTCGGTCATCAGCACGACCTTGTGGTAGCGCGCCTCTTTGACGTCGAACTCCTCCCGGATGCCGGTGCCGATCGCTGTAATCAGCGCCTGGATCTCCTGGTTGGAGAGCACCTTGTCGATGCGGGCCTTCTCGACGTTGATGATCTTGCCGCGCAGCGGCAAGACTGCCTGGGTGTTGCGATCGCGCCCCTGCTTGGCGGAGCCGCCGGCGGAATCGCCCTCGACTATGAACAGCTCGGCAAGTGCGGGATCGCGCACCGTGCAGTCGGCGAGCTTGCCCGGCAGGGTCGAGTTCTCCAGCGCCGACTTGCGGCGGGTCAGGTCGCGGGCCTTGCGGGCGGCCTGACGGGCCCGGGCCGCGTCGACCGCCTTACCGACGATCCGCTTCGCCTCACCGGGGTTCTCCTCGAAGAACTCGCCGAGCTTGCGGTTGACCGTCTCCTTGACCAAGCCCTCGATCGGCGGGTTGCCGAGCTTGGTCTTGGTCTGCCCCTCGAACTGGGGGTCGGCGAGCTTGACCGAGATCACCGCGGTCAGCCCCTCGCGGACGTCGTCGCCGGTGAGGTTCTCGTCTTTCTCTTTGAGCAGCCCTTTGCCGCGGGCATAGGCATTGAGCGTGCGGGTCAGCGCCGAGCGGAAGCCGGAGAGATGGGAGCCGCCCTCATGGGTATTGATGTTGTTGGCGAAGCTGAAGACGGATTCCTGGTAGGAGGAGTTCCACTGCATCGCCACCTCCACCTGGCCGTCCTCGGTCTCCCCTTCGAAGTAGACGGTCTTGCGGTGCAGGGCGTCCTTGTTCTCGTTGAGGTGGGCGACGAAGTCGACGATGCCGCCCTCGTAATGGAAGGTGTCTCTCTGACCGCCGGCGCGCTCGTCGATCAGCTCGATCTTCAAACCGCGGGTGAGGAAGGCCGTCTCGCGCAGGCGCTCGGCCAGGGTCGCGTAGTCGAACTCGAGCTCGTCGAAGATGTCGTCGTCGGGCTGGAAGGTGATCGTGGTGCCGGTCGAGTCGGTCGCCGCGCCCTTGGCGAGATCCCCCTGCGGCTTGCCGCGCTCGTAGTCCTGGGTCCAGACCGCGCCGTCGCGGCTGATCTCGAGATGGAGACGCTCGGACAGGGCGTTGACGACCGAGATCCCGACCCCGTGCAGCCCGCCGGAGACCTTGTAGCCCTCGCCGTCGCCGAACTTGCCGCCGGCATGCAGGGTGGTCAGCACCACCTCGGCCGCGGGGCGCTTCTCCTTCTCGAGCTCGTCGACCGGGATGCCGCGGCCGTTGTCGACGACCGTGCAGCCGTTGTCGGGGTGAAGGACGACGCGGACGTGATCGCAGTGACCGGCCAGGGCCTCATCGACCGAGTTGTCGACGACCTCGTAGACCAGGTGGTGCAGGCCGCGTGGCCCGGTCGAGCCGATGTACATGCCGGGCCGCTTGCGGACCGCTTCGAGGCCTTCCAGAACGGTGATGTCCTTGGCCCCATAGGAGGCGGCTCCGTCTTTCTTCGCCGCGGCCGGCTTCATCTTCTCAGGCAATTAATCCCTTCCCGCTCTCATAGAAAACCCCGACCGTTTGGGCTGTTGCCGCCCAAGGTCGGGGCAGAAATGCAAGTTGACATAAGGATACCAGTTTGCACCCTCCAGCGGACGCCTGCGGGGAAATAAAATCCCTGCAAATCGCCATAAATGAAATTACTTTTCGCCATCATCCACACGGAAGCGCAAACTCTTTGGCGCCAGCTCGCCGAGCTTGTCCTCGAGTCGCTCGAGCAGCTGCCCTTGCATCAAATCCAACTCCTGCGCCCAGACGGAATCCGAGCAGCTCACGGTCACCTCTCCCCCACGCTCTGAGACCGGGCTGGCGACCGCCGCGATGCGCTCGCCGACCACCTCGCGCCAGGCGGCCTGCAGCGAAGCCAGCGGGGTCTTCGGTGCGGCGAGGTCGAGCGCCGTGCGCAGGGCTGTGCCGGCCGGTCGTGGGGCGGCGCGCCGGCTCATGCCGCCGCGGCCTGCTCGGAGAGAAGGGGCATCCTCACGACGTGCCCCAGCGACGCTGTCGGCAGCGAGTCCTCGGACGCGGCGGAGATCAGGGCCTGGCCGTCGCCGGCGAGCCGCTCGACCAGCCGCTCCCGGCGATCCGGGTCGAGCTCGCTCATCACGTCGTCGAGCAGCAGCAGCGGCACGACCTGCCGCGCGGCCAAGAGAACGTCCCGCTCGGCGAAGAGCAGGGCGAGTAGAGCTGCGCGCTGCTGGCCCTGCGAGCCGTAGCGGCGCAGAGAACGGCCGGCGGTCGAGATCTTGAGCTCGTCGAGGTGGGGGCCCCACGAGGTTCTGCCGAGCCGCAGATCGGCCTCGCGGCGCTCCGCCAGCCCGGCGCGGATCTCCTCGGCAGAGCCTGTCGCCCGGGGGGCGTACTCGATCTTGCCGTTGCCCTCGAGCCCCAGCTCCGCAGCGGCGGAGCTGAACGGCTCGGCCAGCTCGGCGACGGCGTCGGAGCGGGCGGCGATCAACGCCGAAGCGGCCTCGGCGACGGTCGCGTCCCAGGTATCCAGCTGAGCCGCCGCGCCATGGCCGGCGGCAAGGCGGGCGACCAGGGCGTTGCGCTGTGCCAGCGCCTGGCCGAAGCGACGGCGGAGCTCGGCTCGGCTCGGCCAGCGGGCGGCGACGAAGCCGTCGAGGTGGGCACGGCGCTCCGCCGGCGGCCCCTTGACCAAGCTGAGGCGATCGGGGGAGAAAACCGCGACCGGCGGCCTGCTGCGTGCCAGCGTCGCTGGATCGGCGGCGGCGGCGTCGAGCAGGTGCCGGCGTCCCTCGGCCCGGCTGACGGAGGCGAGTAGGCGTCGCTCGATTCCGTCCTGATCCCTAATCGTCGCTTCGGCGCGGGCAAAAGAGCCGCCGAAGGGGATCAGGTCGCGACGGTCGGCGGTCCGGAACGAGCGGCCGGTCAGGGCGAAATAGAGCGCCTCGAGCAGGTTCGTCTTACCGACGCCATTGGGGCCGACGAGGCTGACGATCCCCGGCCCCAGCTCGATCCGCGCCTGCACCAGACTCCGCAGCGGCCTCGCTTCGACGGCGGAGACCAGCACCGCGGCCTCACACGTTGAGGCGGATCGGCATCACCAGGTAGCGGAAGTCTTCGTTGTCGACCGGCTGCAGCAGGCCGGGCCGCAGGGGCGAGATCAAGCGCAGCATCACCTCGTCGCCCTCGACGCTTTCGATTCCCTCGCGCAGGAACTCCGGGTTGAAGCCGATCTCCAGCGGCTCGCCCTCGAAGGCGGCCGGCATCGTCTCTTCGGCGTCGCCGACATCCGGTGTCGAGGCCGCGATCGTCAGCTCCCCCGGAGCGAAGGAAAGGCGCAGCGGCGCGTTGCGCTGGGCGAGCTGGCTGATCCTGCGGGTGACGTCGAGCAGCTCAGGGCGCGGCAGACGCACATCGTGCTCGTAGGACTCGGGCAGGAGCTGTCGAAAGTTGGGGAACTGCCCCTCGATCAGCCTCGTGTTGAGGACGATGTCCCCTGCCTTGAAAATGGCCTGGTTGCGCTGCAGGGCAACCAGGACCGTCTCGACTCCGTCGGCGGAGACGATCCGGCCCAGCTCGCGCAGGGCCTTGGCCGGGATGTTCGCCTCGAGCTCACCGCCGATCGCCGCATCCAGCTCGGTGCGCTTGACCGCGAGGCGGTAGGAGTCGGTGGCCACCATCGTCATCTCCGAGCCGCCGGCGCTGACCAGGACCCCGGTGAGCACCGGGCGCATGTCGTCCCGCGAGGCGGCGCGGGCCACCAGGTCCACCGTCGCCGCAAGGGCGGGAGCCGGGATCGAAAGGGGCTCGCCCTCCTCCTCGGGAAAGGTGGGGAAGTCCTCGCTGGGCAGGACCCGCAGGTGGAAGCTCGAGCCGCCGCTGCGGATCTCGACGTCACGCTCCGACTCGCGCAGCTCGATCTCCACCGACTGGTCTCCCAGCGAACGGGAGACCTCGGCGAGGAGGCGGCCGGGGAGGAGAACCGAGCCGGTGCCCTCGACCTCGGCCGAGAGCTTCGTCTTCAGGCCCATCTCGAGATCGGTTGCGCAGAGGCTGACACCGCCACCATCCGCGCTGAGCAGGATCCCGGAGAGCGACTGCGTCGCGGCGCGCGTCGAAACAGCTCGGGAGACCACCGAGAGCTTTGCGACGAGCTCGTCACGTTTGGTTGTCAGCTTCAAGTGATTGATGCCTTCTTGAGTTGGATTAGGACTTGTGGAAAAGCGCGAGATCGCCACGAACTCCGCATTGGCTGGCCGTTAGCGGGCTGTGGAAGGATCTGTGGGAAAGCATTGATTCTTACAGCGGCGTCGGCCGTCAGGACCGGCCTGTGGGGTTGTTGTGGATTGCGCTGCGCAGCTCCTTGACCCGAGCTGCAAGCGCTGCATCCTCGCCGCAGCGGGCTTCCGCGCGGCGAATCGAGTTGAGAACGGTCGAGTGATCGCGGCCGCCGTAGAGGCGGCCGATCTGCGGCAGCGAGAGGTCGGTCAGCTCGCGGGTGAGGTAGATGGCGATCTGACGGGCGCTGACGGGGGTGGCCGCCCGCGTGGAGCCGACCAGCTCGGCGCGGGAGATGCCGAAGGCGGAGGAGACCCGTTGCTGGATCTCCTCGACCGGGGTTTGGTCGGGCGCCCGCACGACGTTGGGGATCACCGCGTCGATCAGCTCGGGGCTGAGCGGCTTGGCGGTGAGCGAGGCGTGGGCGATGACCCGGGTAAGGGCGCCGTGCAGCTGGCGCATGTTGACCTCGATCCGGTGCGCGAGCACGGCGAGCACGTCGCCGTCGGTGTCGACTCCAGCCTCGCGAACCAGGCGGCGCAGGACGGCGAGGCGGGTCGCCAGGTTGGGTGGTTCGACGGCGACGGTGAGGCCCCACTCGAAGCGATCGCGCAGTCTCGACTCCAGGGTCGAGAGCTCGCTGGGGATTCGGTCGGCGGAGAGGATGAGCTGGCTGCCGCCTTCGTAGAGCGCGTTGAAAGTGTGGAAGAACTCGTCCTCGGTGTGGCGCTTGCCCTCGAGGAACTGCACATCGTCGACGAGCAGCACGTCGAGGTCGCGGTAGCGGCTCTTGAACGCCTCGGCGCCGGCGTTGCGCAGCGCGGCGACGAACTCGTTGGTGAAGCACTCGGCGGTCGTGTAGCGCACGTTGAGGCCGGGTGCCGAGGTTTTCAGGTAGTTGGCGATAGCGACCAGCAGATGGGTCTTGCCAAGCCCCGGCGGCCCGTGCAGGAAGAGGGGGTTGTAGGCCTCCGAGGGCGCCTCGGCAACAGCGAGGGCGGCCGCGTGGGCGGCACGGTTTCCCGGGCCGATCACAAAGCGATCGAAGGTGTAGTTGGCGTTGAGGTCGGGGCCCGGCCCGCAATCCGCACCAAGCTCACCGGCGTTCCCCTCGGAGACGAAGCGAACCCCCTTCAATCGCGACCCCGCGCCCGCCAGGGCCTCCAGGATCAATCCCGAGTAACGGCGCTCGCTCCAGGCGCGAATGCTGTCCGGGGCGGCGAGGAGAAGCGTCTCGGCTTGGCTGCCGGCGACCTTCAGCGGTTCCAGCCAGAGCTGGAAAGTGGATTGCGGCACCGAGGCCCGCAAGCGGGCCTGAACGTCCCTCCAGAGGGAATCGAGGTCTTGTCCTTCCGCGCCATCGTGCACCGGCGGCCGACCATAGCGGCGCTCGGATGGGCTGAAATCCGTCCCCCCGCAAATGCCGCTGAAATCATTTCCGCGGCGGATTCCCCCAGCTCGCGGCGCGTCCGTATACTGCGACGGCCGATGAAGCGGACTTATCAGCCGAAGAAGCGGAAGCGGGCGAAGACGCACGGTTTCCGGGCGCGAATGAGCACGCGCGGAGGTCGCGCGATTCTCAAGCGCCGCCGTCGTAAAGGCCGGAAGCGCCTCACTCCCTAGATGGCGGCAAAACGACGCCGCCTCTCGCGCAGCGGCGAGTTCGACCGCGTCTACCGCGATGGATCCTCACATGCGACCCGCTACCTGGTTCTCTACAGCTTCCCTCGCAGGGACGAGGAGGACGAAGAGGTGAGGCTCGGCGTCTCGGTCAGTCGCAAGGTCGGCGGAGCTGTCGACCGTAACCGCGTCAAGCGAGTTCTCCGCGAGACCTTCTGGGGCCTATCGGATCGACTGCCTGCTCGACACGACTTCGTGCTCGTGGCCCGCCCGGAGATCGGCGATTTGATCGAGCGCGACGGCTCGACCGGGGTGCGGTCCAGCCTCGAAGAGGCCCTCGCCGGCTCTTCCGGGAAGAAGCGTTCCACGTGAAACGCGCCCTGCTGGCCCTGATCGGCGCCTACCAGCGTTGGATTTCCCCGGCCTTTCCCCGCCGTTGCCGCTACGAGCCGACCTGCTCGGCTTACGCGGTCGAGTCGATACGGCGCTTCGGTGGCGCCCGCGGCACCCTCCTCGCGGCCTGGCGGGTGGTGCGCTGCAATCCCTTCAGCCATGGCGGCTTCGACCCGGTCCCGGAGCGCTTCACCCTCCGGGTCGGGCCCGTGGATCCCGCTGCTCATCGCGGTGAGGTGCACCCATGATCCCGGCGGCGAACATCCTGCAGCCGCTGATCGACATCGCCAACTCGGTCCTGCAGTTCTTCCACGACAGCGCCGGGTTGAGCTGGGGGATGTCGATCATCGCCCTGACGATCGTCACCCGAGCGCTGCTGATTCCGCTCACCTACAGGCAGCTGAAGGGGATGCGCGCCCTGCAGGCGCTGCAGCCGCAAATCAAAGAGATCCAGGCGAAGTACAAAAACGACCGCCAGCGCATGCAGCAGGAGATGATGCGCTTCTACCAGGAGAACAAAGTCAACCCCTTTGCCTCCTGCATCCCGCTTCTGGCTCAGCTGCCGGTCTTCATCACGCTCTTCTACGTCCTCCGCCACGAGCTCCCAGCCGACATCGGCTGCGAGGCGGGCCATTGCGGCTCGGAAGCCTCGTTCCTCTTCATCAGCGACCTGACCGCGAAGGCGGCCGGCGGCGAACTGATCGCCCTGCTCGTCCTCTACGTCGGCACCCAGCTGATCTCGGGCATGGTGATGGCGGTCACCGCCGACAAAAGCCAGCGGATCATGATGATGGTGCTGCCCTTCATCTTCGTCCCCTTCGTGATCAGCTTCCCGGCGGGACTGGTGCTCTACTGGATCACGACCAACTTCTGGACGATCGGCCAGCAATACGTGATCCAGCGGGTGATCCCACCGCCGGAGAAAGCTCTGGCTACGGCTGCTGTCGAAGCAAAGCCGCCTCCGCCGCCTCCTAGGAAGAAGAAGAAGCGGCGTTAGCTGGGTAGGGCCGGGCGCGTGAGGCCCCGGCGGATCCCACGCACCGTCGCTTCGCACGGTGCGAATTTGGTGCCGCTTCGCGGCTGAGAATTTCTCTGCGGAGCCGCTTCGCGAGGATCCACCGAGGCCTCACCCGCCCGGCTCAGCTCAAGGGCTTGCTCTTCCCCCCGGGGCTTGCTGCGAGAAGTTGTAAAGACAGAAGCTTTCATCTGGGGGGCTTCGCGCATAGACTGGCGGCGCTATGGGTGAGATTGCGGATTGGCCGACGGAGCCTGCGGAACGGGTTAGGGAGCTTGTCGAGGAGGTTCTCGACGAGCTTGACCTTGAGGGTGAGGTCGAGATCGTCGAGGACGACGATCGGATCACCGCCTCGGTCGAGGGAGACGAGGACTACGGGCTGCTGATCGGCAAACGCGGGCAGACGATCGATGCTCTGCAGCTGATCGCCTACCAGGCGGCGTTCCGGGGCATGCGGGAGCGCAAGCGGGTCGTCGTCGATGCCGCCGGGTACCGGGATCGCCGCCGGGAGACGCTCACCGCCCGGGCGGATCGGGCGGCGGAGCAGGCATTGACGGGCAACCACACGGTTGAGATGGACCCGATGAGTGCCCAGGAGCGCCGTGTCGTGCACGAGCATCTCAAGGAGCGCTCGGGGGTCGAGACTTACAGCGAAGGGGACGAGCCGCGGCGGTGCGTGGTCGTGGCCCCCCTTGTCTCTGAGTAGGAAGCGGTCCAGCGGGGGTTCCGCTTAACTTTTTTCGAGTCGCGTTTGCGGCTGACGACAATGGCTGGTGGCGAAAAAGTACAAGACGCTCCACCCCCGCTGGACCGCTTCCTCGATGAAGCGCAGCGGGCGACGATCACGCTTGTCCTTGAGCTTTTGGAGGCGGAGCGGGCGTCGGTTAGCTCTGTCACGGAGCCGGATCGGGCTTGGCGGGTGCATGTGGCCGACAGCCTCACCGGGCTTGAATTTCCACAGCTTCAGGCCGCTGGGACCATTGCCGATATTGGCTCTGGGGCTGGGTTTCCGGGGCTTGTGCTGGCGGTTGCACTGCCACATGCCCAGGTCGATCTGATCGAGTCGGTGGGGCGGAAGTGCGACTTCATCGGGCGCGCGATCGATACGGCCGGCCTGGCCAACGCGCGCGTCCTCAACGCTCGCTCTGAGGTGCTGGCGGAAGGCGATGGTCGCGAGGCCTACGACGCGGTCACCGCAAGGGCCGTCGGTCGCCTCTCCACCCTCGCCGAGCTTGCTTCTCCGCTGCTGAAAGACAACGGCGCCCTCGTAGCCTGGAAGGGAAGGCGCGACCCGGACGAGGAGTCCCAGCTATCCCGAGCCGTCCAGAAGCTGGCCATGCAACCGGAGCAAATCCTTCACGTAGGCCCCTACGCCGGCAGCGAGCACCGCCACCTCCACCTGATCCGCAAGTCTGGCCCTACTCCTCAGCACCTCCCCCGCCGATCTGGAATGGCCAAGAAGCGCCCGTACGGATGAGAAGCGGGGGGGGGGGGGGGGGGGGGGGG
>JBIOVV010000102.1:0-2615 GCA_044867925.1 Solirubrobacterales bacterium | reverse complement strand
CCTGCACGTAGGGCAGGAGCGCCATCTCGCGGGCGCGCTTGACCGCCACGGCGACCTGGCGCTGATGGCGGCGGCAGGCGCCGGTGATGCCGCGGTTGCGGATCTTGCCCCTCTCCGAGACGTAGCGCCGGAGCTGGTTGCCGTTCTTGTAATCCACCTCGGCCACCTTGTCCTTGCAGAAGTGGCAGCTCTTGCGGCGTCCCCCGGTCGTCCCGGGGCCCGGCCGCTTGCGGGGTTGCGTCTTCGCAGCCATTCTCGTGGTCTCCTAGAACGGGATGTCGTCGTCGGTCGGGGACGAGGGAAAGTCGCCGGCGGGCGTCGCCGGCGCGTCGGCGGGGATGTAGCCGCCGCCACCGCCGTCACCGTCACCGCGTCCGCCGAGGAACTGCACGGAGTCGGCGACGACCTCCACCGCCTGGCGCTTGTTCCCCTCCGGCGTCTCCCACTCACGCCATTCGAGACGTCCGTCGACGCCGACCGGGCGGCCCTTCGCGAGGTACTGCGCGCAGCGCTCGCCCTGGTTGCCCCACACGGTGATGTCGAAGTAGTTGGGCTTGTCGACCCACTGGCCCGTCTCGTCCTTCCGCCTCGTGTTGACGGCGAGGCGCAGGTTGCAGACGGCAGTGCCGGACGGCGTGTGACGCAGCTCGGGGTCCTTCGTCAGGTTTCCGACAAGGACGACGCGATTGATGGAAGCCATCGCTACTCCTCCTCCAGGGCGTCCGCGGGTTCGCTCTCGACATGGTCGCCGATTGCGGCCGCCGGCGCCATTGGCTCGGACGGACCCCCCTCGGGGCGACGTGTCGCCATGTGACGCATCACGCCGTCGTCGATCTTGAGCACACGCGAGATCTCGTCGAGCGTCTCTCCGTCCGAGCTGAAGCTCACGAGGTGGTAGACGCCCTCTTCCTTCTTGTCGATCGGATAGGCGAGCCGCCGCCGGCCCCACACGTCGTGGCGCTCGAACGTCCCGCCGCCCTGCTCGATCAGGCCGCGCAGCCGGTCAACGGCCTCGGCCTGCTTCTCCTCGGCCAGCTCCGGGTCCAGCAACAGCAGAATCTCGTACTCGGTCACGCGTTCCCTCTCTCCTTCCCTCGGTCTGAATCGGCCCCGCCGGGTGTAGCGGCGCCCGGGAGCGGCGTCGCGCGGCATGGCAGGAAGCCGCGGAAGGGTAGCAGCGGCCCGGGGTACGATGACGTCGTGCGAAGGCTCATCGGCTGGACGGCGGGGCTCGCCGGCATTGCCGCGCTCGCCCGCCTGCTGGCGGCGCGGCGGGATCGGAGAGAAGCCCCTGCGCTGCCGCCGCCGGCATCGCCCGCCGAGGACCCGGCCGAGGAGCTCCGCCGCAAGCTCGCGGAATCCCGCGATGCCGACGCTCCCGCATCCGCGCCGACAGAGCCCTCCGAGCGGAACGAATCGCTCGAGGAGCGCCGAGCCCGCGTCCACGCCAAGGCGCAGGAGGCGCTCTCGGCGATGGACGACGTCGAGGAACCGGCATGAGCGAGTCGCAGCCGGACGACGTCGCCGGCGCCCTCGCCCGACTCGAGGAGCAGGTCACGCAGCTCCACGAGGAAGTGCGACGGCTCGACCCCGGCGCCATGCACCCCGTCTCCGCCGACGACCATGCGCTGCAACCCGCGCCGGGAAGCTACGCATGGGTTGGCGCGCTGGACTCCCCGGTGCGCCGGCGCCCGCAGGTTCCGCGGCTCCTGCTCGAGGGCCTCTTTCTCGCCGCGGCCGCGGCCGCGGCCGCGATCGCCGACCTCGACCCTGTCGCGATCGGCGGTGTGATGGTGGGCGCCTGGGTGCTCGTCGCGCTGATCGAGTGGGCCGCCTCGCGCGCCGACCGGCGGCCCGAGCAGCCCGTCTACGTCGCCGCGCCGAGTGTTCCCGTGTCAGCCGATCCGGCGTGGTTCAGCCCGCCTGTCGAGCACACCCTGCTCGAGGGCGCCGACGGCGACGGCGACACCGCGGTGACCCGCCTGCCGCCCCGCCTCGACGACGCCGAGGCGACGGTCGAGCAACGCCTCTAGCGCCCGTTTCGCCGGACGTACCCTTTCGCGAGCTTGCTCTTCCCCACCGCCACCTTCGCGATCTTCTTCCTGATCGTCCTGCCGCTCTCGTGGCTGACGATGCCCTGGCCGCACCGCTGGCGGCCGTTCATCATCGCCGCGAGCTACGTCTTCTACAGCTGGTGGGACTGGCGCTTCGTCCTCCTGCTGGCGGGCTGCACGATCTGGAACCAGATGCTGGCGGTGCGCATCTGGCGCACCACCGATCGCGCAAGGCGCAAGAGCCTCCTCTTCCTGGCGCTCGCGGGGAACCTCGGCCTCCTCGGCTACTTCAAGTACTACGACTTCTTCGTCTCCTCGACCGACAACATGGCGGCGATCGTCGGCTACGACCTCCCGCTCTCCCTGAAGGCGATCGTGCTCCCCGTCGGGATCTCCTTCTTCACGTTCATGGCGATCAGCTACGTCGTCGACGCGTACCGCGGCGAGTTCGAGCCGACGACGCTCGAGAAGTTCGCCGTGTACCTGTCGTTCTTCCCGCACCTCGTCGCCGGCCCGATCGTGCGGCCGTCGGAGCTGATCCCGCAGATCGAGAAGCCGCGC
>JBIOVV010000101.1:0-15255 GCA_044867925.1 Solirubrobacterales bacterium | reverse complement strand
GCGAGCGGCGGGCCAAGATCATCAACTCCGAGGGCGAGTTCCAGGCGGCGCAGAAGCTCACCGACGCGGCCGACATCATCAGCACCAACCCCGCCTCGCTGCAGCTGCGCTACCTGCAGACGCTGCTCGAAATCGGCAGCAACCAAAACACGACCGTGGTCTTCCCGCTGCCGATGGACGTGCTCGAGCCGTTCATCGGAGGGATCACGCCGAAGGAGGAGCGACCGAAACCGCCGCCTCCGCCGGACGTCCCGCCGGTGGCCGAGCCCGACCCGGACCTCCCCCCCTCCCGCTCCTGAGCTCCCCCGAGCTACGCATCGACCAGCTCTCGGGGCTGCCGGCGATCCTCGCGCCGGGGCGGGCCGATCGCCCCGACAGCTTCGACCTGCCGAAGAGCGAGCCGAAGGGGCCGGACAACTGCCCCTTCTGCGAGGGCCGCGAGGACCGCACGCCGCCGGAGGTCTATGCGCAGCGCCCGGGCGGCGACGAGGCGGACAGCCCGGGCTGGGTGACCCGCGTCGTGCCGAACCTCTACCCGGCGTTGGCCGACGAGCGGGTGGCGGAACCGGTCGGGGCGACGCAGGGCGAGGCCGGAGCCTTTGCCAGCGCCGGCGACCCCCTGCTCGAGTCGCGGCGCGCGGGGGAGCCCGACCTCTTCTCCTCGCGCCCTGCCTCCGGCTGGCACGAGGTGCTGATCAACGCGCCGGCCCACGTCACCGCGATGAACGAGCTGGGCGAGAAGCAGTTCGCCACCGCGGTCGCCACCTGGCGCGAGCGGATGCGGGCGCACGCCGATTCCGCCTACGTGCAGCTGATCGTCAACGAGGGCGGCGGCGCCGGTGCCTCGCTCGAGCACTCCCACGCCCAGCTCTACGGGCTCGACTTCGTGCCGGCGGCGGTGGCGCGCGAGCGCGAGCGAGTCGGCGCCTACGCCGAACGCACCGCCGGCGGAAGCCTGCTCAGCGACATCCTGGTCGAGGAGGTGCGGCGGGGCGAGCGCCTCGTGGCGATCGATGACGAGGCGGCCCTGGTCTGCCCCTGGGCCTCGCGCTCGCCCTTCGAGCTGCGGGTCATCCCGCGCGCCGCGGCGGCGAGCTTCGCCGACGACAGCGCCGGCGCGGGAATGATCCACACCGCCCTGCGCCTTCTCGCCAAGCGCTTCGACAGCTCGCCCGAGCTGAACCTCTGGGTCCGCACAGCGCCTCGCGGCAGCGACCACTTCCACTGGCACGTCGACATCGCTCCCCGGCTCAGCATCAAGGCCTCCTTCGAGTTCGCCACCGGCGTCGACATCAACACCTACCCCCCCGAGCGCGCAGCGGCCGACCTGAGGGAGACGCTCAAAACCTAGGTGCAACGCTTTGTGGTCCCACCAGGACCGCTACGCGTTGCACCGCCGATAGGGTGCGTTCGTGCCGCCCGACCCCCGTCCGATCCCACGCTTCATCGCCGACTCGACCCAGGAGGGGATCCCGCACGGCCGCTTTACCGAGCGCCTCGGCGAGGCCTTCCGCGAAGCGTGCGAGAAGGTCGAGGACCTGCCCGACGGCGTCGAGCTTCCCGCTGAGCTCGAGTGGTACCCGGAGCGCACCTGGGGCGGAAGGGTGTGGGTCCCCTGCACGGCGCGGATCGAGGGACCTGACGGCGCCCTGGAGCTCTTCGGCCACGTCTCCTACGTCCAGGCCGAGGGGGGGGAGCCCTCCGAGTTCCGTGCCACCGCCGATTTCACCGACGTCCTCGCCGAGGCCAATCCCGATTGGAAGATCGACCTCAACGACGAGGTGATCGGCCGCTGGCGAGGCGAGAACGGCCGCGCCGGCGCGGTCACCCTGGTCTGGGGCCGCCCCCTCCTCCAGGGCGCCGTCGCCGCCACCGCCGAGCTCGACCGCGAGACCGTCGACCAGGAGGTCGTCTCCAACGGCCGCTTCACCCTGCTCGCCCTCGATGCCCTCGAGGCCTACGGCGACGACATCTTCATGCAGGTCAAGCTCTGGAGCCGCCGGGCGCAAGAGCTGGCTTCGGAGAGCCTCTACGCTTAGCCGCCTCCCCAGCTCGCGATCCTCTCCGGAAAGCGACCGGATGATCCGCGAGCTCCGCTACCGTTTCCTCATGCCATCAACCGGCCAAGAGTCCAATCTCCGGAAGGACGCTGCCGCCGAGGCGGAGGCTGTTCGTCTACAAAGGCTGCGTGCGGATGCGCAACGCCCAATGAGCGTGAACTTGGCCGAGGGCATCGCCCTCAGTCACCAGTTGATGCAATTCACCGGTGCCGCTCGCGGCAGTTGACTGAGCCGGCTTTCGATCGGCTTCTCCGTCGCCTCTCCGAGGCGGGCGTCGAGTTCGTCCTGATCGGCGGTCTCGCCGTGGCCGGGTGGGGATTGAGACCGAGATGGGCCTTCTTGACGTAGTCCAAGGACTTGATGGCGTTCCTCCCTACGAGGAGCTGCGCGCCTCTGCGGTTGCCACCGAGATTCTCGGCGTCGAAGTCTCAGTCTGCTCAATAGACGCCCTGAGACAGATGAAGCGGGCCGCTGGAAGGCCCCGCGACCAGGTCGACCTCGAAGACCTCGATTCAACCGGCCTATAGCTCTACGATTTGGCCATCCAGCCCCGATAGCTCAGCTGGATAGAGCGACTCCCTCCTAAGGAATCCTCCTTTGGGCACGTGTATGGCGATGGTCGCCTTCTCGATGCCGCTCGGAGAGCCGAATCGCCCCAAATTGGTGGCGCAGAACCGGCCTCTCAATGGACAAGGTAGGAACAGAGGTAGGAACAAGTTGGCGCTCGCGATAAGAGAGATCGGCACAGATCACCACGGCACGGACCTCCCGGCCGGCGTTTCTGCCTGCGAAAAGAAGGACTCCGGCACGATCGCGAGCTTCAAGGTGCGATGGCGCCAAACGGATGAATACGGGATCCGCCGCCAGCGAAGCCGGTCCTTCTCTCAGAAGGAGTACCGCACGCTTGATCGAGCGCTTGAGGCAGCGGTGGGTTTCCTTGCCGAGACGCAGCAAATCAAGGCGATGGGGGGCATCGTCACGAAAGCCGATCCCGCCTCGTCCATGACCTTCGAAGATGTGTTTCAGGAGTGGATCGAGATGCACGGGCCGGACCTCTCGGCCAAGTACTCGAAGGGGATGGTTCGGCTTTGGGACCGCGAGATCGCAACACGCGCGATCTCACAGGTCCGGCTCGACTGGTTCTCCGCCGACCCTGCCGTCTTGGTCAGATTTCAGGATCAGCTCGGCCGTGAAGTCAAGCCTTCTAAATGTCGGGAGATCATGAAACTGCTTCGGGCGGTTCTCTTCTTTGGCCGCGCTCGCCATCCAAATGCGATGACCGTCGATATTTCTGGCTTGGTGAAACTGCCGACGGTGAAAAGGAAGCGCCTCGCCTACGCTCCAGACGCCGTCGGGGTCGAGCGGATCATCGAGGCAGTGCTGAATCGCCCGGCTCGCGACGATCTCCTTCCCCTTCGCGATGCAGCACTGGTTGCTGCTCTCAGCTACACCGTCGCCTCCCGTCCCTCTGAATGGCTTTACTCAGCGACTCTCGAAAATCTCTTCCCTCGCTCAGTCGAGCTTCAGCGCGGAGACTACGAAGAGGAGGTTGAGGATGCGACCGGCCTGAAGACAGGTGCTCACGTGGCTCTCTTCTTCCCGAATGCGCGGGATCGTGTCCTTGCCTATCTCAAGGCGCTCGAAGAACGGTACGGGCCGCAGCCGCCAAACAGTCTCGTCTTTCAGGCTCTCGGCGATGAGGGCCCGATTTGGGCGACGCCTCCAGGAGAGACCGAACCGGTTCCGATGGGCTGGACTGAAAACGCCTACAACCGCTGGTACAAGCGGGTCTGGAAACCAGCTGTCGAAGTCGCGGCACAGGCGCCGGATGCACCGGCGGGCCTGGCGCAGATGACCTTCTACGACTGCCGCCATTTCGCGATCTCTATGGCGCTTCACTCGACGCTCGTTGTAACTCCGCACGGAATGAATCTGCACCCGCTCTCTGGCTGGTCAGGGCACGACATTCAGACCCTCCAGCGCTATTACGCCCATTTCATCGCTCGATACCACGGGCAACCGCCGATCGACATGGATGAGGAGGGCGAGCGGGCGCGGCTCGTCGTGGAAGAGAATCCCTTCAAGCCTCGTCAGGTACCTGCGCCCCCCCAGCGGGAGGAGCAACGACGGCGCCGCGCCCGCGGCGCGAAACAAGGCCGGAAGCGCGCCGCTGGCGCGCGGCAGCTAGTAGGTCAAGGTTCTCGCTAGCGCGAGAACCGGTCGGAGCCTTACCGCGCCGTGTCCCAAGGGTGGCCTGCGGCTTGCTCAAGGGAACATCCGGCTCGTCCGCGGATGTTGCCCGCTGCCATGCCCTGAGATCACGGACTTCGATGCCAATTGACCGGCCGTTTCCGTCCCGATGTGCCCGAAGGGCACCACGCTTGTAAGCCCTGCGAATCGTTCGCTCGCTGCGCTTGGAAAGACTCGCGGCTTCCCGAACGGTGAGTAGGTCATCAAGCTCATGGCGAGCTAGGGACGACGGTGAGGAGCTGCTGTTGTTGGTCATCGAGCTACAAACCCGCCGGGTGAAGGACTTGGAAGCCGCCGAGGTAGCTGGCGGAGAAGGTGCTTTCAGGAATCCATCCCGGCCCGTGACCAGGCGCTACAAAGCCTGATGTGCCCCAGAAGCGCTTGCTCGCCGGCGTGACGCCGGGCGTGAACTTGATGAAGGTGTGGGCATCTCCGCCGTAGGGCTTGTCGTAAATCGAGACCCACTTGCCGGGGCCGGGTTCCGCCCAACTGAGCAGGGCGATGGTGTCCATCGTCGGGTTGTCGAACCCCGCGACCTGTAGCAAATGGGAGACGGCCGACGAGCAGTCAAAGGGACCGTTGGGCGGTGTCGGAGTGACGCCATGCGAACCGCCGTAGATGTATTCGGTCCGCGGCCGGATCGCCGAGAGCCGTTCGGCCTCGGCGATCATTTTGGCGACGGCTTCGTTCGGCGCCAGCGCTGCCGCTTCGCAGCCACCGGCCGCAGCTGCGACGGTCGCGCCTCCGGGCACCGCGAATTTCTTCGCGTCCCTCAGAACGTCTTCGACGTACCAATCGGCGTGGTTGTAGTGCCAGATTGCACCCCGCCAGTCGCCCGGCGCCCCTTCGTGGTGAAGTAGGTTCGCGGCGGCGAAGATTGCATCCCACGGGTCGCTCGGATCTCGGTCGCCGTCTTTGTCTCCATCGACGCCGAAGGCTTCCCAGCTCGAAGGGAGGAATTGCATCCACCCTTCGGCCCCGGCCGAGGATTCGCCCTGGTTCTCGCCAAAGCTGGTCTCGTGCCAGTTGATCGAGGCGAGAATCGAAGGCCCGCGCTCGCCCAAGTGGTATGCGGCGGCAGCCTCCTCGTAGATCGGGACCAGTCGCTCTGGCACTTCCGATCCGAGCGCGCCGACCGCTTCGCTTTCATCGCAGCTCGAGACACCGCCAGCGACCACGGCGAAGCCCAGCAAGAAGGCGATCAAGGCCGCAATCAAGCCCGCCGGGATGGCGAGAATGAGCCAAGGCGACAGAGAGGAGGTGGAGCGCACCGCCGCCCTCGCTCACCCGGCCAGGGAGATCGACGTTACGCGCCAGCCGGCCTGAGTCCTCCGCACCGTGAATCTGACCCCGAAAGGCGGGACACCTCCGCCTCGGACGACCACGCTCGCATCGAGACTCGACGCCGTCTCGGGTTCGAGCTGGATCGAGCCGGCGCGAGAGCTCCGTCCTCGGCGACGAGGCGGTATGTGGGCGGCAGACGCCTGGACGTGAGCCTGTACTGCGCCGGTGGCACCGGGGAGGCGCGGCGGCTGCAGAAGGTAGGCCGCCCGCGCGTAAGCGCGCCCGAAGCGCCCGGCAACGACGGCCGCGGAGGCGAGCTGGACCCGGGACATTGGCCCAGCTCGCACTCCGGCGACCAGGGAGGAAGACGCGCGATCGACGTGCCCGGCCGTCGCGCATCCGAGCAGAAGGACGGCAGCCCCGATCGCGAGGAGGAACGCGACGCGAGGAGGTCCGACCACAGGTCGCGGCGGTTTGCCGCCGGGGCACCTCTTGGGCGTCGAGCTGTAGTGGGAGACCGCCATCTGCGGTCTCTATGTCCAAGCGGAGGCGCTTACTGCGCCACTTCAGAGAAAGTGGCGCAGAACCGGTCTCAGTTTGGACACTGGTTGTGAGACCAGTCGCACTGCCAGCCAGTTTTCGGCTTTAGAATGGGGTTTGCGAGCGCTACCATGCGCTGTAAGGAGGAGCGTCCATGTATAGGCCCAGCGATGATGTCGAGCTCAGCCCGACGGAGATGGATACAGCGAGGAAAGTGTTCATCGCTGGGCTCTGGAGACGCAAATACGGCGCCGAGTTCATCTACAACCACGCCGACGACATGCTGGCGAAGGCGCACGCCGAATACGTCAAGTGCGTCAAAAACGGCGTCGAGGTCGACAACCCGATCGGCTGGACGGTTAACTGTGCCCGACGGCGAACCCAGAGCTTCATCGAAGCTCAGAAAGCATCGCACGAGGTGAGCACCGAGAAGGTGCTTGAGTTGGAGGACCGCGAAGCGCCGACGACCGAGCAGCTGGCCGAAGACATGCACCGGGCGCGCGAGATTCGACGCGCGGTGGACAGCCTCAGAAAGCAAGAGCAGCAGATCATCTCCTTGACCTACCTGGAGGACATGACTCTGCGTGAAGCGGCAAGGCAACTCGACTGGCCCTTGACCACCGCGCGGCGTCGTTTCAAATCAGCGATGGAGCGCCTCAAAGACCTGTTTGAGGAAAGGGGCATCGAGAGCAGCGACGATTTGGTGATCGACGTTGGCCTGGCCAGCTACCTCGCTTCGACTTACCACTCGCCGGGAATCCTCCAAATCGCGTACGAGAAGGCCGGCGATGCGGCTGCGATCGTTTGGGAGAAGGCCCACGATCTTTCTCGGCGCGTCTTCCTCGGCGGCGGAGGAGACGCGGCCGGCGTCGCGGCAACCAGTGGCGCGGGCCGTGCTGCCGGAGCTTGCGCGACGGTGGCGATCGCTTGTGTCGTCGGCGCTGGGGCGAGCGGGGTTGTCGGCCCTGGGATAGACGGCGGGATCGGACTTGTGCGCGGGCACCACTCGGAGGCCAAGAAAGTCCAAAGTGAAACCGCGACAGCGCCTTCGACGCTGGAAACCAGCCCTGTCGAAAGCACCGAAAACGAAGTCCCGACCACCACCACGGCGAGCGATACGGAAACCGAAGGCGGCAGTTCTTCGGCGGCCACATCGGCCGCCAAGAAGTCCGCGGCGATCCGCGTCAGGGAACAAACCGACGCCGCCGCGCGAATCTCAAGTGAATCGGGAGGCCGAGAAGTCCAATCGGCACCGTCGGCCACAGCGACCAGCAGCTCGGCTCAAAGTAGCTCGGTCGGCTCCTCGCCGTCGAGCGTGACACAGCCAGCAGCATCGTCGGGAAGCGAAGAACAGGCCGCCCAGCAGTTCGGCATCCCGTAGAGCCGCGCGGAGACGACGCCGATTCCGGCAGATTCTTCCGCGCCCTGAGCTTCGCCGTGGGTGCCCAGCCAAAAGAAGTGGCGCAGTTGCGACCTCTGGCTGGACACCAAGCCACCAACTCATCCGACCAAAGGAGTTGCCGTGGCACTCGCAACCTTCGTCAAGCTCCAGCTGCTCGTTGGGGTCGACGTCAATCCGAACCTGAAGGCGGGGCCCGGAGGTCCCACGCTCGAAAAGCTCGTCGATTGGGGCGCCGGGCTCGTGCTGTTGGCTTGCGCAGCCGGCGCCCTCGTCGGAATCGGCCAGTGGGTTCTCGGCAGTCACAGCACCCGCGCCAGCCAGGTCGACTCCGGCAAGACGAAGGTCTTCGTCTCATTGGGCTGCGCCTTTCTTATCGGGGCACTTCCGGCCCTGATCAATTTCTTTGAAGGTCTCGGAAGCACGGTTCACAAATGAGCCGCGCGCCGAGCAGGGCCGCGAAGGGTCGTGGCTCCGAGACTCAGCTCAAGCGGTTCGCCCCGATCCTCGTGGCTCTCCTCCTGGGCTTCCTGGTCGGGCGGGCGTCTGCTCCAACACAGAGCGTCCCCGCCCCGGTACCTGCCCAAGATGGCGGGACGGGGACGCGAGCGGGCGTGCCGGTTGGGTTCCCCCGAACCCCTACCGGCGCCGCCACAGCCGTCGCCGCCTACCAGCGCAGCTTCGCCTCCCCGGCGATCCTGCGGCCGGGAGTCCTGCGCCGACGCATTGAAGCCGTCGCGACCCCCGACTACGTGGCCGAGATGCTGGCTGCGAACTCGCCGGGCGAGCAACGGCTCGCGAGCGGGCCGATCGGTGCCGGACTGGCGAAGGGGCTTCAGACCCTCTACGCCGCCGTCCCGGTCGGCTACCGGATCGAGTCGTTCTCACCGCAGCGCGCCCGCGTCCTCACCTGGGGCTTCACGCTGCTCGGCAACGCGGCCACGGTCGAACCCGCCGCCTACTTCGGGATCACCCACACCCTCCTCCTTTGGTCAGAAGGCGAGTGGAAGATCGCCGAAACCCAAGCGGGCTTCGGGCCGACGCCGAAGCTGGCGACGGTGCCCGGCCCGCTCGGTGCCTACAACGTCCTGAACGTCGCGACCCGGCTCACGAGCTATGCGCTCGCGCCGTAGGTTCGTCTCGGTCGGGGTGCTCGCCGCGCTGCTCGCCGCCCTGGCGGTACTGGCGCAGCCAACACCGCCCAAGGCCCAAGCCAACGTCACCTGCGATGTGGTGGGCGGCGCGGGGGATGCCGTCGCCGGAGGAATCGAAGCGATCACCGGCGCAGGCGTCGGCGGTGCAAACCCGATCGGTGATGCATGCGATGCCGTCACCGGCGATCCAGTCGGCGCGATCACCTCCCCCGTCACCGGCGCCCTCAAAGACCTCGGGAAGGGGATCTTCGACCAGATCACGACGTGGGTGAGCGAAGGGGCGAGCTACCTGATCGAGCAGGTGGTCTCTGAGATCGAGAAGACCACCACACCGAAGCTGACGACCGAAGGCTTTCTCGCCGAGTACGGCCAGATGGCGGAGATCGCCGCCGTCCTTGCGGTGGCGATGGTGCTGCTGGCGATGCTCGAGGCGATCGCGCAGGGCAGCTGGGGAGTGCTCGCCCGCACTGTCCTGGTCAACCTGCCGGTCGCCTTCATCGGCACGAGCGTCGCCTTCGTCCTCGTCCAGATGCTGCTGGTCGCCACCGATGGCATGTGCCACGGAATCGCGGCGGCGACTCACGAGCACAGCCAACAGTTCTTCAAGTCGGCGATCGCGGGGCTCTCGAAAGCGGGAGCCACGGCGGGAGCGGCCGGAGGCGCGGGAACTCCGAGCGGAGAAGCGGCAGGGGCAGCGGGCGGAGCGGTCGCGGTGCCGCTTTTCGTCACGTTCTTGGTGGCGATCATCGGCGCCTTCGCTGCCTTCTTCGTCTGGATCGAGTTGGTCGCGCGCGATGCCTCCGTCTACGTCGTCTCCCTGTTCCTCCCGATGGCGCTTGCGGCGTCGATCTGGCCGCGCTGGTCGGGGGCGCTGCGGCGAACCGTCGAGCTGCTCGTCGTCGTCATCTCCTCGAAGTTCGTCATCGTCTCGGTCGTCGCCTTGGCGGCGGGACTCCTCGCCGACAAAGAACAAGGCGTAGAGCACCTTCTGGCCGCTTCGGCGCTGATGCTGCTCGCCTGCTTCGCCCCGTTCATGCTGCTGAAGCTCGTTCCCTTCGCAGAGGGAGCGATGGCCTCGGCCTACGGGAGGCGGTCTGCGAGCGGAGCCTCGCTGAGCGGGATGCAACTCGCCTACGAGGCCAACATGGTCGGCAACATGGCGCGCTCCAACTGGGGCGGCGGCTCGCCTCCGGATGTGTGGAACGTCGCGGGTGGCGGTGGCGGGACCGCGGGCGGTGGCGGCGACTCGCCGTCCTCGCCGAGCGGCGGAGGCGGGAGCGCGGGCGGAGGGTCGGGCACAGGCGGTCCCGGTCGCGGTGCGTCCTCGGCGGTCGGCGGCAGCGAGGCCGCAGGAGGCGCCGCCGCCGGTGCGGCGGGCGGCCCTGCTGCGGCTGCGGCGTCGGTGCCGCTTGCGATGGGCAAAGGCGCCCGCCAAGCGGCGGGCCAGGTCGCACAAATCGGGGTCGTGCAATCGGCCGGCGCCTCCTCGTCGCAGTCCGGCACGGAGACTCCGAGCCAGCCCCAGATGCCAACGGGAGCGCCAGGCGGCGAGGGCAGTGTCGATTCGAGCGAGCGGCCGCCGAGCGGACCCGGTGAACGGCCGCCTCGCCCACCCCAAGAGCTGTCGGCGAAGGACAGCGGGACGGGGGCGAAATGAGCCGCCGCTACCGCTTCGGCCCGCTTGAGCAGCGATCCCTGATCGGCGGCCTGCGGACGGGTCAGGTGGTGGTGCTCGCCGCCGCCGCCCTCCTCAGCCTGCTGGCTCTTTACGGGCTCGGCGGGTTTGGAGGCGTCGTCTTCGCGCTCCTAATGCTCCTCCTCGCGGCCGCCGCGATCTTCATTCCCCTGAACGGTCGCACCGTGGACGAATGGGCGCCTGTAGTGGTCCGGTGGTATTCCCGCCATCGCAGGGGCGGAGGCGACTATCGCTCCTCCTCTCCCGGTGCCGGAATGCGACTTGATGAGGACGGCGAGGCCGAATACGTGCCCTCGCTCCCGGTCGAGCTCGAAGGGCTCGACTTGCTCTCGGTCCCCTACGGCCCCGATCACGTCGGGGTGATGTGCGACCGGCGCGAGAACACCTACACGGTGGCGCTCGCTGTCCGAGCCGGTGCCTTCGCCCTGCGCGACTCCGCCGAGCAGGAACGCGCGCTCGATGCCTGGGGCGCGGTGCTCGCAGGCTGCGCTCGCGACGGCAGCCCGATCCGCCGGCTGCAATGGATCGAGCGAACCGTGCCGGGCCAGGGCGATGACCTCGCCTCCTACATGCAGGAAAAGCGAGACCGCAGCGTTCCGCTCGACTCCAACATGGTCCGCTCCTACATCGAGCTTTTGGAGTCGGCCGCGCCGGTCACCCAAGAGCATGAAGTCCTCCTCGCCCTGCAAATCGACTACGGCCGTGGAGCGCGGGAGATCAAGCGCCTGGGTGGCGGCGATGAGGGCGCCTGCGCGCTCCTCCTGCGCGAGGCGGAGGCATTGGCCCAACGCCTCGGCACGGCTGAGATCACCGTTTTCGGCCTGCTTCGCCCACGCCAGTACGCGGAGGTGATTCGCGACGCCTTCGATCCCTTCGGCCACCAGGGGCGAGCGCGCGCGGCGCTCGGCGACCCCGAGCGCGAAGGCGTCGACCCGACGCTGATGGGACCGCTCGCCGATGAGACAAGCTGGTCTCACTACCGCACCGACTCGGCCTGTCACTGCACCTACTGGGTCTCCTCGTGGCCGCGCTCGGAGGTCGGCCCGACCTTCCTCGCACCCCTGCTGATGCAGGGCGCAGCGCTGCGCACGGTCTCGGTGACGATCGAGCCGGTCCCCTACGCGGAGGCGATGCGGAAGGCCGAGATGGCGCAGACGGCCGAGGTCGCCGAGGAGATGGGCCGCCAGCGCCAAGGCTTTCTCACCACGGCGCGAATCCGCCGTCGCCAGCAGGCCAGCTCGCGCCGGGAGGAGGAGTTGGCCGACGGGCACGCGGAGCTGCGCGTCGCCACATTCATCGACGCCTACAACACCCCTGAGCTCTTCGAGAAGAACAAGAGCGACGTCGAGCACGGCGCCCAGCTTGCCCGGCTGGAACTGCAACCACTCTGGGGCGAGCAGGAGGCTGGCTTTGCCAACACCCTGCCGCTCTGCCGGGGGCTCCTGTGATTCTCGGCCGGCGCGGAGCGCGCCCCGGCCACTCGGTGACGACCGCCCACTTCGCCGCCGCCTACCCCTTCCTCGGCCAGGGCGGCATCCGGGCGCCCGGCGTCTACATGGGCACCGACGCCTACGGCGGTGCCTTTGCCTATGACCCGTGGGAGCTTTACTCGCGGCGGCTTGTCCGCAGCCCGAACATGATCTTCGTCGGCGGCATCGGCTACGCCAAGTCGACGGGGATCAAGACCTACCTCTACCGCCAGCGCCTTTTCGCCCGGGATATCTGGGTCATCGACATAAAGGGCGAGTACAGGCCGCTCGGCGAAGCGCTCGGCTACCCACCGCTCGAGCTTCGGCCCGGCGGCGACGTCTGCCTCAACCCCCTGACCCGGCGCGGCGGGCGCGAGACCCAGCTCTCGCTGCTTCGCTCGGTCGTACAGGCGGCGCTCGCCCGCGACCTCTCCCCAGAGGAGGAGGCCGGACTGCGGGTCGCGCTCGACCTGGTGAACGAGGAGGCGGGCGAGGGCGAGCCGACGCTGCCGATGGTCGTCGACGCTCTGCTCAACCCGCGCGAGGCGATGGTTGCCGGCGTCCACGCTGCCGACGCCGGGGAGTTCGCCGCCTCCAACCGCGAAAGCGCGCTTGCCCTGCAGCGGCTCTGCGAGGGCGACCTACACGGCATGTTCGACGGGCCTACCTCGCCGGGGCTCGACCTTGGAGCGCCCGTAGTCATCTTGGACCTGAGCGCGGTGCGGGACTCGGCAGCGCTCGGCGTAATCATGACCTGCGCGGCCGCCTGGCAGCAAGCGCTCTTGCTTGAGCGAAAGCGAGAGTCAGAGCGCACCGGCGTTCCGATGAAAAAGACGATCGTCGTCGTGGAGGAGGTCTGGAGGGTCGCCGGCATCCTCGCCGTGGCGGAGTGGCTTCAGAGCAATTTCAAGCTGTGCCGAAGCCTCGGCATCCAGTGCCTGCTCTCCCTCCACAAGCTCACTGACTTCAGCGCATCAGGGGCGGCAGGCTCGCGGGAACTGAAGATCATCCAAGGGCTTGTCGCCGACTGCGGCTGCGTGGTCCTCTACCAGCAGTCGCCCGACCAGCGGTCGGTCCTGCGCGGCGACCTCGCCCTGAGCGAGACGCAAACCGAACTGTCGATGAGCCTGCAAGTGGGCGAGTTCTTGATCGTCATGGGCCGGGAAGCTGAACTGGTCAAGCAGCGCATGTCCCCGCTTGAGCAGGGATTCACCTTCACCGACGAGCAAATGGGCGTGATCGCGCCGGCGGTGTCAGGGTGAGTGAGGAGACCCGCATCTACTGGATCGGGGGTGCCGTCGCTGCCACGGCGCTGGCGATCCTCTGGCTGACGGGCGCGGTTGCCGGTGCCCTGTTTGGTTCCGGCTGGGCGCCGATCCATCTCGACCAACTCCTCTTCGCGGCCATTCGCCTCCCTTCCCACCTGGACTCACCCCGGGCGGCGTGGCCGCGCGGGGTCGCCCGTGGGCTTCCCGGGCCTCTCGGCTTCTACACAGCCTTGGTCTTGGTGCTCGTCGTCTCAGCCGGCTTCGCCTGGGTCGCAAGGGGCTGTGTTGATCGCCTCGGCATCGCCCTCCCTTTCTCCAGCCACGAGCGTCGCCCGCCCAGCGCCCGGATGGCGAGCAGGCGCGACCTGCGCCTGCTCCGCGTTCCTTCCCCGCAACCTGGCCGTCTCACTCTGGGCCGTCGGGGAAGGATGCTGCTCGCCGCCGAGGAGCGCCAGTCGGTGATCGTCTTCTCGCCGACCCAGACCTTCAAGACCACGGGCTTTGCGATCCCTGCGTTGCTTGAGTGGGAGGGGCCGGTCTTGGCGACGACCGTCAAGAACGATCTGATCGCCGACACACTCTCCCGCCGGGAGTCCCTTGGCAAGGTCGCGATCTTCGATCCGTCCCGCGCAACCGCCATGCCGCGCTCCCGCATCACCCCACTCTGGGGAGCAACGACCTGGCCGGGCGCGGTTCGGGTAAGCGGCTGGCTGATGGGCGCTGCCCGCCTCGGTCGCTCAAGCGGAATGCAGGATGCCGACTTCTGGTTCGCGGCAGCGGAAAAGCTAGTTCGCCCCCTGCTCTTTGCCGCCGCAGCGAACGGCGAGACGATGGGGACCGTTATCCGCTGGCTCGATGAAGGACCGGAGGCGAGCGAAGCAGAGGTAACGGACCTCCTCCGAGAAACCGGCGTCGCGGAGGCCCGACAGCAATGGCAAGCAACGCTGAACCGTGAGGAGCGCCAGCGGTCCTCCATTTACACGACGGCCGAGATCGCGCTGGCCGCGTTTGCCGATCCGAACGTCCTCGAGGAGACGGCGGGCGCCGACCACACCCCGTCGATGCTCTTGGATGGGGGGACGAACACGCTCTTTCTCTCGGCACCGCGAATGGAGCAGGAGCGGCTTCGCCCCCTCTTCTCGAACGTCGTGCAGGAACACCTCGCACTTGTCGAGGCTCTGTTCGCGGAGACCGAAAAGCCGCTTGATCCCCCACTCCTCCTTCTCCTCGATGAGGCGGCGAATATCGCCCCGATCCCCCATCTGGACCAAGTGGCGTCGACAGTCGCGGGGCTGGGGGTCCAACTTCTCTCCATCTTTCAGGACTTCTCCCAGGGAGAAGGCGTCTACGGACCCGCCTTCTCCTCTGTGGTGAACAACCATGCGGCCAAGGTCATCGGGAGCGGCATTTCCGACCGGAAGACCACCGCGTTCTTCTCAGACGTCATCGGCACGGGCAAGTTCGAGCAGAAATCGCGAACCGCAGCGGAGAAAGGTCGCAGCTCGACCACGGAGAGCGAGACCTATCGAGCCCTGGCACCGCCCAGCACTTTGCGGGAGACGCGGCCGGGGAGTGGCCATTTGGTCTACCGCCATCTACGTGCGACGAATTTCAGCTTGCGCGTTTGGTTCGAGGAGCGCAAACTTAAGGAACTGCGGCGTGCCTCGCCGGGGACATGTAGGGGCAAAGGGGGTGAAGCGTGAGCCTCGTCCACAGCTCAAGGGACCAAGAAGCCTCAGGGATATCCCCTGGGGCTGAGCCTTTGGATGATGAGCACGACACTGGGCTCGATTCCCTGTCAAGCCTCGCCGAGGAAGCAGTACCCATGCGCGATCGCGCCGCGCGAGAGCTTGACCAGATGCGCGAGGAGCGCGTCAGGGCAGTAGTTGGAAGTGGGAGGCGCCGGCTCCCTCGGCCGACAGTCGATGCTCGCGTCCTTTTTGCGGGCGGTGCAGCCGTAGTGATTCTTGTTCTGGTCGCCGCACTCTCCTCAGGCGGCAGGGGGTCGCCGAGTGGCGACGCGGCGGCGCAGGCCCATCACTCAGCGGCCCCGCATGGCTCGATCGAGCCGAATGGCAGGGCGGGACGGCCGCAGCGCCTGGTCAAGGCACACCCCCGGGGGGGGGGGGGGGGGG
>JBIOVV010000100.1:0-9824 GCA_044867925.1 Solirubrobacterales bacterium | reverse complement strand
CCCCCCCCCCCCCCCCCCCCCCCCCCCCCCCCCCCCCCCCCCCCCCCACCCCTCCCCACGAACGCCAGCTCCGATTCGAAGCTTGCGTAGGGCTCCGACCAATCAAAGCTTCGCGAGAGCCTGGCGCCGTTTTCTGGAGCTTGGGATCTTCCCTGCTACGGCCAGGCTCCAGCGTCCTCGTTCCGAACTGGAAAGAGGGTCCGGTGCCCCTCCCGCAAAAGCTCAGGGACCACGCGGCGAAGCGCCTATCCAATCGGCTGCGCAACGGCTTTTGAGGGAGGGGCACCGGACCCTCTACCCCGCTTGGCCCTAAGACGCTTCGCCGCTTTGCCGCAGCAGCACCGACGTCGTCTGCTCTAGGACCCGGCGCCAGGCGGAAAGCTGCTCGGGCTCCTCTTCGGCGGCCCGCTCGACCACGCGGCTGACCCGGCGGCCGGAGATCTCGAGGCCGTGGCGCTCGGCGACCTCCTTGTAGTGCTCGTAGTCCTTGGCCAGAGTGGCAGTGACCGATTCGAAGCCGTGTCGGGCGATTTTCAGTCGTCGCGAGTAGTCCATGATCGGCGTGCCGAACATCAGCTCGTCGTTGGCCTCGGGCTCGACCAGGATGATGTCGACGCCGGGATAGCGCTCCTGCCACTGCTCGACCGCTTGGTGAAGGCGGGCGTGGGCGATCAGCCGGAAGGCCTGGTTGGCGATCGCCGGCAGGCCCATGTCGGAGACGCGGCGCACGCGGGTACCGAAAACCGTGGGGATCGTCTTCTGGAAGTCGTTGACGAAGGGGACGAGCGGGTTGACGACGACGATGAACTTGGCGCCCTTTTCGACCGCGATGTCGACGTTGGTGGTCGAGCGGATGCCACCGTCGATCAGCTGGCGCCCCTTGAGGTCGACCGGCTTGTAGACGATCGGCAGGGCGGTCGAGCACTGGATCGCCTTGGAGATCGGCACGTCCTTCCAGCCCTCCTCGCCGAAGACGACCCGCTCGCAGGTGTCGAGGTCAGTGGCGGTGAGGTAGAGCTCGTGGTCGAGCAGGCGGAAGTCGTCGACGCGGCCCGATTCGCCCAGGGCTGCTGCGATGTAGTCGGCGATCCCGGAGCCCGAGTAGAAGCCGGTCGGCAGCGCCTCGGCCATGCCGACGCCGATGTCCATGGCCGAGAACTGGCCCATCCGGGCCAGGCTGCGGGCCAGCTCCAGGGTGCGCAGCGGCAACATCGCCGCCTTCTCGAGGAAGCCCCAGTAGTTCGGCTTCAGCACCTTGTCGAGGTCGAGGTCCTCCAGCTCGGAGGGGATGCGGCGGTTGATCACCTGCATCATTTCGTCGGGCGTGACCCCGTTGGCCAGCATGCCGGCGACGAAGGAGCCGGCGCTCGTGCCGACGTAGATGTCGAAGTTGTTGACCGTGCTGTTGACGGCAAGCAGGTCGAGCGCGCGCAGAGCGCCGATCTCATAGACCCCACCGGTGAAGCCGCCGCCACCGAGGACGAGGGCGGTCTTGGACGGGCGTTTACGGTTGCGGCGCCGTCGCGGCTGCGACTCTATGTCCACAACTTTGCCCATAAACATGCATTATCTCATCAAGTGAGGCGCCCTCCGGCAATCGCCGCCGTTATTTGTGCCCTGCTTGCGGCCCTCTTGCTCGCCGCGGCGGCAGAAGCCGCGGTCCGCAGCAACGTCTGCGCAACGATGCGTTCCCGGCTCCTGCTCGGCGGCGGTGGCGCCAGCGGCCTGCTTGTCATCGACGGCCAGACCGGCAAGACGGTCTGCTCCCGTGCTGCGGGCAGGCAGCGACCGCTCGCCTCGAACATGAAGCTGTTCACGACCGCGACCGCGCTGGACCGCCTCGGCGCCCAGGCACGAATCCCGACGCTGCTGAAGACAGACGGCGGCATCGATCGCAACGGCGTCCTGCACGGCAGCCTCTACCTGGTCGGCGCCGGAGATCCGACCCTGGGCACCCCCACCTTCTACCGACGGTTCCTGGGCGGCCTCGGAACCAACATCTTCACGCTCAAGCGACAGGTTCGCGAAGCCGGCATCGAGTCGGTCACCGGCCGCCTCTACGCCGACGACAGCGTCTTCGACCGCCTGCGCGGCGTTGCCGACTCCGGCTACGCGACGAGCCCCGAAATCGGCCCGCTATCCGGCCTCTCCTTCAACTCCGGCTACAGCACGGCAAGCGGCCGCAGCTTCGCCGGCGACCCCGCGCTCACCGCGGCGGGCACACTGAACCTCGCTCTGCGCGAAGCGGGCGTGCGCATCTCCCCCACCGTCGCGCTCGGCACCGCGCCGCCGTTCAGCACGGAGCTGGCTCGGGTCGAATCGCCGCCGCTGACCAGCATCGTCAACACCACCGACGTCTACTCCCACAACTTCTTCGCCGAGATGCTGATGAAGCTGATCGGCGCTCGCCTCGGCGGCGCCGGAACCACGGCGACAGGCGCGAAGGTGGTCCAGGCCTTCGCTCGCGGACACGGCTCCGGCGTGCACGCGGTCGACGGCTCCGGGCTGACCCGCTCCAACCGCGCCTCGCCAGCCCAGGTCGTCGGCCTGCTGAGGTCCATGCGCAACACGGATGTGGGAGACGAGCTCATCCAAGACCTCGCCCTCACCGGCCGAGAGGGCACCGTCGCCGACCGCATGCACGGCACCGCCGCCTACGGCCGCTGCCGCACCAAGACAGGCACGATCAGAGCCGTCAGCAACCTCTCCGGCTACTGCTTCAACCGCAGCGGCAAGGTGATGATCTTCTCGATCCTGATGGCGAGCGTGCGGGACCTCAGCCTGGCCCACCTCGAGCAGGACCTGATCGCCGCCGCGGTCGCCTCTTACTGAGAGCGCCTGCCGCGCCTCCGACGCGACCGATCCTCAAGCATGAAATAGACCGTGAGCGCGCTGAAAAGAGCAGCAACGCCGAGTAGCTGCAGCGCGCCTTCGCCCACGCCCCTGAAGACGAGCACTCCGACGATGGCAACCAGAGCGCCGACCCCAATACCGATATTCGCATAGTGAATGGACTGCCTCATTTTTCTTTCAATGCAGACAACTCATTTCATTAGACTATAGATCCTTTCGAGATCCCCCCTCGAAGTTCCCTGAATCGACCCTCTAATCCCCGCCGCCACGCTGCACAGCACGACGCCAGCGCCAACAGACAGCCACGAACAGATGGCTGGCTGAGCGGACGCCTAGAATCGTTTCGGTGCGAGTGCTGCTCACCAACGACGATGGGATTACGGCCCCTGGGCTGCAGGCGGCACGCAGGGCCCTGCGCGAGATCGACGGAGTCGACGTCGACGTGATCGCCCCCGACTCCAACCGCAGCGCGACGGCGCGGAGCATCACGACTCGGTCGCCGCTCACCGTGGAGGAGGTCGAGTTCGGCGACGGCGACAAGGGCTACGCGACGGACGGGACACCGGTCGACTGCGTGCGCTTTGCCGAGTTGGGGCTGGTCGGCCACCGCCCCGACCTGATCTTCTCCGGGATCAACCACGGCGCCAACCTGGGCGACGACATCACCTACTCGGGCACGGTCGCCGCGGCCTTCGAGGGGATCGTCCTCGGCATTCCCGCCGTTGCCTTCTCGCAGCAGTCCTCGGGCGGCGGCATGGGCTATGTCAGCGGTCGTTTCGACTTCGGTGCGGTGGCGCCGTTCGCCGCCGAGCTGGTGCGGCGGCTGCTCGACGAGTCGATGCCGGAGGCGACGCTGATCAACGTCAACTGCCCCGCCGGCGAGCCCAAGGGCGTCGAGGTGACCAAGCTGGGCAAGCGGATCTACAACGACGAGCTGAAGCTGGTCGGCGAGGCCGACGGCCGCCGCCACTACGAGATCTATGGCTGGCAACCCGGCTATGAGGAGGTCGACGGCACCGACCTCAATGCCATCGCCAACGGCCGCATCTCGGTGACGCCGATCCATTTCGACCTCACCGACCACGGCGGCCTCGAAAACCTGCGCGGCTGGGGCTTCGACCAGATCCTCGCCGCCAGCGCCCCCACCTCGGTGTGAGCGGGGCCCCGGAGCAGCGCGCAGCCGAGCTGCGGCAGGAGCTGGCTGGGCACAATCACCGCTACTACGTCCTCGACGACCCGACCATCGGCGACGACGAGTACGACGCCCTGCTCGACGAGCTGCGCGCGATCGAGGCCGATCACCCCGAGCTGCGCACCCCGGACTCGCCAACCCAGCGGGTCGGGGCGCCGCCGCTCGAGCGCTTTCAGCAGGTCGAGCACGCCGAGCAGATGCTCTCGCTCGCCAATGCCCGCAACGAGGAGGAGCTGCGGGCCTGGGAGACCCGCGTCCGCAATCACCTCAAACGGCTCGACATCAGCGCCGCCGAGTTCAGCTACACGAGCGAGCCCAAGATCGACGGCCTGGCGATCTCGCTCACCTACGAGGACGGCGTCTTTGTCCGCGGCGCCACCCGCGGGGACGGCCGGATCGGCGAGGACGTAACGCAGAATCTACGCACGATCGGCTCCATACCCCTGCGCATCGACGAGGCTCCGCCGCTGGTCGAGGTGCGTGGCGAGGTCTATCTGCCGATCGCCGATTTCAAAGCGCTGAACGAACGGCGAGCCGAGGCCGGCGAGCCCGCCTTCGCCAACCCGCGCAACTCGGCCGCCGGCTCGATCCGCCAGCTCGACCCCAACCTGGCCGCCGAACGTCCGCTCTCGGTCTGGTGCTACGGAATCGGCGCCACCCAGGGCCTCAGCCTCGCGACGCACAGCGCCGAGGTCGAGTGGCTGCGCGAACGCGGCTTCAAGGTCAATCCCGACACCGACCACCACGAGGGCATCGAGTCGGTCGTCACGCGCTGTCGCTGGTGGGAGGAGCGTCGCGACGAGCTCGACTACGAGATCGACGGGGTCGTGGTCAAGATCGACGAGCGGGCGCTCTGGCGCGAGCTCGGCGTCGTCGGTCGCGAGCCGCGCTGGGCGATCGCCTGGAAGTTCGCGCCGACGACCGCGACGACGAAGCTGAAGCAGGTCGTCTGGAACGTCGGCCGTACCGGCAATCTCGTCCCCTTCGCGATGCTGGAGCCGGTCCACGTCGGCGGTGTCACCGTCTCCACCGCGACCCTGCACAACGAGGAGGATCTCGCCCGCAAGGACGTGCGGCCCGGTGACGAGGTGGTCGTGATGCGCGCCGGCGACGTGATCCCACAGGTCGTGGCACCGCTGATCCAGCGCCAGGAGAAAGGCAAGCGGCGAGGACCGAGGCCAAAGCCGCCGGCCAAATGCCCAGCCTGCGACACGCCCACGGTCAAGCCGGAGGACGCGGTGTTCAGCGTCTGCCCCAACCGGGCAGGCTGCCCCGGACAGTCCTTCCAGCACGTCAAACACTTCGTCAGCAAGGGCGCGATGGACATCGACGGCCTCGGCGAAAAGCAGGCGATGCGTTTCCTCCAAGACGGCTTGATCGCCGATGTCGGCGACATCTACGACCTGCGCGAAGAGCAACTGACCGGGCTCGAGGGCTTCGGAGAGATCTCCGCCCGCAACCTGCTGGCGGCAATCGATGCTTCTCGCTCACGGCCGTTCAAACGCGTCCTCTATGCCCTGGGCCTGCCCGGCGTCGGCTACGTCACCGCCGAAGCACTCGCCGACCACTTCGGCTCGATCGATGCTCTCCACACTGCCGACCCCGAGCAGATCGAGGAGGTCGAGGGCGTCGGCCCGATCATGGCGGTCCAGATCGCCGAGTCGCTGGGCGACGATCGCACCTGGGAGCTGGTCGAGAAGCTGCGCGAGAAAGGCTTGCGCCTCGAGCAGGACGAGTCCGAACGGCGCGCCGGCGGAGGGTCGCTGGAAGGAAAGACGTTCGTTCTCACCGGCACCTTGGCCGAGCTGACCCGCGAGGAGGCTGGGGCGCTGATCAAGGCGGCGGGCGGCAAGGTCGTCAGCTCCGTCTCCAAGAAAACCGACTACGTCGTCGCCGGCGAGACCCCGGGGTCGAAGCTGGCCAAGGCGGAGAAATTCGGGACCGAGATCCTCGACGAGCCCGGCCTGCTGAGCTTGCTCGGCAAGTGACCACGGTCCGCCTCGACATCGAATACGACGGCACGGCCTTCCGCGGCTGGGCCAAGCAGCCGGGTCAGCGGACGGTGCAGGGAGAGCTCGAGTCGGCGCTGGCAACCGTGCTGCGCGAGCCGCCGGTCGAGCTGACCGTCGCCGGCCGCACCGATACGGGCGTGCACGCGGAGGGCCAGGTGGCGAGCTTCGTCACCAGCGCCGAGATGCCGCCAAACCTGGCGCAGAGGCTCAACGGCCTCGGTCCCCGCGACATTGCCGTCACCGCAGCGACAGCAGCCGGCGACGGCTTCGACGCCCGCGGAGACGCCCTCTCCCGCACCTACCGCTACCGCATCCTCGCCCGCTCTAGCTCCAGCCCCTTCGAGCAGAACCGGGCGCTCTGGTGGCCCTATCGCATCGATCGCGATGCCCTGGATGCCTGCGGCGCGGCGCTGCTGGGAAGACACGACTTCACGGCCTTCACCCCGACCCAAACCGACCACGTCCACTTCGACCGACAGATCCTTGCCGCCGGCTGGGCGATGGAGGGCGACATCCTCGCCTTCCGCGTTACCGCCGACGCCTTCATGCGCAACATGGTCCGCATCCTCGTCGGCACCATGCTCGAGGTCGCAAGCGGCCGCCGGTCCCTGGAGAGCTTCGAGCGGCTCCTAGGCGGGGCAGCTCGGCCCGACGCAGGCGAAACAGCTCCCCCGCACGGCCTGTATCTGGAGTCCGTCTCCTACGCGAGCTAGACGAGCTCGAGGTAGACCATCTCGGTCGAGTCCGACTTCCTCGGGCCCAACTTGACGATCCGCGTGTACCCACCGGGCCGCTCCACGTAGCGCGGCGCGACCTCCTCGAACAGCTTGTGCACGATGAACTTGTCGTTGTGCAGCGTCGCCAGAGCCTGCCGGCGCGCGTGCAGGTCACCGCGCTTGGCGAGGGTGATCAGCTGCTCGACCTCGGGCTTGACCGCCTTGGCCTTCGCCTGCGAGGTCTTGATCCGTTCGTGCTCGATCAGCTGCTTGGAGAGGTTCGAGAGCAGGGACTCGCGATGCGCCGCGTCGCGGCTCAGCTTGTTTCGCTTCTTGCGGTGACGCATCGCCTGCTCAGCTCCCTCGCCTAGTCTCCCTGAAGGTCGAGGCCGCGTGCGTGCAGGGTCTCGATCACTTCCTCGATCGACTTCTGGCCGAAGTTGGGAATCGCGTTCAGCTCCGAGCGCGTCTTGCGCACCAGATCGCCGACCGTCTGCACCCCCGCCCGCTTCAGGCAGTTGTAGGAGCGGACGCCCAGCTCCAGCTCCTCGATCAGGATCTCGTCGAGGCCGTTGCTGCCGGCGATTCCGTCGGCGGCGGGCCCAGGCAGCACATCGGTGGTGTGGGTGGGAAGCGGTTCGCGCTCAGTCAGCTCCTCGACCCGGTCGGCGTCGGTGAAGATCGCCAGGCTCTTGATCAGGATCTCGGAGGCCTCGCGCAACGAGGCGCCCGGCTCGATCGAGCCGTCGGTCTCGAGGTCAAGCGTCAGTTTGTCGAAGTCGGTGCGCTGACCGACGCGGGCAGTCGCCACCGAGTAGGAAGCGCGACGGATCGGGGAGAAGATCGAGTCGATCGGGATCACGCCGATCGGCTGCTCGTCCGACTTGTTCTCCTCTGCCGCCGAGTAGCCGCGGCCGCGGCCGATCGTCAGGTAGATCTCGAGTTTCGTTTTCTTCTCGAGCGTCGCAATCGGCGCATCCGGGTTGAGGATCTCGACGCCGGAGGGAAGGTCGATGTCCTTTGCCTTGATTTCGCCCGGGCCGGTGGCTACCAGGGGCGCCTCGACCTCGTCGGCGTCCGTATGCATGCGGACGACGAGATCCTTGAGGTTGAGGACGATGTCGGTGACGTCCTCCTTGACGCCGGGCACGGTGGAGAACTCGTGCGCAACGCCCTCGATGCGGACGCTGGTGACGGCGGCGCCGCCCAGCGAAGAGAGCAGCACGCGGCGGAGGCTGTTGCCGAAGGTGTAGCCAAAGCCCTTGTCGAGGGGCTCGATGGTGAAGGTACCGCGTCGATCGTCCACCTTCTCAGAGGTGATGCGAGGGACCTGGAAATCAGTGGTCATGTGTTCCTTGCGTATGCGTGTTCAGAAACGTGGGTCCGGTTACTTGGAGTACAGCTCGACGATCAGCTGCTCCTGCACCGGTGCCGAGATCTCGGCGCGCTCTGGATAGCGCAGGACCTTGGCCGTGAGGGAGTCATGGTCGGCCTGCAGCCAGGCCGGCACGGTGGAGACGAGCTCCGTTGCCTTGCGAATCGTGTCGCCCGCGGACGAGTTCGACTTGATCGAGATCACGTCCTCGGGACGAACTTGGTAGGAGGGGATGTCGACCCGGCGACCGTTGATCAACCAGTGGCCGTGCCGGATCAGCTGGCGAGCCTGGCGCCGCGAGGCGGCAAAGCCAAGGCGGACCAAGACGTTGTCGAAGCGCGACTCGAGCAGGCGCAGCAGGTTCTCGCCGGTGACGCCGTCTTGGCGCGAAGCCTTGTCGTAATAGGCGCGGAACTGTTTCTCGAGCACCTGGTAGTAGCGCCGCGTCTTCTGCTTCTCGCGCAGCTGCACCCGGTACTCGGACTGGCGCATGCGGCCACGACCGTGCTCGCCGGGCGGGTAGGAGCGGCGCTCGACCCCGCACTTGTCGGTGAAGCAGCGCTCGCCCTTGAGAAAGAGCTTCTGGCCCTCGCGGCGGCACTGCTTGCACTGCGGAGCGGTATCGCGAGCCATCTAGACGCGCCTCCGCTTCTTCGGGCGGCAGCCGTTGTGGGCCTGAGGGGAGACGTCCTTGACGGTGGTGACGTCGAGGCCGGCGGCCTGCAGCGAGCGGATCGCCGTCTCGCGACCGGAGCCGGCGCCCTTGGCGAACACCTCGACCTTCTCGAGGCCGTGTTCCATCCCCTTCTTGGCGGCGGCGTCGGCCGTCACCTGAGCGGCAAACGGCGTCGACTTGCGCGAGCCTTTGAACCCGGCCGAGCCCGCCGACTCCCAGGCGATCACGTTGCCTTCGGTGTCGGTCAGGGTGACGATCGTGTTGTTGAAGGAAGTCTTGATGTGCGCCTGCCCGTAGGTGACGTTCTTCTTGACGCGGCGGCGGGAGCGCCCTTTGGCGGGTTTTTTGGCGGCCATCTGCTCTACCTATACCTTGCGCTTACCGGCGACGCTCATCCGGCGCGGGCCCTTGCGGCCGCGGGCGTTGGTCTTGGTCCGCTGACCGCGGACGGGCAGGCCGCGGCGGTGGCGCAGGCCGCGATAGGAGCCGATCTCCATCAGCCGTTTGACGTCCTGGGAGCGCTCGCGGCGCAGGTCGCCCTCGACCTCACGCTGATCGACTGCGTCGCGCAGGCGGATGACCTCATCCTCGGTCAGATCCTTGACCATCGTGTTGGGGTCCACTTTGGCCTCCGCGAGGATCTTCTGCGCGGTCGAGCGCCCGATCCCGAAGATGTACGTGAGCCCGATTTCGACGCGCTTGCCGACCGGGACGTTGACTCCTGAGATACGTGCCATGCGGCCGCCCTAACCCTGACGCTGCTTGTGTCGGGGGTTCTGACAGATCACCAAGACCGCGCCGTTTCGGCGGATGATCTTGCACTTTTCGCACATCGGCTTTACAGAAGCTCTGACCTTCATCGCTCCGGTCTTCGTATCGACTACAGGACTCCTGCTGGTCCCAGGAGTTGGACAGCAGGCACAAATTGGCCCCACTGGGCCGACCGAGAAAGATAGCAGGGGGCGTGCTTTGGGGGCATCCGGTTGGGAGGGTCGGGGGG
>JBIOVV010000099.1:0-50507 GCA_044867925.1 Solirubrobacterales bacterium | reverse complement strand
GCGAGATGGAGGCCGCCCGCAGGTGCCTGGGCGCCCCGTTCATGGTCGAGGGTACGGTCGTGCACGGGGACCAGCGCGGCCGCGAGCTCGGCTTCCCGACCGCCAACATCGTCCCCGACGACCGCCTTGCGATCCCCGGCCACGGCGTCTACGCGGCCTTTGCCAACGGTGTCCCCGCGGCGGTCAACGTCGGCGTGCGGCCGACCTTCGAGAGTGGCCGCGGGGTCCTGATCGAGACCTACCTGATCGACTACGAGGGCGACCTCTACGGCACCGAGCTGCGGGTTGCTTTCGTCGAGCGCCTGCGCGGCGAGAAACGCTTCGCCGGCGTCGAGGAGCTGATCGCCCAGATGCGGCTCGATGTCGAGGACGCGAAGCGCGTCTGTGCTAGCTTCACCGGCGCGCCATGAGCCTGACCAAGGAGAAAAAAGTAGAGCTGATCGGCAAGTTCGGCCGCGCCGATGGCGATACCGGCTCGGCCGAGGTTCAGATTGCCCTGCTCACCGAGCGGATCAACGAACTCACCGAGCACCTGCGCACGCACGCCAAGGACCATCACTCCCGCCGCGGCCTGCTGATGCTGGTCGGCAAGCGCCGCCGCATGCTGCGCTACCTCGAGCGCCACGACCTCGAGCGCTACCGCGCCCTGGTCGCCGAACTCGGCCTGCGGCGATGATCGCCGCCGGGGAACCGGCGCCCGATTTCACCCTCCGCGACCAGGACGGCGAGAAGGTCTCGCTCTCCGACTTCCGCGGCAAGAAGGTCCTGCTGGTCTTCTACCCGCTCGACTTCAGTCCCGTCTGCACCGATCAGCTCTCGATCTACCAGGAGGTCAAGCCCGAGATCGAGGCCAAGGGCGTGACCATGGTCGGGATCAGCGTCGACAGCGGCTTTGCCCACAAGGCCTTCCAGGAAAAGCTCGGTCTCGACACACAGCTGCTCGCCGACTTCGAGCCCAAGGGCGAGGTCGCCCGTGCCTACGGTGCCTACATCGAGAAGGTCGGCCACGCCAACCGCTCGCTCGTCCTCGTCGACGAGGAGGGCACGGTCGAGTGGGCCCACGAGTCACCGACGCCGCTCGAGATCCCCGGCGCCAACCTGATCTTCGACGCACTCTCCTGACGCCCGAGCTGACCAGCGCCGCGGTCCCGCCCGCTGGGCCCGAGGACCATCGCCGTGGCGAAGGCTCCGAGCTGATCGTCTACGCCGACCTCGGCTGCCCCCACTGCGCCTCGGCCTGGCTGGAGATCGCCGCGCGCGAGGCGACGATCGTCTTCCGCCACTTCCCCGTTGCCGGCAAGCACCCGCGCTCGCCCGCCTTGCATGCCGCCGCCGAGGCCGCCGGTCTGCAGGGGTGCTTCTTCGAGATGGTCGATTCGCTCTACGACGACCGCGGCCACGTCGATGACCCGCACCTCTGGCAGCGCGCCGAGCGCCTCGGGCTGGACCTCGACCGCTTCGAGTCCGACCGCCGCTCCGCCGCGGTCGCCACGCGCGTCCGCCGCGACTTCGAGTCCGGCATCCGCGCCGGTGTCACCGGCACGCCCGCGATCTTCGGCTGACCGCCGCTCCGCTGTTCCTTTGCGCGACATAGCAGGGAGAACGAACAGCGCAGGGCTGTGTACTCTCCTAGGCGAAAGAGAACGAGAGTTCTGAAAGCAGATGGCCACCATCCGGGTGGCCGGAGGTAGGACAACTAAATGAGCATGTTTGACGTAACCCGCGTTTCGGCGGACATCGGCGACAGCCAGATTTCCTTCGAGACCGGAAAACTCGCGAAGCAGGCGGGTGGCGCGGTCGTGGTTCAGGCCGGCGACACGATGGTGCTCTGCACCGCAACCGTCGGGAACCTTCGCGACGTGGACTTCCTTCCCCTTACCGTCGACGTCGAGGAGCGGATGTACGCCGCGGGCAAGATCCCCGGCTCGTTCTTCCGTCGCGAGGGACGCTCGGGCGAGAAGGCGACCCTGACCGCCCGCATGATCGACCGGCCGATCCGCCCGCTCTTCCCCAAGGGCTGGCACTACGAGACGCAGCTGGTCGCGATCCCGATGTCGGTCGACCAGGTCAACCCCTACGACATCCTCGCCATGAACGGCGCCTCCGCGGCGCTGGCGATCTCGCCGGTACCGGTCGCCGCCCACGTCGGCGCGGTGCGGATCGGCAAGCTCGACGGCGACTTCGTCGTCAACCCCGCCGAGGAGGACCTCGCCGAGCTCGACCTCGACCTGATCGTCGCCGGCACCGATGAGGCGATCCTGATGGTCGAGGCCGGCGCCAACGGCGTCACCGAGCAGGAGATCCTCGACGCCCTGGACATCGCCCACGGCGAGATCAAGAAGCTCGTCGCCGCGATGGAGGAGCTGCAGCGGAAGGCCGGCAAGGAGAAGATCGAGGTCGAGGCCCCCTCGATCGACGAGGGCCTGATCAACGACATCCGCTCCACGCACGGCCAGGCGCTGGTCGACGCGATCGCCACCGAGGGCAAGCTCGAGCGCTACGAGGCGATCGACAAGGTCAAGGACGAGGTCGTCGGCAAGTACGCCCTCGAGTCCGAGGACGGAGAGATCGACGAGAAGCAGGTGGCCGAAGTCAAGGCGGCCTTCGGCTCGATCGAGAAGGACACGATCCGCAAGGCGATCGCCGTCGACAAGAAGCGCCCCGACGGCCGCGCCCAAGACGAGATCCGGCCGATCGAGTGCGAGGTCGACATCTCGCCCCGCGTGCACGGCTCGGCCCTCTTCACCCGCGGTGAGACCCAGATCCTCTCCAACGCCGCGCTGGGCACGACGCGCATGGACATGCGCATCGACACGCTCGGCCTGGAGACCTCGAAGAAGTTCTGGCACCACTACAACTTCCCGCCCTTCTCGGTCGGGGAGGCCGGCTTCATGCGCGGCCCCAAGCGCCGCGACATCGGCCACGGCGCCCTCGCCGAGCGCGCCCTCGTGGCGACGATCCCCAACGAAGAGGACTTCCCCTACGTGATCCGGGTCGTCTCCGAGACGCTCGAGTCCAACGGCTCCTCTTCGATGGGCTCGGTCTGCGCCTCCTCGATGGCACTGCAGGCGGCGGGCGTGCCGGTCACGGCCCCGGTCGCCGGCGTCGCGATGGGCCTGATCAAGGAGGGCGACGACTACATCGTCCTCACCGACATCGCCGGCGTCGAGGACCACCTCGGCGACATGGACTTCAAGGTCGCCGGCACCGCGGATGGCATCACCGCGCTGCAGATGGACATCAAGATCACCGGCGTCACCTTCGAGATCCTCACCGACGCGCTGGAGCAGGCCAACAAGGGCCGCCAGTTCATCCTCGGCAAGATGGCGGAGGCGATCGACGGCCCGCGCGAGCAGCTCTCACAGCACGCGCCGCGGATCGAATCGATCAAGATCGATCAGGAGAAGATCGGTGCCGTGATCGGCAAGGGTGGCGAAACCATCCGCGCCCTCTGCGAGGAGTTCGAAGCCGAAATCGACGTCGAAGACGACGGCACGATTCGGATCTACGCCCCGACCGGCTCGCTGGTCGAAGCCTGCGTCGGCCGGATCCAGTCGATGACCAAGGAGGCCGAAGTCGGCGACCGCTACGAGGCGGCCAAGGTCGTCAAGACGACCACCTTCGGCGCCTTCGTCGAGCTGGTCAAGGGCACCGACGGCCTCTTGCACATCTCCAACGTCAAGCCAGGGGAGCGGGTCGACTCCGTCGACGACGTCCTCACCTCCGGCGAGGAGATCGACGTCACCGTCGTCGAGGTCGACCGCGAGCGCGGTCGCATCGGCCTGCGCCTCTCCGACGACCCCTCGGTCGCCGGCAAGAGCCCCGAGGAGCTGGCCGCGGTCGGCTCGGGTGGCGGTGGCGGCAGCCGCAACGGTGGAGACCGCGGCGGTCGCGGCGGTCGCGAGGGACGTCGTCCCCGCGGCGGCGACCGCGAGCGGCGCTAGCCCTTGGCCGAAGCAGTCCTGAGCACGCAGGACTCGGGCGTCCGGGTCGTCACCGAGGAGGTTCCCTCGGTGCGGTCCGTGGCGCTCGGGCTCTGGGTGCGCACCGGATCGCGCAACGAGACGCCGGCCCAGGCGGGCGTCTCCCACTTCCTCGAGCACCTGCTCTTCAAGGGCACCGCGCGCTACTCCGCGATCGAGATCGCCGAGAAGCTCGACGGCCTCGGCGCCTCGGTCAACGCGGCGACCGGCAAGGAGACCACCCACCTGCACGCCCGCTTCCTCGACGAGCACACCGAGGAGGTCTTCGACCTGCTGGCCGAGATGCTGCTGGCGCCGACCTACCCGGAAGTCGACTCCGAGCGCGACGTCGTGCTCGAGGAGATCGCGATGTACGAGGACGAGCCGCAGGACCGCGTCCACGACATCCTCGCCGAGGCCGTCTTCGGCGGCCACCCGCTGGGCCGCCGCGTGCTCGGCGAGGCCGAGGTGATCAGCTCGGTGCCGGTAGCGGACATCGAGGCCTACCGCAGCGCTCACTACACGGGGGAGACGATCGTCGTCGGCGCCGCCGGCAACGTCGACCATGCGCGCATCGCCGAGCTTTCGCAACGCCTGGTGCAGCCACCGAGCGGCGACGCCAACGGCCTGGCGGCGGCTGCGGCCGACGAGCAGGCTCGCCTCTGCTTCTACGAGAAGGACACCGAGCAGTACCACATCTGCTTCGGCGCTCCGGGCATCGTCCGCGAGGACGAGCGGCGCTACGCGCTCGCCGTCCTCGACTCGATCTTCGGCGGCTCCAGCTCCTCGCGCCTCTTCCGTGAGGTTCGCGAGAAGCGCGGCCTCGCCTACGCGGTCGGCTCCTACAGCGAGCAGTACACCGACTCCGGGCTGATCGCCAGCTACGTCGGCACCCGCGAGGACAACGTCGAGGAGGCCTGCGCGATCATCGGCGCCGAGATGGCGCGCCTGCGCAGCGAGCCGGTCTCCGCCGAGGAGCTCTCGCGCGGCAAGGAGAACGTCAAGGGACGGCTCGTCCTCTCCTCGGAGTCGACGGCGGCGCGGATGTCGCGGATCTCGCGCGCGACCCTCTTCGGCCTGCCGATCGACAGCCTCGATCAGATGCTGGCCAAGGTCGACGCGGTGACCGTCGATGACCTGACCGCGCTGGCTGCAGAGCTCTACGGCCCCGAGCGGCTCTCGGCCGCCTGCGTCGGCCGTGACGAGAGTCGCTTCCGCGAGGCTCTGGGCCCGATCAGCGAGAGCCTGGTCGCGGCATGATCAGGGTCGCGGTCTCGGGCGCCGCCGGGCGGATGGGACAGGCCGTCTGCGAGGCGGTCGAGGCAGCCGACGAGACCGAGCTCAGCGCCAAGGCGGACCCCGCGCTTGGAACCGCGCTCGGCGACGTGCTAGGCGATGCCGACGTGGTGGTCGACTTCACCACGCCCCAAACCGCGCTCGCCAACGCCGAAGCCTGCCTGGCGGCGGGCGTTCACGTCGTCGTCGGCACCACCGGCTTCGACCTCGGGGCGCTGCGGGCCGCAGCTGAGGCGGCAAGCGCAAACGCCTTCGTCGCACCCAACTTCGCGATCGGCGCGGTGCTGTTGATGGAGGTGGCGCAGACGATCGCCCCGCACATGCCCGAGTGCGAGATCGTCGAGCTTCACCACGACCGCAAGCTGGATGCGCCTTCGGGCACGGCCAAGCGCACCGCCGAGCTGATCGGCGAGGCCGGTGGCAACGTCCACGAGCCGATTCACTCGGTGCGCCTCCCCGGCCTCGTCGCCCACCAGGAGGTTGTCTTCGGCGGCGAGGGCCAGACCCTCAGCCTTCGTCACGACTCGATCGACCGCCGCTCTTTCATGCCCGGCGTGCTGCTCGCCGTGCGCAAGGTCGGGCAGCTGCCCGACCGGTTCACGGTTGGACTCGAGAAGCTCCTCTAGGCGACCCGCGATACCCTGGCCCGATGAAGGAGATTCGCGGAGTGATTACGGCGATGGTGACGCCGTTCGACCAGGACGGACGGGTTGACCTCGAGGCGGGACGGCGCCTCGCCGCCCACCTCGTCTCACACGGCTCGCATGGGATCGTGATCTCGGGCTCGACCGGGGAGTCGGCGACGATCACCGATCCCGAGGCGTTCGAACTGATGCAGGTCGTGCGCGAGGAGGTCGGCGAGGAGACGATGCTGGCCTTCGGCACCGGCACCAACGACACCAGGCACTCGGTCGAACTGACCAAGAGCGCGGTCGAGAACGGGGCCGACGCCGCGCTTGTCGTCACGCCCTACTACAACAAGCCCAACCCGGCCGGGATCCTCGCTCACTTCGAAGCGGTGGCCGCCGCCGCGGGGGACCTGCCGATCATCGCCTACAACATCCCTTCGCGGGTGGTGGTCAACATGCCGCCCTCGCTGCTCGCCGAGCTGGCCCGGATCGACAACGTGGTCGCTGTCAAGCAGGCCAACAACGACGAGCTGCAGCCGATCGAGGGGCTCGAGATCCTCGCCGGCAACGATGAGATCTTCCTCAAGACGCTGGAAATCGGCGGTGCCGGCGGGATCTGCGTCTCCTCGCACCTGATCGGCCCGCAGATGCGGGAAATCTGGGACGCCGCCCAGGCGGGCGATCTGGAGCGCGCGGGCGAGATCGACTCCGGCCTGCACGAGGTCTACGCGGCGATGGGCGTGACGACCAACCCGATCCCGCTCAAGGCGGCGCTGGAGATGACGGGCCTGATCCCTTCCGGAACGCTGCGACTTCCCCTCGTGCCCGTGGATGCGGAGCAGAGGGCGACCGTGCAAGCCGCGCTCGAGAGCGTCGGCCTCACCTCGGTGACGCCCTAGTGCCCGCCACCAAGCTGCGCGTGCTGCCGCTCGGAGGGCTGGGCGAGATCGGCAAGAACATGACCGTGATCGAGTACGACGGCCGCATCGTCGTCGTCGACACCGGGCTGATGTTCCCCACCGCCGAGATGCTCGGCATCGACCTCGTCCTGCCCGACTTCTCCTACCTGCGCGAGCGCGCCGACGACATCGAGGCGATCGTGCTCACCCACGGCCACGAGGACCACGTCGGCGCCCTTCCTTACGTGCTGCGAGAGATCGGCATGCCGCCGGTGATCTACGGCGGCCTGCTGACGGTCGGCATGGTGCGCTCCAAGCTCGACGAGCACAAGCTCGGCGATGCGCCCCTGCGGGAGCTGCCGGCCGGGGAGAAGGTCCAGGCCGGGCCCTTCGAGCTGGAGCTGATCCACCTCTCGCACTCGATCCCGGATGCCCGCGGCGTGCTGCTGAGCACCGAGCTGGGCTCGGTGCTGATGACGGGCGATTACAAGTTCGACCAGACCCCGGTCGACGGTCGGCCCGCCGACATCTCGCGCCTGGCTGAAATCGGCCGCGACGGCCTGCTGCTGCTCTGCGGCGACTCGACTAACGCCGACCGGCCCGGCGTCGCGCCCTCGGAGTCGAGCGTCGGCCCGGCGCTGCTGGAGACCTTCAGCGGTTGCAAGGGCCGCATCATCGTCACCTCCTTCGCCTCCAACATCCACCGCGTCCAGCAGGTGATCGACGCCGCCGTCAAGCTCGACCGGCGGGTCGCCCTGGTCGGCCGCTCGATGCGCAAAAACTTCAACATCGCCTCCAATCTGGGCATCGCCGACGCGCCTTCGGGGCTCTTCATCCAGCCACGCGAGATCGAGAACTTCCCGGACGAGAAGGTGATCGTGATCTCGACCGGCAGCCAGGGCGAGCCGCTCTCGGCCCTGCGCCGCATGGCCAACAACGACCACCGCGACGTCGAGCTGCACTCCGGCGACACGGTCGTCTTCTCGGCGACGCCGGTTCCCGGCAACGAGCGCGCTGTCAACGAGACGATCGACCGCATCTATGAGATCGGCGCCAAAGTGGTGACCGCCAAGGACGCGCCGATCCACGCTTCCGGTCATGGCTGGCAGGAGGAGCTCAAATTGATGCTCAACCTGACCAAACCTCGCTATGTGCTGCCTGTGCACGGCGATCATCAGCGGCTGCGGCTGCACGCCGGCCTTGCCGAATCGGTGGGAATCCAGCCGGAGAACATCTTTCAGGGGCGCAACGGGCTGCCGCTGGAAATCGACGGCAACGGCGCCGGCTTCGGCGAGGACATCCACGCGGGCGTGATCTACGTCGACGGCGTCAACGTCGGCGAGCCCGACGACGTCGCCCTGCGCGACCGCCGCGAGATCTCCGCCGACGGCATCTTCATCGTCGTCGCGACGATCTCCTCCGAGGACGGCCACGTCGTCGCCGACCCCGAGGTCCTCTACCGCGGCGTCACCTTCCTCGAGGAGGCCGATGCATTGGTCGAGGACCTGCGCGACCTGGTCGAGGACTCCCTAGAGGACGCCGCCAACGCGGGAACGCGCGAGCTGCACCTGGTTCAGGAAGACGTGCACGACGCCGTCGCCAAGCTGGTCTACGAGAAACTGCGCCGCCGGCCGATGATCATCCCTGTAGTGGTCGAGGTCTGACTCGAGCGTCGCGGCCCCGCGGGTCCTGTCGCCGCAGGGGACCCACCGCCCCTTCCGGTAGCTAAAGCTTCCTCAGGGGCGGTTCCCCCTACGGCGCCACCCCCGGGGAGGAGTGCTCTCGGCTGAGCTTCCTACGAGAGACGAAGCCTCTGACCCGAGAAAGCTCTTCGCTGGACGTGAACGCCTCTCGCGGGGGTGGCATGGATTTGGGGGACCAGTCCGAGGAAGCTTTAGCTACCGGAGGACTGGTGGCACCGAATCCATGACAGGACCCGCCGCGCCAGGGGCTCACAAAAAAAGGACCCGCCGGGGATGTTGGGGAGATCCCGGCGGGTCCTGTGTCTCGTCCACGAGCAAATCTAGGTCGCGCTGCTAAAGCGCGGCTAAAAGGTGGCGGCGGGCTGCTCGGAGCGCTGGAGGGGTAGGCGGACGCGGAACTGGGCGCCGCCCGCCGCCGATTCGCCGAGTTCGACCCTGCCGCCGTGGGAGCCGGCGACGGCCCGCACGATGGCGAGGCCGAGGCCGCTGCCGGGACCGACGGCGGTATCGGCGGGGCCCTCGCCGCGGACGAAGCGGTCGAAGATCTGCTCGCGCAGACGGGGTGGAATGCCGGGGCCGTCGTCGGCGACCTCGACCAACGCTTCTTCGCCCACCCGGCGGACGTGCAGTTCGATCCGGGCGCCCGGGGGGGTGTGGCGGGACGCGTTGTCGAGCAGGTTGAGGACCATGCGATGAAGCTCGTCGGGATTGCCGGTCACCGGCAGCGCTTGCTGGTTGTCGATCTCGAGGTCGCGGTCGCCCATCAACGGCGCCAGCTCTGCCGCGACGTTGCCCGCGATCTCGGCCAGGTCGCAGGGGCCGTGCTTGCCGGCCCGGCCGGCGTCGGCGCGGGCAAGCAGCAGCAGGTCAGCGACCAGACGGCTCATGCGCTTGGAGGAGCGCAGAGCGGAATCGACCATCGCCCGGTCCTCGCTCTGGTCGGGCGCGCGCAGCGACGCCTGCAGCAGCTCCAGGTTGGCGAGCACGCTGGTCAGGGGCGTGCGCAGCTCGTGCGAGGCGTCGGCGACGAACTCTCGCTGCTTTTTCATCGCCGCCTCGCGCTCGGTACGGGCGGCGTCGAGGGAGCGCAGCATCTGCTCGAGCGTTTGGGCCAGCTCGCCGACCTCGTCTTTTGCTTTCGGGTCGGGCATGTGGCGCGAGGGGTCTCCGGTGGCGCCGATCTGCCGGGCCGTCGCGGTCAGGGCGGAGATCGGCCGCATCGCCCGGGCGGCGATGGCGACGCCGGCAAGGCTGGCGAGCAGGGTGCCGCCGAGGATCCCGGCGGCGATGAAGAGCCAGAGCCTGTCGATCGTGGAGTCGACGTGGGCGATGCTCCGTCCGTACTGAACGTAGCCGGTGATTTCACCGCTTTCGTTCGTGATCGCCGCCGTCGCAACCCGTAGCTCGCCGTAGTTGGAGAGGCCGCTGCTCGGCTGTCCCATCGGGGAAGCGCCTTGGCTTTCCTCGATCAGGTTGCCGTTGACGTCGAGAACCCGTGCCGATGCGCCATCTGGACGAACGAAGTCGTCGAGCTGCGGGCCTTGCTTGCCGGAGAACGTGCCGAGCGGCGTATAGACGACGCGGAATTCGTGCGCCAGCGTTTGAGCCGCATCGTTCACCTCGCGATTGAAGTCGTCGCGGATGCGGCTGGTGGCCACCTGGCCGATCACGGCGCCGAAGACGAGCAGGATGACCAAGGTCAGCCCGGCGGAGACGGCCGCAAGGCGCCACCTGACCGGCCAGCTGCTGGACCGAAGCTTCGACGGCCATCTCTCGGCGAGCTTGCGAAGCGGTCCCTTCATTACTCCTTCAGGACGTAGCCCGCACCGCGTTTGGTGTGCAGGAGCCGCGGCTCGCCGCCTTCCTCGAGCTTGCGGCGCAGGTTGGAGATGAAGACGTCGATCGTGTTCGTCGCCGCGGTCGGGTCGTAGCCCCAGACGTCGTCGAGGAGGCGCTCGCGCGAGACCACCAGGCGCTCATTGCGCATCAGGTACTCGAGCAGCTCGAACTCACGGTTGGTCAGCTCCAGCTCCCGTTCGCCCCGTCTGACCTCGCGGGTGTCGGGGTTGAGGGCGAGATCGCCGACCTCGATCGAGGCGGCGCCGCGGGGCGGCCGGCGGCGCAGCAGGGCGCGGATCCGCGCCAGCAGCTCCTGGCGCTCGAAAGGCTTGACCAAGTAGTCGTCGGCGCCGCTGTCGAGGCCGCTGACGCGGTCCTCGGTCTCGGCCCGGGCGGTCAGCATCAGGATCGGCACATCGCCCTCGGCGCGCAGCCGGCGGCATACCTCGACACCGTCGAGGCGAGGCAGGCCGAGGTCGAGGACGACGAGGTCGGGGACGAAGCCGGTGGCGACGTCGAGGGCGTCGACGCCGTCGGCGCTGGTCTTCACCTCGTAGCCCTCCTGGCGCAGCGAGCGGCGCAGGACGTCGGCGATCTCGGCGTCGTCCTCGACCACGAGGACGCGGCCGGTGACAGTTTCTGGGTCGGAAGTGAGCACTGGCGTCGATGTTAGAGGCGGAAACAGCGAAGGCTGTCGAGATTTACTTCGGATTTAGGCCGCCAGCCCCGTCCTCGTGCGCAGGGGTAACCCGGGTTGCGTCGAAGGGGCTGCCATGTTCCAGCGCAAAAAGCGCGGTGCGGCCGCGCGTCGGAAGCCGAAAAGCAAAGCCAAGGCAAGGACTCCGCGGGGCGGCCGGCTTCACCTGCCGCAGGCATTGGAGCAGCGGCATCTGGATCTGATCGGGCTGTTTCTGATCGCCGCCGGGGTTTATTTGAGCTTTGTGCTCTTTTTCGGCTGGGAGGGCGGAAAGGTCGGGTATGGGATCGAAACCGGGCTCGTCTATCTCGTCGGTGACGTCGGCGCACGCATCTTCACTGCCTTGATGCTTCTCGTCGGAGGGCTTCTGGTTACCGGGACCTCGATCTCGACTCTGTTCCGGGGGATTGGCCGCGGATTGCGGCGGGTCTTCCTGGGCAGCCGCGGGGTTGCGCAAACGGCGATACAGAGCCGCAAAGACCGGCAGGAGGAAAAGACTTTCTCGTTCGAGACCCAGGCCGGGCCCACGGATGTGATGAGCGCCTATCCGAAGGAGGACGACGTCGAGCCGACCGTCGCCTTGGTCGAGGAGCCGGAGGAGGCCGCCGAGGAGCCCGTCACCGAGAGCTTCGACGCCGAGCTGGCGGCGATCGAGGCCGAGGAAGAGGCCGCGGCGGTCGATCCGGTCCCGGAGCCCGAGCAGGTTTCCCTGACGCCGCAGGGCAACAAGCGCGGGGTGACGATCTCGGAGGGAATCGACTACGCACCGCCGCCCGAGAAGGCCCTGGAACGCGGCAAGGGAGACAAGGGCGTCGACCCGCGCGACCACGAGATCGTCGGCCGCAAGCTGGTCGAGACGCTCGGCCACTTCGGCGTCGAAGCGAAGATCGTCGGCATCGTCAGCGGTCCGCACGTCTCTCGTTACGAACTGCGCTTGGCGCCCGGCACCAAGGTGAAGAAGGTGACCGAGCTCTCCAACGACCTCGCCTACGCCCTCGCCTCGACCGACATTCGCATCCTCGCCCCGATACCGGGCAAGCAAGCCGTCGGGGTCGAGGTGCCGAACAGCCGTCGCCGCATCGTCCGCCTCGGCGACATCTACGCTGCCCGGCCCGAGAAGACCTCGCCGCTGGTCGCCTGGCTCGGCAAGGGGATCGACGGCAACGCCGTCTGGACCGACCTGGCGAAGATGCCGCACGTGCTGGTCGCCGGCACGACCGGCTCGGGCAAGTCCGGCTGCGTCAACGCGATCCTCTCCTCGATCCTGATGCAGGCCTCGCCCAACGACGTGCGCCTGGTTCTGGTCGATCCCAAGCAGGTCGAGCTCAACCACTACGAGAACGTGCCGCACCTCTTGACGCCGGTGGTCACCTCGCCGCGCCTCGCCGCCAACGTCCTCGCCAACCTGATCGGCGAGATGGAGAGTCGCTACGGGATCATGGGCCAGGCACGCTGCCGCAACCTCGCCGAGCTCAACCGGGCCCGCGCCAAGGCCGGCGAAGCGCCGCTGCCGCACATCCTCTGCGTGATCGACGAGCTCGCGGACCTGATGATGGTCTCCCCGGCCGAGGTCGAGGACTCGATCATCCGCCTCGCGCAGAAGTCCCGCGCAACAGGCATCCACCTGGTGCTGGCGACCCAGCGCCCCTCGACCGACATCATCACCGGCACGATCAAGGTCAACATCCCGGCCCGCATCGCCTTTGCCGTCTCCTCGCAGACCGACTCGCGCGTGATCCTCGACCAGGGCGGGGCGGAGGCCCTGCTCGGTCAGGGCGACATGCTCTTCCGTGGCGCCGGCACCTCGAAGCTGCAGCGCATCCAGGGCGCCTTCGTCACCGAGGAGGAGACCGCGCGGATCACCAATCACTGGGCCAAGCAGGGCGAACCCGAATTCGAGGCCGAGCTGCTCGAGGTGCACGAGGAGAAGGGGATCGAAGCAGAGGGCGACTTCGACCCCGACAGCGACGATCTGCTCGACGAGGCGATCCGCGTCGTCGTCGAGACCGAAACCGCTTCCGTCTCGATGATCCAGCGACGGCTGCGGGTGGGCTACACCCGCGCCGGGCGCCTGATCGACATGCTCGAGCGCCGCGGGGTCATCTCGGGCTACGAAGGGTCGAAACCGCGTCAGGTCCTGGTCACCGCGGCCGACCTGACCCGCCTCATCGGCGGCGGCGAGGCCGAGCCGGCTGAGCCCGAGGCAGCGCCTCTCGCTCCCGAGTAGTCCGGGTAGGACAATGTCCGCATGGACAGCGGTATCGGCACGGTTCTGCGCAAGGCACGGAGCCGTCGCAAAGTCGAGCTTTCCGAGGTCGAGGCGGCGACGAGGATCCGTCTCCGCTATCTGCGCGCGATCGAGGACGAAGAATGGGACGTTCTCCCCGGCGGTTTCTATACCCGGGGCTTCATCCGCACCTACGCCTCCTTTCTTGGCCTCGACGGCGAGCGCCTTGCCGACCAGTACCGCGGGAGCGTCGAAAAATGGAGCCGGACTCCGAGCGAGGGCGTGGCAGCCGCGAGGCCGGACTCCACCGGCAGCGGCTCCCCGAGATTCGGCGGGGTGCCGATTGCCGCGCTCGCGGTGCTGGGGGTGCTCGCCGTGGCCGTGATCGCGGTCGTCGCGATTCCCGGTGGAGGCGGGGAAGGAGAGCCTGTCTCCACGCCGCGGCCGGCCGGCAAGACGGAGGAGCCGCGGGTGCCGCAGCCGCGGAAGAGCGGGGTCTCGGTCATGCTGTCCGCCGGCGCCGAAGTCTGGGTTTGCGTCCTCGACGGCAAGGGCGTCGAGCTCGTCGACGGCCAGATCCTCGAAGCGGGCGCCGAAGAGGGCCCCTTCCGCTCCGGTAGTTTCACGGTCTCCTTCGGCAACGGCGAGGTCTCGATGCGCATCGACGGCAGGGAAGCGGAAATACCGGCGACGTCCAGCCCGATCGGCTACTCGATCGACTCCTCGGGCGCCCTGACCAAGCTCGACGAAGCGGAACGACCGACCTGCGCATGAGCGAGGTCAGGGCGGGAATAGTCGTCACCGGCACCGAGGTCCTGACCGGGCGGATCAGCGATCGCAACGGGCCCTGGCTCTCCGAGCAGCTGGCGGAGCTGGGGGTCGACGTCGCCCACATACTCGTCGTCGGCGACCGGCCCGCCGACCTCGAGGCGGCGTTGCGCTTCATGGCTGCCGAGGGCATGGACCTGATCGTCACCTCGGGCGGTCTCGGTCCGACCGCGGACGATCTCACCGCGGAGGTGGTGGGACGATTCGCCGGGCGGGAGATGGTTCTCGACGCGGAGATGGAGGAGAAGATCGAGACGATCCTGCGCAACTTCGCCCGCAGCTTCAGCTTCGACCCCGAGGCCGTGCGGGAGGCCAATCGCAAGCAGGCGATCGTGCCTGAGGGGGCGACCACGCTCGATCCGGTCGGCACCGCGCCGGGGCTGGTGGTCCCCGCCGGCGATCGCGTCGTCGTCGTCCTGCCGGGGCCGCCGCGCGAGCTGCAGCCCATGTGGCCGGCGGCGCTCGCGGCCGAGCCGGTTGCGGCGGTGCTGGGGCGGGCCACGCCGCTGCATGGCTACACCCTGCGCATGTTCGGCGTCCCCGAGTCGGAGATCGCCAAGAGCCTGCGCGAGATCGAGGCCGATGGCGTCGCCCTGCCGGAGGTCGAGATCACGACCTGCCTGCGACGCGGCGAGATCGAGATCGACGTGCGCTATCGCGACGCCGCCCTGGGGACAGCCGAGGCCGTGAGGAGCGGCCTGCAAGCCCGCCACCCGCGCCATCTCTTCAGTCTCGACGGCGAGACGATCGACGCCCAGGTCGCGACCCTCCTCGCCGGTCGCCGGCTGGGGCTGGCCGAGTCGTGCAGCAGCGGCCTGCTGGCTGCCCGTGTCACCGACCTGCCGGGGGCCTCGGCCTACATGGCGGGCGGCGTCGTCGCCTACTCGAATCGGGCAAAGGTCGAGCTGCTCGGCCTCGATCCGGCGCTGATCGAGGCAAATGGCGCGGTCTCGCCCGTGGTGGCCGAGCAGATGGCGATCGGGGCGCTTGACCGATTCCGGGCCGACGTCGCGGTGGCGATCACCGGGATCGCCGGGCCGGACGGCGGCAGCGAGGAGAAGCCGGTCGGCTACGTCTGCTTTCACGCCCGTCTTGCCGACGGCGCCTGCCTTGCCCGAGATCCGGTGATCCCCGGCGGCAGGGCCGATGTCCGCGAGCGCTCGGCCCTGGTCGGGATGCATCTTCTGCGCCTGCTGCTCAGCGGCGAGGAAGCGCCGCTGTAGCGAGAGGCGCCACCGCTTCGCCACGGTCGCGCGTTGTTTCGCGCGTCCGCGGCCCTTAGCGTGGCCATGGTGAGCAAGGAGCGACTGAAGAGCCCGCGGGCACGGCTGTTCGTAGCCCTCGACCTGCCCGAGGAGCTGCGCGACGGCATCGTGGCCTGGGGGCGGGAGGAGCTGCGCGATCCGGCCCTGCGGGTGGTTCAGTCGCGGTCCCTGCACATCACCCTCGCCTTCCTCGGCTATGCGTCGGAGAAGCGGATCGAGGCGTTTGGGGAGGTCGTGCGCGGGCTCCGGTCGCCGGCGGCCACGGTCGCGCTGGGCGACCCGGTTGCCAGGCCCTCGCCGAGGCGGGCGCGCCTCTTCGCCCTGCCGGCCCTTTCGCCGGCAGCGGTCGAGCTGCAGTCCGAGCTGGAGGAGATACTCGCCGAGAGGCGTCTTCTCAAGTCGGAGAAGAGACCGTTTTGGCCGCACGTGACGGTCGCCAGGGTCAAGTCGGCTGGCCGGGGGAAGGGGCGGCCGGCTGAGGTCGCGAAACCCCCGGGCGGACTGCCGAAACGGCTCTTAGAGCCCGCTCTTTGCGTCCGGGTGACGCTCTACCGTTCTGTACTCCAGCCGCAGGGTTCGCGATACGCCCCGCTGGCGCAAGTCGAGCTGTCCCGAGACGGGCGGCAGTGAGGTGAAAGAAGAGATGGCAGACAAGAAGACGCCTTTGAACGATGTCTCGGCCAAGGAGGCCAAGGCCAAGGACGCGGCCCTCGAGGCGGCGGTTACCCAGATCGAGCGCGATTTCGGCCAGGGCTCCTTGATGCGGCTCGGCGCCGATAGCAAGCTGCCGGTGGAAGCGATTCCGACCGGCGCCGTGGCGCTCGACCTGGCGCTCGGCATCGGCGGGGTGCCACGGGGGAGGATCGTCGAGATCTTCGGTCCCGAGTCCTCGGGCAAGACGACGCTGATCTACCACATCATCGCCGAGGCTCAGGCCAAGGGCGGGGTCTGCGTGTTCATCGACACCGAGCACGCGATGGACCCGATCTACGCGCGGGCGATCGGCGTCGACACCGACGAGCTGCTGGTCTCTCAGCCCGACTACGGCGAGCAGGCGCTGCAGATCGCCGATCGCCTGATCGCCTCTGCCGCGGTCGACGTCGTCGCGATCGACTCGGTCGCGGCGCTGACGCCGAAGGCCGAGCTGGACGGCCAGATCGGCGACACGACCGTCGGCCTGCAGGCGCGGCTGATGTCGCAGGCGATGCGCAAGCTGGCCGGCAACCTCAATCGCACCAACACGGTCTGCATCTTCACCAACCAGATCCGCGAAAAGGTCGGCGTCCAGTTCGGCTCGCCGGAGACCCAGCCGGGCGGCCGGGCGCTGAAGTTCTACTCTTCGCAGCGGCTCGACATCCGCCGTATCGAGACCCTCAAGGACGGCACCGAGGCGGTCGGCAACCGGGTCCGGGTCAAAGTCGTCAAGAACAAGTGCGCCGCGCCTTTCCGCCAGGCCGAGTTCGAGATCGAGTACGGCCAGGGCATCTCGCGCGAAGGCGAGCTGCTCGACTTCGGCATCGAGCACGACATCGTGCGCAAGTCGGGCGCCTTCTTCTCCTACGGCGAGACGCGGCTCGGCCAGGGTCGCAACAACGCCAAGCAGTTCCTGGCCGAGAATCCCGAGGTCGCCGGCGAGATCGAGGCCAAGGTCCGCATCGCGCTCGGCATCGGCGGGGAGGATGCTCCGGCCGAGGCGCCCGTGCCCGCGGTTGCGGAGGCGCAGGCTGCCTGACGGCGCCTGCGCTCCGTGGATAGGATTCCGCGCGTTCTATGAGCAACGGCGACCTCTTCTACATCTGCGGGATCGGTCTCGCGATCTCCGCGGTCGTGGTCAGCTTCCTCGGCCTGCGGGTCAAGAGCTTTCCCGGCAAGGCCGGGCCGCTCGTGGCGCTCTGGTTCGTCGTGCTCGTCGGCGCCAGCGCGACCTTCTCCGTCCTCCACGCACAGGACGAGGAGTCGGCAAAGGCCGCCGAGCTCTCGGAGGCAAACGAGGAGATCAGCAGAGAGGAGGCCTCGCCGGTCGAAGCCGAAAAGGAGGAGGCGCCGGCGCCGAAGCCCGAATCGGCCGCCGGGGGGCCGGGCGGCACCCTTCAGCTTGCCGCCTCTCCGACTGACCTGGCCTTCGATGCCTCGAGCCTGACCAGCAAGCCGGGCAAAGTGACGATCGATTTCGACAATCCCGCCGCGCTCGAACACAACGTCGCGATCGAGCAGGACGGCAAAGAGCTGGCCACCTCCGAAACGATCACCGAAGGCAAAACCTCGGTCAGCGTCGGTCTCGCGCCCGGTACCTACACCTTCCTCTGCACGGTCCCCGGCCATGCAGAAGCGGGCATGGAAGGCGTACTGACAGTCCGGTAGTCGGCGCATCTCGGCGTCCTCAGTCGCTTGCGTGCAGAGCACGCCGCGCTCCTTGCGTCCACCGACCTGCTTGACTCCCGAACCGTCAGTACCCTGGAGACATGGGGAAGCGGTACCACGTCACCACGTTCGGCTGCCAGATGAACGTGCACGATTCCGAGCGCATGCGGGGGATGCTCGAGTCGTTGGGCTATGAGGAGGCGGAGGCGTGCGATGACGCCGACTTGATCCTCTTCAACACCTGCTCGATCCGCGAGTCGGCGGACAACCGCTTCATCGCCCGTCTGGGCGAGGCGAAGCGGCTCAAGTCCGAATTCCCGGAGAAGGTCGTCGGAGTGGGGGGCTGCTGGGCCCAGTCGGTCAAGGACGAGGTCTTCCAGCGCTTCCCCTTCGTCGACGTCGCCTTCGGGCCCGGCCAGATCCACAAGCTGGCCGAGTTCCTCAACTCCGACTCGCTCAGCGCCCAGGGCTACTTCGAGTTCGAGGACTTCTCCGGGCATCTGCCGACCCGCCGCGTGCGCGAGTTCCAGGGCTGGCTGCAGGTCTCCCAGGGCTGCAACTGCAAGTGCGCCTACTGCATCGTCCCTTCGACCCGTGGCCGCGAGGTCAGCCGCGCTCCGGCCGAGCTGGTCAGCGAGGCCGAGGTGCTGGCTGCCGACGGCGTCAAGGAGGTGACGCTGCTCGGGCAGAACGTCAACAGCTACGGCCGCGACCTGCCGCCGGAGGCCCGGATCGGCTTTGCCGAGCTGCTCGGCCTGATCGACGCGGTCGACGGCATCGAGCGCATCCGCTATACCAGTCCGCATCCCAAGGACATGAAGGAGGACGTGATCCGCGCCCACGCCGACCTCGCGGCGGTCTGCGAGCACATCCACCTGCCGTTGCAGTCAGGCTCGAGCGCGGTGCTGAAGCGCATGCGTCGCACCTACGACCGACAGCGCTACATGGACCGCGTCTCGCTGATCCGCGAGCACGTCCCCGACTGCGCGATCACCACCGACATCATCGTCGGCTTTCCGGGCGAGAGCGAGGCGGACTTCGAGCAGACGCTGGAGGTGGTCGACGAGGTCGGCTACGACAGCGCCTTCACCTTCGTCTTCTCGCCGCGACGGGAAACGGAGGCGGCCGAGCTCGGCGACCAGGTTCCGCATCCGGTCAAGGTGGAGCGGATGGAGCGGCTGGTCGAGCTGGTGCAGCGGCGGGCGGCTGAAAGGGCGCAGAGGTTTGTGGGACGCGAGATCGAGGTGCTGGTCGAAGGGACCAGCCGGACCGATGAGACGCGGCTACGGGGAAGGTCGCGGCACAATAAGGCCGTTAATTTCGAGGGGACGGCACAACCCGGCGAGTTCGTCGTGGTCGGGGTCGAGTCGGCTACCTCGCAGACGTTGATGGGGAGCGAGAAGCTTCTAAGCCGGGTCGGATAGAGGGTGTCGGGGTAGGCCCTCTCTCAACTTTTTCGGTGGAGTGGCGATGGCCGTCCGAGGATGGATTGCCAAAAAGTACAAGCCGTTCGGACCTACCCCGACACCCTCTTCACGGCTGGCTACGGTTCTTCGGTGATGGACGTAATCGCGATATTCGGGCCTACCGGGGTAGGGAAGACCGGGGTGGCGATCGAGCTTGCGGAAGAGCTTCGGAAGCGTGGCGAGGATCCGGTGGCGATTTCCTGCGATGCGCTTCAGGTCTATGAAGGGCTCTCGGTGCTCACGGGTGTCGCCACGGCTGAGGAGCAGGCACGCCTTGAGCACAGGCTTGTTGGGTTCGTGCCGGTTACGCGGCCGTTTTCGGTGGGGGACTACATGCCGCTTGCGCATGCGGAGATCGATGGAGCGCTGGCGGCTGGGAGGCGGCCGATCGTGGTGGGGGGGACTGGGCTCTACCTGCGGGCGGCGCTGGGCGAGCTGTCACTGGTCAAGGCGCCGCCGGAATCGGAGGACTCGGAGCTCTGGTCGCCGCGGACACGGCATCCGACGGTGATCTTCGGGCTCGATATGGAGCGGCAGGAGTTGTATGAGCGGATCGATGCGCGGACCGAGGCGATCGTGGCAGCGGGAGCCCGCGAGGAGGTCGAAGCGGCGGAGGCCGCGGGACCCTCGCGCACGGCGCGCAAGGCACTTGGCTTTGACGAGGTGTTGAGTGGCGACCTGGCGAGGATGCAGCAGCGCTCACGCAACTACGCCCGCCGCCAGCTGACCTGGATGCGCAAGGTTCCCAACCTCCACTGGATCGATCGCGCAGGCCGCAACAACGCCACCGTCGCCGCCGAGATTGCCGACGCGCTGCCCGAATAGGCTGCGAGCGTGAGATTCGAGAAGTGGCAGGCGCTGGGCAACGACTACCTGATCGTCGAGGCCGACGAGCTTCCCTGGGAGCTGACCCCGGGACGGGTGCGGCGGATCTGCGATTCGCACTTTGGCGTGGGCTCGGACGGGGTCCTGCTGCTCTCTCGCAGCGCGGACCCTGAATACGTCGCCGAGCTGCGGATCTTCAACCCCGATGGCTCCGAGGCCGAGCTTTCGGGGAACGGCGCGCGGGAGGCGATTCTCTACCTGCGCCGGCACGGCTGGACCGACGCCGAGCGCTTCTCGATCCTGACCGCGGCGGGGGCGGTGAGGCCGACGATCACCTCGGAGCGCACCTGCTCGGTCGAGATGGGACGGGCGAGCACGACGTCCAAGGACTTTCCCTCCGGCGCCGGAGACGGCAGGGGGACGTTGAGCGCGGCGGGGCGGGAGTGGTTATTCCAGCACGTCTCGATCGGCAATCCGCAGTGCGCGATCGTGGTCGGCGACGGGCTGGAGGAGCTCGACCTGGGTGCGATCGGGCCCGGCATCGAAGGGCACGAGCTCTTTCCAAATCGCACCAACGTCTCGTTCCTGCGAATCGACGGCAGCCGGGTGCGGGCGCGGATCTTCGAGCGCGGGGTGGGGGAGACGCTCTCCTCCGGCACCGGGGCCGGCGGCGCCGCCGTGACCGCCTTCCTCAACGGCTCCGCCAGCCCGATCACGGTCGAGCTCGACGGCGGTGAGCTCGAGGTCGAGATCTCACCGGATCTCGACGTGACGCTCTCCGGCTGGGCCGAGCCGATCTGCTCGGGCGAGCTCTCCGGGGAGCTGCTCGCCGCGCTTGCCGCGCTGGACCACTAGATTTCCGCGCCGATGGCGATCTCGGACCCGTCCAAGCGGCTGGAGGCGATGCCTCCCTACATGTTCCAGGAGCTGGAGCGGCGCATCGCCGACAAGCGCGCCGCCGGCATCGACGTGATCAGCCTCGGCATCGGCGATCCCGACGAACCGACCTATCCGCACGTCGTCGCGGCGATGCAGCAGGCGGTCGCCGAGAACGGCAACCAGAAGTACCCGAGCAACCGCGGCCGCGAGGAGTTCCGCAACGCCTTCGCCGATTTCTACGACCGCCGCTTCGGGGTCGAGATCGATCCCGACAGCGAGGTGATCCCCGCGATCGGCGCCAAGGAGTGCATCTACAACCTCTGCTTCGCCTTCCTCGACCCGGGCGGCGTCGCGCTCGCTTCCGATCCCGGCTACCCGGTCTACACCGGCGGCCCGATCCTCGCCGGCGCCACGCCCGAGCTGCTGCCGCTGGTGCCCGAGCTGGGCTTCGCCCCCGACCTCGCCGCGGTGCCGGCCGACGTGGCGGCGAAGGCGCGGCTGATGTTCATCAACTTTCCCAACAACCCGACCGGCGCCGTCGTCCCCGAGGGCTTCTTCGAGCGGGTCGTCTCCTTCGCCCGCGAGCACGAGATCCTCGTCGTCCACGACAACGCCTACTCGGAGACCACCTACGACGGCTACGTCGCACCCAGCTTCCTCGCCACGCCGGGCGCCAAGGAGGTCGGCGTCGAGGTCTTCTCGCTCTCCAAGGGCTTCAACATGACCGGCTGGCGCTGCGCCGCGATCCTCGGCAACGCCGAGGCGGTGCAGACCTACTGGCGGCTGAAGACCAACGTCGACTCGGGCCTCTTCGAGGCGGTGCAGATGGCCGGCGTAGCCGCCCTGCAGGGCCCCCAGGGCCCGCTGGAGCGGATGAACGAAACCTACGTCCGCCGCCGCGATCTGGTGATCGCCGCCCTGCGCGAGATCGGCGTCGAGGTCAGCGCGCCCAAGGGCACGATCTACGTCTGGGCTCCCGTGCCCGAGGGCCACAGCTCGACCTCCTTCTCCGAGCTGGTGCTCGAAGACGCCGCCGTGGTCGTCTCGCCGGGCTCGATGTACGGACCCAGCGGCGAGGGCTTCTTTCGCATCTCGCTCACCACGCCCGACGACCGCATCAGCGAGGCCGTCGAGCGCATGCGCGAGCACCTCTCCTAGCTACTTGACCTCGACTTCGTCGACCATGCCCTTGAGGGAGTGTGGCGGGCCGCCCTGGCGGTCGGTGACGAAGCAGAAGAACACGTAGCGGCCCGGCTTGAGGTCGAGCGTGACCAGCTGGTCTTCACCGCCTTCGAGCACAGCCGTCGACTGAAAGCTTTTTTCGTCGAAGGGCGGTTTCCCTTTTCCGCTTTTGAAGACCTTTTCCACATCCTTGGCGGTGCTGTCGCCGGTGAGCGCCGCGGCGAGCAGGTGGTGGGGCTGTGCCCCCGTGTTGTCGAAGGCAATCTCGGTCTTACCCGATGACAGCTGCTGGCTTTTGAAGCCGTAGTCGAAGGCGTCGACCGTCTCGTCGGCTTCCAACGTCTCATCCGAGGCCTCGCCGCTGACTTCGATCATGGGGATCGAGGCGGGGTCTGGTTCTTGCGGACCGCCTTCGGAGTTGAAGGCGTAGTAAGTGCCGGGCTCGAGCACCTGGGTCACCGCCCTGCTCTTTCCGGCCTCCGTGCTGCCGACGCCCCCCGCGGCGAAGAACCAATCGGGGAAGGGTTTGCCTTCGGTTGCCGTGGTCAGGCCTTCGATGGCTTCTTTGGCGGAGTGTTTGCCCTCGACGCGCACCAATTGCATGTCGCCATCGGTTTTAGAGTCGTTCTCGAGGGTGATCTCGGTCACGGCCGCATCGGCGCTGTCCGGTCCGCTGAGTTTCGTGGCGCTGCCGTCATCGCTGATCGTAAAGGTCAGCGACTGCGTCTCGTCGCTGCTGCCGCCGCAGGCGGTGACACCGATGGCGGCTAGGGCGGCAAGGGCGATGCAGGCTGCAACACGGAGGGCAAATCGACTGGCGCGCGGTCCCGGTCTCACTTTAAGTCCCCTTTGATTGGCTGGACGAGACGGTCTATACCCAAACGGACGGGAACACGCTACCGCCTCCTACGCGGTCGCACTCTCCTCGCGCTTTTCCCAGTAGCGGTTGAGCCCGCGCCACTGGTATTGGGGCGGGACGCACTGGATCAGCTCCGCGGCGGTCTCCGGTCCGACGCTCTCGCTGACCATCGCGCGATGGTGGCGCTCGTAGTCCTGCTCGGAGAATTCACGGGCGAGGTCGGCCTCTTCGCGTAGGCGGGCCCTGACCGCCTGGAGGTGCTCGATCGGATCGTCGACCTGGCCGAAGTGAGTGAGGGCGAGGCGCTCGGGGCGCCAGGATTCGACCGTGGCAATCGACTCGAGCCAGGTCTCGATGTCGATGTCGGGCGGCGGCGTCGGCGGCACGACGAGATTCGAGGGCGGAATGCGGACCGCGGCGACGTCGCCGACGAAGGCGGTCCCGCTCTCCTCGTGGAAATAACAGACGTGGTGGGAGGCATGGCCGGGCGCGTAGGCGACGCGCATCCCCAGCACGTTCTCGCCGCCGCTGAGCGGCTTCACGTTGCGCTCGGGGACCGGCACGATCTCGCCCCAGAGATACTCCATCTGATCGCCGTAGAGGCGCTCGGCGCTGGCCAGCAGCTTGGTGGGATCGATCAGATGGGGAGCGCCGCGCTCGTGCACGTAGACCTCGAGCTCGGGCCAGCGCCGCACCAGCGCCCCGGTCGCGGCGGCATGGTCCAGATGGATGTGGGTTAGCAGCAGCGCGCGCGGCTGCTGATCGTCCAGCGCCTCCAGCAGCGTCTCCATCGAGGACTGCGGACCTGGGTCGACAAGCGCCCCATCGACCTCCCAGCAGCCGATCACATGTGGCCGGCCGAGGTGCATGACGTCGATTACGCGCATCGCCGCAGCCTAAGGGAGTCCGGGGAGGGTCTCCCGGAGCCTCCCCGCTGTGGCTCCGGGAGACCCTCCCCGGGCTCCCTCACGCAACCGGATCGGGGAACCGGTCGTCCTTCTGGAGCGTCTGGCGCATGCCCTCCTCGAGCCCGCGGGGGGCATATCCCAGCTCGCGACTCGCCTTCTCGTGGCTGGCCCAGAAGGTGACGCCGTCGGCGGAAGAGATCAGCTCGCGCAGGTTGGGTGGTTGGCCCATCAGCTTGCCGACGAGGGGGCCGATCGGCGTCAGCGCCTTCATCAGCCCGGTCGGCAGGGCGCGCTTCGGTGCCTTGCGGCCGCTGGCGGCAGCAATCGTCTCGATCGCCTCGCGCATCGTCGTCGCCGGGCCGCTGATCACGTACGTCTCGCCGGTCTTGCCCTTGTCGAGCGCGAGAATGATGCCGCCGGCGATGTCTTCGACGTGACTGAGGCAGATGCCGAGCTCGGGGAAGGGCAGCAGGAAGAGCCTGCCGGCGAAGAATTCGCTCAGCAGGTCGGCGATCTGAGAGGTGTCGCCGGGGCCGTAGACGCCGCCGGGCTGCACGATCACGCAGGGCAGGCCGTCCTCGGCGATCATCCGCTCGGCGACGCGCTGGCCCTCGAGCTTGGTCTCCTCGTAGTAGGAGGTGAACTCCTTGCCCGGATGCTCGTAGCTCTCGTCGACGATCTTGCCGTGGGTGTTGCCGAAGGTGCCGACGGTGGAGACGTAGACCACCTTGCCGATCTTCGCCTCCTCTGCCGCCCGCAGGACGCGCTCGCTGCCCGTCACATTGGCCTCGTACATCGCCGGATGCTGCTTGGCCGGGATACCGACCTCGTACATCGCCGCGGCGTGGACGAGGCTGTCGCATCCCTCCATGCCGGTCCGCAGAGCCTCGGCGTCGCCGAGGTCGCCGCTGATGAGCTCGCAGCCGAGCTCGCTCAGCGCGGCTGCTTTCTCGGGGCTGCGAACGAGGCAGGCGACCTCGTCGCCGCGGGCACGCAGCTGCCGCACGACCTCGCCGCCGATGAAGCCGGTCCCTCCCGTTACGAAGACCCTCACGGCGGCTAAGACTAGCCACCTACAATCGAAGAAGATGCAACGGTCTAGAAACGGGCGCAACACCGAAACGCGCAACGGCATGGGTGGCGCCGGGGTCTCCAATCCCCGCGCCCGCCAGCGGGCGCTGGCGATCGGGATCGCCGACGGCCGCGAGGAGGGCGACTCGCTCGCCGAGCTGAAGGAACTGCTGCGCACCGCCGGCGTCGCCACCGCCGGAGAGGCGGTGCAGCAGCGCGAGAAGCCCGATCCCGACCGCTATCTCGGTCGTGGCAAGCTGGTCGAGCTGAAGGATCAGATCGGCGCCTGCGACGCCAACCTGGTCGCCTGCGACGACGAGCTGGCGCCGCGCCAGGAGCGCAACCTCGAGGCTGCTCTCGGGGTGCCGGTGATCGACCGCACCGCGGTGATTCTCGACATCTTCGCCGACCATGCCCACTCGGCGGAGGGCAAGCTGCAGGTGGAGCTGGCCCAGCTCGAGTACAACCTGGCGCGCATGCGGGGCCTCTGGACCCACCTCGAGCGGCTCGGCGGCGGCATCGGCACCAGGGGCCCTGGCGAGAGCCAGATCGAGACCGACCGCCGCCTTGCCCGTGACCGGATCGCCGCCCTGCGCCGTCGTCTCGCGCGGCTGGAGCGCAATCGCGGCGTGATGCGTGCCCGCCGCGAGCGCTCTTCGCTGCCCCGCGTCGCCCTCGCCGGCTACACCAACGCCGGCAAGTCGACCCTGCTCAACGCGCTGACCGGGGCCGAGGTGGGCGTGGGGGACAGGCTCTTCCACACGCTCGACCCGACCACTCGCAGCCTCGAGCTCAGCGGCCGCGACTATCTGCTGACCGACACCGTCGGCTTCATCGAGAAGCTGCCCCATCAGCTGGTCGAGGCCTTCAAGGCGACCCTGGAGGAGACCGTGCTCGCCGACCTGATCCTCCACGTCGTCGACTCGGCCGCGTCCGAGGAGCGCCGCCTCGCCGACATGCAGGCGGTCGATGAGGTGCTGGGCGAGATCGGCGCGGGCGAGAAGCCGCGCCTGCTCGTCCTCAACAAGGCCGACCTGCTTTCCGAGGCCGAGCGCGAGGAGGTGCTTCTGCACCAACCCGGCGCCGTGCTCGTCTCCGCCCTCGACGGCAGCGGCCTCGAGCGGTTGCGCGAGCAGGTCGAGAGCGCCTTCGAGGACACCCTGACCGAGGTCGAGCTGCTCGTTCCCTACGCCGAGGGCGGGCGGCTGCACGAGCTGCACGAGATCGCCGGCGACCTCGAGCGCACCGAGCGCGAGGACGGCGTCCTCGTCCGCGCCAGGGTTCCCGTCGCCGAGCTGCACCGCTTCGACGATCTCGCCGTGGTCTAGGGTTCGCGCCGTGGAGCTGCCGATCGCGCGACTGACCGCTGACGCCGTGCTGCCCTCGCGGGCCCACGAGGGCGATGCGGGGCTCGACCTCTACGCCTCTGAGGCCGCTCACATCGGGCCGGGGGAGCGCTGGAGCATCGGCACCGGGATCGCGGTCGAGATCCCCGCCGGCCACGCCGGCCTCGTCCTGCCCCGTTCCGGGCTGGCGAAGAAGCACGGCGTCACCCTGGTCAACAGCCCCGGCCTGATCGATTCCGGCTACCGCGGCGAGATCCGGGTGCTGCTGCTCAACACCGATCCCGCCGACACCTTCCGCGTCGTCGCCGGCGATCGCATCGCCCAGCTCGTGATCGCGCCGATCGCCCTCGCCGAGCCGGTCGAGGCGCCGGCCCTGGCCGAGTCGGCGCGCGGCGAGGGCGGCTTCGGCTCCAGCGGTCGCTAGCCAGGCCCTCTTGGCTAGGCCAGAGCGGCCCGGCGAGCGGACTCGTGGGCGGCGCGCTCGAGCGAGTCGTCGAGGGGCTCGAGCTGCGGTCGTCTCCCGTAGCGCCGCTCGAGCGCCAGCTCGATCAAGTGGTCGGCCAGCCGGGCGTTCTTGGGCAGCAGCGGGCCGTGCAGGTAGGTGCCGATCAGGTTGTCGCGCCGCACGCCCTCGAAGCCGTCCTCGCCGTTGTTGCCGAAGCCCTCGATCACGCGGCCCAGCGGCTTCTCGGTCCCGCCCAGGCGGGTGCGCCCGCCGTGGTTCTCGAATCCGGCGATGACCTCCGGGCCATCGCCGAGGTCGACCTCGATCGCGACGTTGCCGATCAGGCGCGGCCCGGGGCTGCGCACGGTCTCCAGATCGACCAGGCCGAGGCCGGGCAGGCGCTCGCGGTCCAGCTGATAGCTGTGGCCGAGCAGCTGGTAGCCGCCGCAGACAGCGAGAACGACCGCTCCGTCCTCGGCCGCCTCGGCAAGCGAGTCGCGCTTGCTCGCGACCATGTCGGCGGCGACGGCGCGCTGGTCGCGGTCCTGGCCGCCGCCGAGGTAGACGAAGTCGTGGGCGCCGGGGTCGAAGCTCTCGCCCGGCCCCGCCGAAGCGTGGCGGAACTCGATCCCGCGCCACTGGCAGCGACGCTGCAGGAAGAGGATGTTGCCGCGATCGGCGTAGATGTTCATCTGCTCCGGATACAGAGCGAGGAGGCGCAGCTCCATCAGGCCTCCTTCTCGAAGAGCACGACGGTCGAGGCGACATGCGCTTCGGTGGCGGGAATCTCGCGGCGCCCCGCCGGCCGCAGGCCGACCGTCCGGCCCTCCTCTTCGAGCGTCTCGGCGGAGAGCAGGGCAAGCTCGATCTCGTTCATCTCGTCGCTCATGTTGCCGTCGGGGTCGACCGTCTGGCGCAGGCGGCGGATCAGGATCGAGTCCGGCCCGGTTATCGGCTCCAGGGGAAGGCTGGAGTAGATCCAGCCTTCGATCTGGCGGACGTCCGGCAGCGGCGGCGCAGTGGTGCCGGGCGGAAACGTCGGCAGCTCCTCGACGATCGCAAAGGCGGCGCACCCACCGGGAAGCATGCAGTCGACCACGCAGGAGAGGCAGTCGATCCGGTCCTGGCGGTGCCTGAGCAGCTGGATCAGCTGCATCGGAGCGATCACCAGGCTGAACTTGGTCGCGAACTCGAAGCTGCGCACGTCGGCCAGCTCCGCATCGCCGGGGAGCTTGCCGGAGCGTTCCCAGATCGCGGCGACGAGATCGGCATCCCAGTCGACTCCGATCACCAGGTGGACCGGGCGCTTGGCGAGGTGGAGGGTGACCCGTCCGGCGCCGCAGCCGAGCTCCATGATCGGCTTGTCGGTCCGATCGGCGAGCTCCTCCCAGAGCGGCAGGTCGGCGGTGTAGGCACCGCACTCGACTTCATGCCAGACGACGGCGTTCAACGCCAGAAGTCCTCGGCGAGGCCGCGGTCGGAGAGCAGCTTGCGCAGCTCCAGCAGGGCGGTGTAGGTGGGCAGGGCGAAGAGCCGTCCGTCGGCGGCGGCAAGCGCCCGGTCGAGCGAGGCCTCGATGCCGTCCTCGACCTCGATCGATTGCTCGGGCCAGCCGGCGTACTTGAGCCGCAGCGCCATCTCCGGCGCCCGCGTGCCGGCGCAGACGACGCGCCGCACGCCCGCCGCGAGCAGCTCGAAGTCGGCGTCCCAGACCCAGGAGACGTCGCGCCCGTCGGCAATCCTGTCGTTGAGCCCGATCCAGAGGTCGAGCTTCGACTCGCCGGCCTCCAGCATCAGCGTGCGCAGCACCTCGTTGGCGCCGGCGGGGTTCTTGATCAGCATGATCGAGAGCTCGCTCGCGCCGATGGCGATCGTCTCGACCCGGCCGAAGGCGGCGCGCACCGAGCCGAGCGCGGCGGCGACCGTCGCCGCCGGCACGCCAAGCTCGAGCGCGGCGGCGAGCGCGGCGAGGGCGTTGTAGACGTTGTAGAGGCCGGGCAGCGGCAGCTGCACGCGCATCTCTCCCTGCGGCGTGCGCAGCACGACCGTCGAGCCGGACATCCCGTGCAGCTCGATCGAAGTCGCGGCGACGTCGGGGGCCGGCCGGCGGGCGCCGCAGCTGGGGCAGGCGTAGTGCCCGAGATGAGCGACGAAAGCGCGCTCGTAGGCGTAGGGATGGCCGCAGCGACGGCAGTGCTTCGCATCGAAGGCGTGCTGCAGCTCGGGCAGCGCCTGCGAGGGGTCCTCGATCCCGAAGTAGGTGACGCCCTGGCGCGGCTCGCCGCCGCTGTCGCGGCCGAGGTCGGCGATCGCCGGGTCGTCGGCGTTGAGCACGAACCGGGTGCGGCCGCTTCTCGCGGCGACCGTCTCGGCCCAGTCGTCGGCCAACCTCTCGATCTCGCCGTAGCGATCGAGCTGGTCGCGAAAGAGGTTGCCGAGGACCAGCAGCGAGGGATCGAGCTGGGCGGCGACCTTCGACAGCCAGGCCTCGTCCACCTCGAAGAGCCCCTCGTGGCCCTTCTGCTCGAGCAGGGCCGTCGCCACGCCCCAGGTCATGTTCGAGCCGGCGCGGTTGTGAACAGGCTTGCGGCCATCGGCCTCGAGCGCCGTCGCGAGCATTCCCGCCGTGGTCGTCTTGCCGTTGGTGGCGCTGACGATCGTGGTGCCGCGATCGAGCCGACTGCCCAGGCGGGCGAGCGCGTCGGGTGCGATGCGCAGCAGCATGCGGCCCGGCAGCGTGGTGCCGCCGCCGCGCCCGCTGGCGCGGCTGGCGACGCCTACCGCGCGCGCCGCGGCGAGCTTCGCTCCGAACAGCACTCAGGTCCCGGCGCCGGCGGGCACGAGAACGCTGAGGGCACGAGGCAGGACCCGCAGCGATGCCGGCAGGTCGGTCAGGTGCTCGCCGTCGGCGTAGACGGGGAAGGGCCTGCTGGCGGTCAGTTCCAGCTGGGCGGCGCGGAAGACGCGCACCTCCTCCTCGTCGACATGGGTGCCCTTGAACACCTTCGGCAGGTTACCCACGAAGCGCAGCTTGCCGACCTCGCCGACGGCGACGATGTCGAACTCGCCGTCGTCGAGCTCGGCAGCGGGGGCGATGAACATGCCGCCGCCGAAGGCACGGCTGTTGGCGACCGATACCGAGTAGCCGCTGATCCGGGTTCGCTCCTCGCCGACCCGGATCGTGAAGCGGCCCGGCTTCCAGCCCAGCAGGGTCCGGATCGCTGCGTAGGCGTAGACGAGGTTGCCCCGCATGAAGGTCGTTTCGTTGGCGAGCCGGTTGGCTTCGGAGTCGAAGCCGACGCTGACGATGCCGAGGAAGCGCCTGCCGTTGGCCTCGCCGACGTCGATGCGGCGGCTGTGGCCGGCGGCGATGACGGCGACGGCCTCGGCCGGCTCGTCGGGGATGCCGAGCACGCGGGCGAGGTCGTTGCCGCGGCCGCCGGGCACGATCCCCAGCGGAGTCTCGCTGCCGGCCATGGCGCCACCGACGGCGCCGAGCAGGCCGTCGCCGCTGATCACCACCGGCACCTCGCCTGCCTCGACCGCCTGCAGCGCCCGCTCGGCCCCGTCCTCGAGGCCGCGAGTGCGCTCGACCCGGAATGGGATTCGCAGCGCATCCAGCTCCTGCTCGATCGCCGGCAGCAGCTTCAGCGTGCGGCCGTGCGCGGACGCCGGGTTGACCAGGAGCGTCAGCGGCATGCCCTCGATATCCATCGCGCGCCAGACTAGATGCCTCGCGGCGCTCAGTGGGCATCGCCGAGGCGGGCGACGAAGAAGTTGCCGCTGCCGGCTGCCTCGGCCTGCTCGACGACGAGGCGCCGTCGGGCCAGGCGGCGGCGAAGAATTCGCTCCCTGGCGCCGGCGGCGGGCCCTCGCCTCGCTTCGGCGGTGAGGATGAAGTGACCGCCGCCGCGCAGCACCCTGGCCACCTCGGCAAGCGCCAGCCGTCCATCGGCGTGGACGACGAGGTCGAAAAAAGCGTCGGGGTAGGGGAGGTCGTCCGATTTCGCCTGCTTGAAGGCCACCCGTCCCTCCGGATCGAGCCCCACCTTGGACCGGGCCCGGCGAACGAGGGTCGCCGAAGCGTCGGTCCCGCGCACGCGCGCGGCGGGGAACTCGCGGGTCAGGAAAAACGCCGGCTCGCCGGCGCCGCAGCCGATCAGCAGGGCGCGCTCCGGCACCGGCACGTGGAGCACGGCGGCGGCAAGCGGCGTCAGCGCGGGGGCATCCACGCCGCGATGATCGCAATTCGGGGACAGCGGATCGATCCTCTAGGCTTTCGCGCCGATGCAGGAGGGGGCCGACCGTCGCTTGATCATCCTTGCCGCCTTCGTGGTGATCGCGCTCGCCGTGGTGGCGGCCATTCTGATCGGCCGTAGCGGTGGCGGCAGCGATGACTCCACCGCGACGAAGGCGAGCGCCGACGGCTGCAAGCAGGTCGAAGCGCCGGCGCCGAAGGAAGTCAGCCTGAAGGCGCCGCCGCAGACGGTGAAGCGCAACGACCGGCTGGCCGCGCTGGTCGAGACGAGTTGCGGCAGCTTCGCGATCGCGCTCTCGTCGCCTTGGGCGCCGAAGACGGTCAACTCTTTCGTCTACCTCAGCGAAAGGGGCTTCTACGACGGCCTCGACTTCCCGCGCATCGCTCCTGGCTTCGTCATCCAAGGAGGGAGTCCGTCCGGCACGACGCTGGGCGGGCCCGGCTACACCGTGGTCGAGAAGCCGCCGCCGAACTTCGCCTACACCAAAGGGTTCGTGGCGATGGCCAAGAGCTCGGCCGAGCCGCCCGGAAGCTCGGGCAGTCAGTTCTTCATCGTCACCGCCGCCGACGCCGGGCTGCCGCCCGAATATGCGCTCGTCGGCAAGGTCAGCGAGGGATACGACGTGGTCGAACGGATCGCCGCGCTCGGCACGCCGGCCGAAAAACCGAAGCAGACGGTCCTGATCGAAAAGATCACGATCGAAAAGGGCTAGCTGCTCTAGTCTGCGTCGATGGCCAAGGTCGACGTGGGGGATACGGCACCGGACTTCGAGCTGCCCGGCACCGGCGGGGTGACTTACAGGCTCTCCGAGCAGCGCGGTCACAACGTGGTGCTGGCCTTCTATCCCGGCGACGCGACGACCGTCTGCACGGCCCAGTTCTGCTCCTACCGCGACAAGTCCGACAAGCTCGATCAGCTCGACGCCGAAGTGGTCGGCATCTCACCGCAGTCGGTCGACTCGCACGAGCGCTGGACCGAAGAGCAGGAACTGAACCTGCCATTGCTGGCCGATGAGGATCTCTCCGTCAGCAAGAGCTACGGCGTGACCGGGTGGCTGGGGCCGCTCGCCCGCTTCACCGAGCTGGAGGACACGCCCGGGGGGCGTTACATCCAGCGTGCGATCTTCATCGTCGACGCCGAGGGCATCGTCCGCTACCGCCACGTGTCCCGCACCGGCGCCCGCTTTCAGTCCGTCGAGGAGATCGGGCGCGCGCTCTCGACGATCGCTTGATGCCCGGCGAGGCGGAGGCGTTCGCCGTCGGCGCCGGCCCGACGCTCCGCGGAGAGACGGCGGGGGAGGGGCCCGCGATCGTCCTCTGCCATGGGATCACCGCGACGCGCCGCTCGGTGGTCCACGGCTCGCGCCGCCTGGAGCGCGCCGGCCACAGGGTGATCGGCTACGACGCCCGCGGCCACGGCGAGTCCGATCCCGCGCCCGGCGGGCAGGGTTATGGATACCCACGCCTGGTCGCGGATCTGAAGGCTGTGATCGAGACGCAGGCGGGAGGGGCTCCGGCGGTCGTCGTCGGCCACTCGATGGGGGCCCACACAGCGCTGTCCCTGGCCTTGGGCGAGCCGAGCCTGGTTGCCGGCCTGGTCGTGGTCGGACCCGCCTACGACGGCAGCGTCGCGGCAGAGTCGCTGCGCTACTGGGACGGCCTCGCCGCGGCGCTGAGAGATGGCGGCATCGACGGCTTCGTCTCCTGCGTCGGCTCCCAGGACATCGCACCGGCCTGGCGCGACGCGGTCCTGCGCTTCACCCGCGAACGGATGGAACGCCACCGCCACCTCGACGCGGTGGCCGCGGCGCTGCACGACGTACCGCGATCGCGGCCGTTCGAGTCGCCGGCCGAGCTCGAAGGGCTGGCGGTGCCGGCGCTGGTCGTCGCCAGCCACGACGCCGCCGATCCGGGCCATCCCTACGCGGTGGCGCGCGAGTACACGGAGCGAATGCCGGGGGCGAGGCTGATCAGCGAGCCCGAGGGGCAGTCGCCACTGGCCTGGCAAGGTGGGCGTCTCTCACGGGAAATTGAGGCTTTCTGCAGAAACCTTCAATAGGTTGCCAGCGATGAAGCCCCCCGGCGAGGGAACATTGCGCGGTCTGGCGACCTTCCTCGCCACCTTTGGCATCGGCGTTGCCACCTACATCGCGATCGCCGACTCGGGCGGAGGATCGCCCGTCTGCATCGCCGGCGGCCGCGGCTGCCAGACCGTCGCGGAAAGCTCCTACTCGCATCTGCTCGGCGTCAACATCGCCGTCTTCGGCATCGCCGGCTACGTGCTGCTGCTGGGCTGCGCGCTGCTGCGCGGCGACGCGCCGCGGATCGCCGGCTTCGCGATCTCGCTGGTCGGCTTCGGATACAGCCTCTACCTGACCTACCTGGAGCTCTTCACGATCGACGCGATCTGCCAGTGGTGCGTCGCCAGCGCCGTGCTGATGACACTGCTGTTCGCCGCCAACACGGTGCGCATGCTCGCCTACGTGGGGACCGAGCCATGAACGAGACCGAGCGCCGCCAGCGGCTGGTCAAGCTGGCGAGCGCAGCCGCCTTTCTCGCACTGGTCGTCGTCGCGGTCCTGATCGTGGTCAGCCAGAGTGGCAGCGAGGGCGGCGACAGCGACAACGTCGTCGGCGCCGCGCAGGTCGACGGCGAGCTGGCCGGAATACCGCAGCGGGGCATGGTCCTCGGCGATCCCGGCGCCGAGGTGAAGCTGCTGGAGTTCGCCGACCTGCAGTGCCCGTTCTGCAAGGGCTACGCGGAAGAGGTGCTGCCGCAGGTCATAGAGAGCCAGGTGCGCACCGGCAAAGCCAGGATCGAGTTCCGCAACTTCACGATCATCGACGCCGATTCGACGCCCGCCGGCGCCGCCGCGATCGCCGCCGGCGCGCAGGGCCGGGGCTGGAACTTCGTCGAGGTCTTCTACCGCAACCAGGGCGCCGAGGGCTCGGGCTACGTCACCGACGAGTTCCTCACCGCGGTCGCCAAGGCCGCGGGCGTATCGGACATCGCCCGGTGGAACCGTGAGCGCAGGAGCAGCCAGGTGCTCGCCGCGGTCGCGGCGAGCACCAGCGAAGCGGAAAGCCTCGGTTTCACCGGCACGCCGTCGTTCGCTCTCGATGGCCCGCGCACCGCGGGCGTGGAAGCGCTGGAGACGCCCGGCTCCGCCGGCGATCTCGAATCGGCGATCTCAAGCGCCGGCTAATAAGCCCTTCCAGTGCAACGCGTTGGGCGCCCGAGAGGACCGTAGGGCGTTGCACTTCGTGGTTGAGTTGACATAACCACCATTATCGTGCGTTAGATCGGCAGAACCAGCCCCGACGGGCTGAATAGACTTGCCGCGATGCGCCTCGGCCTTCCTGTCCTCGAACCGACTACGAAGGGCGTCCTGCTGGCCCTCTGGTCGGTCGCGCTCGCCGCGCTCGGCTTCGCCTTCTTCCTCGGCGCGCTTCCGGCGGCCTCGCCGGAGCTGCTGCGGAGCTTGAGCACGATCGGCGCGATCCTCGTGCCCGCCTATGTGGTCGAGGTCGTCTGGCTGATGCCGCGGATGGGTCAAGGCATCGAGTTCGAAGAATGGCTCGGCTTCGTCGTCGGCGCCGGCATCGCGGCCCTGCTGGGCATCGCGATCGCCCTGCTGCTTGCCGAGCACCGCGCCGCCGGGCACGCCAACTCCCTCGACGATCTCGGCCTCGCCTGGATCGTGGTCTCCGAGACGATCCTCGCCGGTGTCCTGGTCCTGCAGCCTCTGCTGGCCGACCGCTTTCGGGATCTCGGGCAATAGGCAATAGCCCTCCCGGCTGAGCGCCGCGCGCGCTAGGCGTCGAGAACGGCGCTGCCGTAGACCAGCGGCCTGACCAGCGGTGGCGAGTAGGGCATCGTGCCCTGCTTCGAGCTGCTGACCGTGAGAGGCGACTCTTCGATCAGGGCCAGGCTGTCCCGGTTGCAGTGGCAGCCGTCGGCGACGAAGCGCCAGGGCCGTTCCAGCCGGTCCTGCGCCCAGGCCAGCTTTGGATCCTCGGAACGCACGTGCTCCAAGAAGAGCAGCTTCCCGCCGGGCTTCAGCACCCGCGCCACCTCGGCGAGCCCGGCTGCCGGGTCGGGCATCGTGCAGAGGACCATCGTGCAGGCGACGCAATCGAAGCTGGCGTCCTCGAACGGCAGGTCTTCCGCTCCCGCCTGGACCAGCTCGGCCGGGCGCGACCCGGGCTCGGCCAGCTTGCGCTGCAGCGCCTTCTGCATGTGCGGATCGGGCTCGCTCAGAACCAGGTCAACCGCCGGCGGGTAGAGCGGGATGTTCGCCCCGGTCCCGCTGCCGACCTCGAGCACTCGGCCGCTTGCCTGGTCGAGCACCTCGCGCCGGGTCTCGCGCAGCCCCTTGTCGTCGACCCGCTGGATCATCCTGCCGTACCAGGCGGTGAACCAGCGACCGCAGGTGGCGTCGTAGAGACTCCCCATGGGCCCGATCGTAACAGCGCCCGGGGCTCGAGACCCAGGCTGTTTTCGCGGTGCGCTCAGGCGGCTTCGCGCTCGGGGCTGGGCTCGCCGGCCGCTCGCTCGGACTCGCTCCGGCTCGCGGCGGCTCGCTCCTCGTAGGCGTGGCGGGCGCCGTGGTCGACTTCGGTCATCAACTTGTCGACCTTCATCAGGCGACCGAGGCCCTCGCGCATGCCGCGCGGCAGGTTGGAGACGATCTTGAAGAAGGCGCCGTTGATGCGCGGCACCCAGACGTCGAAGCGGGGCACTTCCAGGGCGTCGACGATCTCATCGGCGACGTCGGAGGCCTCGACCGGGCGGATCAGCCGCTGGCCGACGCCCGAGGTCAGCTCGGTATTGACCACGGTCGGCATCACGCAGGCGATCTCGATGCCACTGCCGCGCAGCTCGGCCCGCACGGCCTCGCTGATCCCGACCACGGCGTGCTTCGTGCCCGAGTAGGTGGCGATGCCGGGGAAGCCCCCCTTGCCGGCCTGCGAGGCGAGGTTGACGATCTGCCCCCTCCCCCGCGGGCGGAAGCGCTCGATCGCCAGCTGCATGCCGACGATGACGCCGTAGACGTTGATGTCGAGCTGGCGCTTGAGCGAGGCGTCGGACTCCTCGGCGAAGGGCGTCACCGGCATGATCCCGGCGTTGTTGACGACCACGTCGAGCGGGCCGAGCTCGCGTTCGGCTGCGTCGAGGAAGGCGGCGAAGGAGCCGCGGTCGGTGACGTCGAGCGGCAGCGCGACGGTGCCACCGCCCAGCTCTCCCGCGGTGCGCTCAGCCAGCTCGAGGTCGAGGTCGCCGATCGCGACGCGACAGCCCTTGCGGACCAGCGCCGTGGCGGTCGCCTTGCCGATCCCCCGCGCACCGCCGGTGATCGCGACGACCTTGCCGCTGAGGGACTGCCGTTGCTTCGCCATCGGGTACCTCCTCCTCCGGTGGCTCTAAGCCGCCGGCTTGTAGACGGTGACCACGGCGGCGCCGCCGAGGCCGATGTTGTGCTGCAGCGCGGTCTTCGCGCCCTCCACCTGGCGCTTGTCCGCTTCGCCGCGCAGCTGCCAGGTCAGTTCGGAGCACTGCGCCAGCCCGGTCGCGCCCAGCGGGTGCCCCTTGGAGATCAGGCCGCCTGAGGGGTTGACGACGACCTTGCCGCCGTAGGTGGTCGCCTCTTCCTCAACCAGCTTGTGGCCCTCGCCCTCGGCGGCGAAGCCGAGCGCTTCATAGGTGATCAGCTCGTTGGCGCTGAAGCAGTCGTGCAGCTCGCAGACGTCGACTTCCTCGGCGGCGACGCCGGCCTCGGCATACGCCTCGTCGGCGGCCTGCTTCGACATGTCGGAACCGACGATCTTCATGCAGTCGGTGTCCTCGGCGAAGGTCGAGCTGAGGTCGGTGACCATCGACTGGCCCGCGATCTCGATCGCCTGCTCCCAGAGGCCGTGCTCGTCGACGTAGCGCTCGGAGGCGACGATCGCGCAGGCCGAGCCGTCGGAGGTGGGCGAGCACTGCAGCTTGGTCAGCGGGTCGTGGATCATCCTCGCCGACTTGATCTCCTCGAGGCTGTACACGTCCTGGAACTGGGCGTAGGGGTTGTTCACCGAGTGCTTGTGGTTCTTCCAGCCGATCCAGGCGTAGTGGTCGGGGTTGGAGCCGTACTTCTGCATGTGGTCGCGGCCGGCGTTGCCGAACATCTGCGGCGCCGGCGGGGACTGCTCCGGGTCGCGGATCTCGAACATCCGCATCGCGTGCTTGTCGAGCGCGTTGGTGCGGTCGGTGTACTTGACCCCGAGGCTGCCCGGCTCCATCTTCTCGAAGCCCAGCGCCAGCGCGCACTCGGCGAGGCCGCCCTTGACCGCCTGGCGGGCGAGGAAGAGCGCCGAGGAGCCGGTCGAGCAGTTGTTGTTGACGTTGACCACGGGGATCCCGGTGAGGCCGAGCTGGTAAAGCGCCCGCTGTCCGTAGGTGGAATCGCCGTAGCAGTAGCCCGCGTAGGCCTGCTCGACGTCCTCGTAAGGGATCCCGGCGTCGGCGAGCGCCTTCTCCCCCGCCTCCTTGGCCCAATCCGGGTAGTCGCCCTCCTTGGTGCCGGGCTTCTCGAACTTGGTCATCCCGACCCCGATCACGAACGTGCGGTTGCTCAAAGTCTGCTCCTGTGTCGCCGCGGGCCAGCCCCGCGGTTTGGCTGGTCAGCCAGTAAATCTACCGGCTGGGCGCCCCGGAGCCCTCCAGGCCAGATCCCGCAGCTCAAACAGCCTCGACGCGGTTCGGCCAGAGCAGGAACGCCGCCCCCGCAATTGCGATCCCGAGTGCCGTGCCCAATGCCCGCTCGTCGGCGGCTTGCAGCGCCGGCTCGCCGATCGAGTCGGCCAGCATCACCGCGTAGGTCGTGATCGCGGCGGTGAAGAGCGCGTACTGGACGGTGAGCAGGCCGTAGGCGAAGCCGGTCGCGATCGTCAGGCAGATGGCGATCGCCGGCTCGTCGCCCCGCAGCCACTCCGCCAGCGCGGTTGCGATGACGAGCCCGGCCGCGGTGCCGACCGCCCGCAGTGCGAGGCGGCGAAACGTCTCCTCCTCGTCGGGGCGAAGGACGAAGAGGATCGTCAGCGGGATCCAGAAGCCGTGTTCGTGCACGCCGAGCAGCCAGTAGGAGGCGACGCCGGCTCCCAGCGCGGCGCCGAAGCGCAGGCCGTGGCGGAAGCTGGTCGAGCGGATTGTGAGGTTCTCGCGGAACGCCCCCCTCGCCGCCGGCCAGTCCCAGCCGCTCTCCCCTCCTTCCTCGCTGCGGTCGCCGGCAGCCCAGACGACGAGCGAGAAGGCCGCCTGCAGGAGGCCGCCCGCGGTGGCGAGGAGCAGCGCAGCCGGCGCGTCGCCGAGGTCGAGCGGCAGGTCTTGGCAGATCAGCAGCGCGAGCGCCACCGAGAGACCGAAGATCGAGAGTCGCAGAGAGACCGAGAAGCAGTAGCCCGCCAGCGCCCCGATCACGGCCATCGTGCCGATCGCGAGCAAGGGGCTGGAGCCGGTGAGCACGCCGAGGGCCGCGGCGGCGCCGATCAAGGGCGCCGCAGCCGCCTGCCAGGCCGCCCGCGGCAGCGCCGGTGCGTCCATCGCCGGGAAGCCGGCCAGCAGGGCGCCGGTGCCGATCGCGCCCTTGGTCGGGCTCGACAGCCCCAGCTCGAGGATCAGCGCGAGGCCGACCGGAAGCGCGACCAGGAAGCCGCGTCGCAGCGCCGGCCCCGGCGCGCTGGGCCCGATCGCGAAGAGCGGCGAGACCCGCAGCCGCCGGCGCGCTCCGCTGGCATCGAAGAGTTCCACCGCGTGCAGTCTCCAGCAACGGCCGGAAGCCTCGCGAGCGGCACCGTGGCTGCCTGGCGCGCTGCCGCCCCAAGTACCCTGGGGGGTCGTGATCCTCGCCGCACTGAGCTCCGATCCCGCCGCCGGGGTGGGCATCTTCGCCGCCCTGGCCGCGGGCGTCGTCTCCTTCCTTTCCCCCTGCGTGCTGCCGCTGGTCCCCGGCTACCTCTCGGCCGTCAGCGGCGTCTCGGCAAGCGAGCTGGAGACGGCCGGCTGGCGCCGGATCCTCGGCCCCAGCCTGCTCTTCGTCGCCAGCTTCTCCGCGATCTTCGTCGCCGAGGGGCTGACCGCGACGGCGCTCGGCTCGGCCTTCCAGGACCACGAGGAGCTGCTCAGCAAGATCGCGGCGGCGCTGATCATCGTCATGGGGGTGCTCTTCGTCTCCTCGCTCTTCGTCACCCGACTCAATCGCGAGTGGCACGTCGACGCCCTGCTCGAGCGTGCCGGCAGGGGCGGCCCGATCGTCGCCGGCGCCGCTTTCGCGATCGCCTGGACCCCCTGCATCGGTCCCACGCTCGGCGCGATCCTCACCGCCGCCTCGCTCTCGGGCTCGGCCGCGCACGGGGCCTTCCTCCTCGTCGTCTACTCGGCCGGGCTGGCGATCCCCTTCCTGCTCACCGCCGTCGCCTTCTCCCGCATGACCACCGCCTTCACCGTGGTCAAGCGCCACTACCAGGCCATAGTCGCCACCGGCGGCGTGATCCTGATCGCGATGGGCGTGCTGATCTGGACCAACGAGCTGACCCAGCTCAACGCCGATGCCCAATCCTGGCTCTCAGGCCTGGGTCTCGACTTCTGGAACAGCGTCTGAGCGCAACGAAGCGTCGATTTCCCAGGCATGGCATGGGAAATCTGCGTTTCGCCGATTCTCAGTTGTCGACGGCGGGCGCGACGGTCTCCATCTCGCGGCCGACAGCCTCGACCTCCTCCAGCCCCTCGCCGTCGAGGTCGCGCGAGCAGACGATGCGGAAGCGGCCCGTGCCGATCTCCGCGTCCGGAACCACCGGCAGCCCACGGATCTGGTCCCAGCCCAGCCGTTCGACCTCGAACGGGTTCATCCGCACCTCGGCAGCCGGAAACGGGCAGTTCGAGTTGTGCTGGTCGATCGCCTTCGAGATCGCCTCGAGGTTTTTTGCCTCAGGGGAAGCCATCGGCTTGCAGTCTAGGACGAAAGGACCGGTGAGCTAGAGCTACAAGGTGCCGCCGCTGTCATGAGCCCAATCGCCGTCCCCCTCTGCTCCTACCATCGGGCCGTGGCCTTCGAGCGAACCGTGGCTCATCTCGACATGGACGCCTTCTATGCGTCGGTCGAGCTGCGACGACGGCCCGAGCTGAAGGGCAAGCCGGTCGTCGTCTGCGGCTCGGGACCGCGGGCGGTGGTGACGACCGCGAGCTACGAGGCGCGCAAGCTGGCCGGCATCCACTCGGCGATGCCGGCGGCTGTGGCGCGCCGGCGACTGCCCGACGCCGTCTACCTGCAGCCCGACTTCAACGCCTATCGCGAGGCCTCGGGACAGGTGATGGCGATCCTCTACCGCAACGCGGAGACGGTCGAGGTGGTCGGTCTCGACGAGGCCTATGTCGACCTGACCGGCCTCTTCTCCCCCAAGGCGACGATGCGCCGGATCGCGGCGCAGATCGATGAGGAGACGGGACTGACCTGTTCGGTCGGAATCTCGGAGAGTCGCATGCTGGCCAAGATCACCAGCGAGCTGGGCAAGCCGGCGGGGATGGTGGTGCTCTCGCGGGAGGAGGCACTGGAGCGTTTCTCGGCGGAATCGCCCGGGCTGATTCCCGGGATCGGACCGAAGACGGTGGGCAAGCTGGAGTCGATGGGAATCCAGACCCTTGCCGACCTGCGCGCCTGGGAGCCGGCGGCGCTGGAGCAGCGCTTCGGGCCACGGCAGGGACGCTGGCTGCACCGGCGCAGCCGCCTGGAAGACGAGACGCCGGTCACGGTCGAGCGTGAGACCAAGTCGCAATCGGCGGAGACGACTTTCGACGTCGACGTCAGCGACCGGGCCGAGATCGAGGCCCACATGGCGCGGCTCGCAGAGGAGCTCTGCCGCCGGCTGCGCAAGCGCGACCTGCAGGGCCGCACGATCGGGATCAAGGTGCGGCTCGACGACTGGACCAACGTCACCCGCTCGCACACCCTCGACGCGCCGACCAGCGATCCGGCCATCGTCCGGCCCGTTGCGCTCGATCTCCTGCGCGCCTACGACCCGCCGCGCCCGGTGCGGTTGCTCGGCGTGCGCGTCGCCGCCTTCGAGAGCGGCGAGGACGCTTCGCCGCCCGCCGAGGCCGAGCGCGACCAGCTTCAGCTCGGGCTGACCGCCTGAGTGGCTCGCCGGCGCTTCGCAGGACCTCTGCGGTCTTGTGCGAAGATTTCCCGGTGAGCGCCGACCGGTTGACTGGACTCGATTCGTCCTTCCTGCACATGGAGCGCGCCGGCGCCCACATGCACGTCGCCTCGACCAGCATCTTCGAGGGCCCGGCCCCCGGAATCGGCGAGTTCCGCGATCACATCGCCTCCCGCCTGCACCTGGTGCCGCGCTTCCGCCAGAAGCTGCGCTTCGTGCCCTTCGATCAGGGCAGGCCCGTCTGGGTCGACGACCCCCACCTCAACCTCGACTACCACGTGCGGCAGACCGCGCTGCCGGCACCCGGATCCGAGGAGCAGCTGCGCAACCTCGCGGCGCGGATCTTCTCCCAGCAACTCGACCGCAGCAAGCCGCTGTGGGAGCTGTGGCTGGTCGAGGGACTCGTCGACGAGCGCTTCGCGATCATCGGCAAGAGCCACCACGCGCTCGTCGACGGAATCTCGGGCGTCGACATCACCACCGTCCTCTTCGACACCGAGCGGGAGCCCGCCAACCCACCGGCGCTGCCGCCCAAGTGGGCGCCGCGGCCGGAGCCGACCGACCTCAAACTGCTCAGCGACGCCCTGCGTGAGCGCGCCACCAGCCCGCAGGAGCTCGTTCGCGGTGTGCGCGCGGCCTTCCGCGGCCCGCGCCAGGTCCTGCGTGGAATCGGCGCGACCAGCAAGGTGATCAGCGCCGGCATGGCGGCGCCCTCGACCCCCTTCAACGTCGAGATCGGGCCGCACCGGCGCGTCGCCTTCGTGCGCAGCGACCTCGGCGCCCTCAAGCAGATCAAGAACGAGCACGGCGGCACCGTCAACGACGTGATCCTCTCCGTCGTCACCGGGGCGATCGGCAACTACCTGCGGGCGCGCGGCCATGACACAGAGGACCTCGAGATGCGAGCCCTGGTGCCGGTCAGCGTGCGCGCCGAGGAGGAGCGTGGGGCCCTCGGCAACCGCATCTCGGCGATGATGGCGCCGCTGCCGATCTGGTGCGAGGAGCCGGTCCGCCGCCTGCACCTGGTCACCGAGCTGATGGGCGACCTGAAGGGCTCCGGCCAGGCCGTCGGCGCCGAGATCCTCACCCGCATCGTCGACTTCGCGCCGACCACGATCGCGTCGCAGGCCGCCCGCCTGCAGCCGGCTCAGCGCTTCTTCAACCTCGTCGTCACCAACGTGCCCGGCCCCCAGTTCCCGCTCTTCGTGCTGGGGCGGCAGATGGAGTCGATCTTCCCGATGGTGCCGCTGGCCCGTCGCCAAGCGCTCTGCGTCGGGATCATGTCCTACAACGGCCAGGTCGACTTCGGCCTGATCGGCGACTACGACGCGATGGCCGATCTCGACAGCTTCGGGCTCGACCTCGAAGGGGCGATCGCCGAGCTCGCCGGCCCGGATGCCGCAAGGGCCACTCAGTCGAGCCGGGCCCAGGCCCGGAACGGCGCGCTGTCGGTCAAGTAGGCCCAGTCGAGCCGCCGGGCGCTGAAGCCCGAGGCGCTCGTGTCGGCATTGATCAGCACCGCGGTCAGCCGCTCGAAACGGCCCGGGCGGGCGAGTCGAACCGTCATCCGGCCACCGCGGCGTGAGAAGTCGAGCAGGCTGACCGTATAGCCGCGGCGCTCGCTGCCGGTTCGTCCCACGAGGGCCAGGCCGGCGCTGATTCCTCGCGGCGCGGCGGCGTGAACGACGAGCCTTCGCCCGCCGCGCGCATGCAGGCGCAGCAGCTGGAACGTCGTGTGGTTGAGGCTGCGCGAGATGACACGGCCATCGAGCGAGAGGCTGCCCTGGCGTGAGACGTCGGGGAAGGAATCGCCCTCCGGGAAGACCTCGCCCGTGCGCCACTCGGGCAGGTCGCGGGCGAAGCGGGCGAAGTCGCGGCTGAAGTCCGAGCCGCCCGCCTCTTCGATCGCCCCGTCGTAGGCGGAGACCGAGAAGCCGCCCGGCCGGGCGTGCACGGCGCGCGCCCAGGCGCGGCGCACGATCGCACGTCCGTACCGGTGCGCCAGCCACTTGTTCCAAACCGCCGAGCCGTACTCCTTGATCGAGTTCGCCGTCAGCGGGGTGTCGAAGCGCTTCACCCAGCGCCGCACGTAGCGCAGGTAGTCATCGATGCCGCCGTAGACCTCGTCCTCCATCCAGACCGCGCTCGCCTCGGCAAACCAGGCGTCCTGGTAGGCGTCGTAGCCGAACTGGAGGATGTGGTTGTACTCGTGGGCGACCGTCACCTCGAGGTCGTCCTCAGGGGTCGTGCCGGGAAACTCACGCGGGTCGTAGTCGTTGTCGAGTACGAGGTAGCCGTGCAGGCGGCGCGGCAGCCGGTGGGCCTTGCCCTGGCCACGATCGGGAGCGGCGTAGCCGAAGAGGGCGCCGCCGATCTGATCGAGGTAGATGTCGGTCTTGCCGCGGCGACCGCCCTTGCGCCCGTCTGACTTGGGCTCACGCCAGCCGAGCTTGTCGTTCTCGACCGAGTGGACGCGTTCGGCTACCCCTTGGACCTGCTCGACGTAGTCGGGCGCACCGTCGCCATCGACGTCCGCGAGGCTGGGGGCATCGATCCCCTCGGCCACCCAGTGAACGCAGAAGTGGCGGCTGCAGGCCGGCGAGCGCGGCGCCTCGGGCACGGTGTAGGCGTTGCGGTTGGGGTCGGGATCGTCGGTGGGCCGCGCCGCCGGCGCCCGGAAGATCCACTGGTCGCCGGCGCTTGCCAGAGCCGGAGCCGCAGAAAGGACGACGAGACAGGCAAGCGACACCCCGATCACCCGCCGCGCTCGCACGCGCGGCAATCTACAGCCCGCCCAGGCGGTCCCCTTCCCGTGAGTTCGCCTTTCTTCGCCAAGGGAGCGAGCAAGTGCGAAGTCAGCCCGGGGCCGCGATACTTGGGTCGTGATCGACCCGATGACGCCCTCTTGCGCATAGCGCTGGCCCAGATCGACCCGACCGTCGGCGACCTCGACGGCAACGCGGCAAAGATCGCCGAGTGGATCGGCCGGGCCGAGAGCGAGGGTGCCGAGTTGACGATCTTTCCCGAGCTCTGCCTGCCCGGCTACCCGGCCGAGGATCTCTACCTCAAGCGGCACTTCGTCGAGGCCAACCGGCGCTGCGTCGAGGAGCTTGCCCGCGGCGTCGAGAGCACCGTCGCGCTGGTCGGCTTCGCCGAGCCGGTCGCCGACGGCGGTGACTTTCGCCACGCCCACAACTCGCTCGCCGTGCTGGCCGACGGTGCGGTCCAGGCCGTCTACCGCAAGAACCGCCTGCCCAACTACTCGGTCTTCGACGAGCAGCGCTACTTCGTCCCGGGAAGCGAGCCGATGACGATCGCGGCCGGCGGCGACCGGGTCGGCCTGACGATCTGCGAGGACGTCTGGACGGCGGGGCCGCCGGCGTCGAGCGAGGCGGAAGCCGGCGCCCGCTTGATCGCCAATCCCTCGGGCTCGCCATATCACCGCGGCAAGGGACGCGAGCGCGAAGCGATGCTGGCCGAGCGGGCGCGCGACTACGGCGCCGCTTTCGCCTTCTGCAATCTCGTCGGCGGCCAGGATGAGCTGGTCTTCGACGGCCACAGCTTCATCGTCGGCGCCGACGGAGCGGTGCTCGCGCGGGCGGCCCAGTTCGAGGAGGAGCTGCTCGTCTGCGAGGTCCCCTCCCCTGCCCCGGGCAGGCTGCCCGAGCCGCTCGCCGACCTGGCCGAGGTCTACGGCGCCCTGAGGCTCGGCTTGCGCGACTACGTCCGCAAGAACGGCTTCCGGCACGTCGGCGTGGCGCTCTCCGGCGGGATCGACTCCGCCCTCGTCGCCCTGCTCGCCGTCGATGCGCTCGGGCCCGAGCACGTCAGCTGCGTAGTGATGCCCTCGCCCCATTCGAGCCCTGAAACACAGCAGGACGCGCGGAATATCGCCGCCAACCTCGGCGTCGAGCTGATCGAGATCCCGATCGAGGCGGCGATGAGGGAGTACGAGAAAGCACTGGCCGGCTCGATCGGCAGCCCCGGTGGCTCCGCCGAGGAGGAGCCCCTGCCTCGTGACCCGACCCGGCCCTCGGAACCCGACCTCGCCGCCGAGAACATCCAGGCGCGGATCCGGGGCAACATGATGATGGCGCTCTCCAACAAGCACGGCTGGCTGGTCCTCACCACAGGCAACAAGAGCGAGATGTCGGTCGGCTACGCGACCCTCTACGGCGACATGGCCGGTGGCTTCGCGGCGATCAAGGACGTGCCGAAGACGCTCGTCTACGAACTGGTCGGCCATCGCAACGAGAGCGCCGGAGGTGAGCCGATCCCGGCCTCGGTGCTGGAGCGGGCGCCCTCAGCCGAGCTGCGCCCGGACCAGCTCGACAGCGACTCGCTGCCCCCCTACGAGCTGCTCGACCGCATCCTCGAGGCCTACGTGGAGCGCGACGAAGGCCGTGAGGAGATGATCGCCGCCGGCCTCCCCGCCACGGTGGTCGACGAGGTGGTCCTCATGGTCGACCGCTCCGAGTACAAGCGGCGGCAGGCAGCCCCGGGGATCCGGATCACGCCGAGGGCCTTCGGCCGCGACCGGCGCCTGCCGATCACCAACCGGTACAGGGGCTAGTCCCGCTTTGGCATCGGCCTGACCGCGATCGTCATCTGGGCGAGCGCACAGAGGCGCTCTTCAGCATCGCGGACCTCGGCGTCCCAGACCCAGGTGGTGCGGCCGCGGTGGCGTGCTTTGGCCTGCACTTCGGCGTGCCCCGCGGTGATCGGGCGGATGAAGCTGACGCTGATCGACTGACCCATCGCCGCCATCCCCTCGCCGAGCACGGCCAGGGCGGTGGCGCGGGAGCAGACGCTCTCGACCAGGCTCGACATCACGCCGCCGTGCAGGAGGCCGACCGGTTGCCTCAGCTCGTCGCGCATCGGCACTCGAACCCGAGCGTGCCCGGGATCGTCGTCGAGCCATTCCGTGCCCAGCAGGGCATCGAAGTGAGAGAGCAGCCCGCGCGGATCGTCAGCCATCGCGCCGAGACACTACCCGCCACGCCCCCGCAGGGGCGTGTCTGAGCTTATGGGTCCATACGGCCCCTTAACCTCAGACACGCCCTCGTGGGGGCTGGCTGACGTAGGCTTCGCGGCGGTGGGGTTGACGGACGACCAAAAGGCGATGCTGCGCCTGCTCGCTCAGCGCGAGGAGGGCTACGACGACATGGCGGCGCTGATGGGGATCAGCGTCGAGGAGGTGCGCGAGCGGGTCAAGGAGGCGCTCGCCGAGGTCGAGGAGCCCGCGCTCCCCGAAGGGCAATCAGCGCCTGAGCAAGAGTCGGCGCCCGAGCAAGCGCCTCCGACCGCAACCCCTGCCGCTCCGCAGTCGGTGGCTCCCGTCGAGCCGGTCCGGGCCCAGGCCGAGGAACCGCCCCCGGTCGTGCCTGTCGCGCCGTCTCGAGCCGAGCCGAAGGCCTCGCCGGCGAAACCCGTAGCCAAGATCCCCAGCCTGAAAGTCCCGAAGGACCGGGGCGCCCTGATCGGGCTCGGCGCAGGCGCCCTCGTCGTGGTCATCCTGGTCATCGTGCTGATCGTCGGCGGCGACGGAGGCGGCTCCGGCTCGTCCGCCACCTCAGGCGAAAGCGAACTGGCCGAAAACGCCAGCGCCGCGGCCACGGACGAAAACCTCACCCAGGCGGTCCTTTCGCCCAGCGACGGTGGCGACGCCGCCGGCCGCGCCGTCTTCGGCCAGTTCAAGAAAAAAATCCTGCTCCAGGTCACCGCCGAAGGCCTCGAGCCTTCCCGAGCGGGAGAGACCTACACGATCTGGCTCTACCGCTCGCCGAAGATCGCCCTTCAGATCGGCTCCGTCCCGGTCGACGACTCGGGCAAGCTCGCGGCTCAGTTCGAAATCCCGGCGCAGTTGCTGACCTACGTCGCCAACGGCTCCTTCGACCAGATCGACGTCGCCCGCACCTCAACGGCGGAGTACCGGGCGGCTTTCGCCAAAGCGAAAAAGGAAAGTCGCGTGCCGCCCTATGTCGGCGAATCGGTTCTGCGCGGGCAGATAACCAGCCCGGCGATCGAAGGCCAGTAGCTCAGGGGAGCAGCTTGCCGGGGTTCATTATCCCGGCCGGGTCGAGCTGGTCCTTCACCGCTCGCAGGACGTCGAGCCCCGTCTTGCCCACCTCGGCCTCCATGTAGGGGGCGTGGTCGCGACCTACCGCGTGGTGGTGGGTGATCGTGCCGCCCTTGGCGACGATGGCCTCCGAGGCGGCGCGCTTGACCTGCCGCCACTGCTCCACCTCGGCGCCCTCGCGAGCCCTGGAGATGAAGGTGAAGTAGAGCGAGGCTCCGTCGGCGTAGGCGTGCGAGACGTGGCAGAAGACGAGGCCCGGCGTGCCCTGCGCGGCCAGGGAGTCGTGGATCGCTCCGCGCACCGCCCGGTACAGGGCGTCGAGCTCGCTCCACGTGTGCGAGGTCTCTAGGGTCTCGACCATCGCCCCCATCTCCATCAGCGTGTCGCGCAGGTAGGGCCCCTGGTAGCGGCCGTGCTCCCAGGAGCGCCCGGCGGACTGGCCTAGATAGGCGGCGCCGCCCTTGCGCAGCTCGCGCACGCTCAGCGCCCGGCGCCGCGCGACCGACTCCTCCGTGCCCTCGAGGCCGACGATCACCAGCGATCCGCCGCGGCGGCCGCGCAGGCCGAGGTAGCCGCCGAAGAGAGAGCCGGCGATGCCGCGCGGGCCGGAGAGGGCAAGCGAGACCTCGGTCTCCTCCTCGTCGGAGACCCGGATCACGTCCGGCAGGCCCGGGCCTTGGGCAAGCGCGCGAACGATCTCGGCGCCGGCCTCGAAGCTCTCCACCATCCACGCCTCGTAGCGGCGCCGGCGGGGCGCCGGCCGCACCCGCACGGTCACGTTCGGGATGACGCCGAGGACACCCTCGGAGCCGATCACCAGCTCGCGCAGAGCAGGGCCCGCGGCGGTGTGCGGGGTCGCGAGCGTGTTCAGCTCGCCGGCCGGGGCGATCAGGCGGACCGAGCTGACCAGCGAGTCGAAGCGGCCGTAGCCGCTCGATGCCTGGCCCGCCGAGCGGGTGGCGGCGAAGCCGCCGATCGTCGCGTACTCGAAGGACTGGGGGTAGTGGCCGAGCACCAGACCGTGCCTGGCGAGATCGGCTTCCGCCTCCGGCCCGCGCAGCCCGGCGCCGAGGCGCGCCGTGAGCGAGCGAGGGTCGACCTCGACCTCCTGCAGGCGAGCCAGGTCGAGGCTGACGACGCGCTCATGGGCACCGCGCAGGGCCTCGATGCCGCCGACGACGCTGGTGCCGCCGCCGAAGGGGACGACTGCGATGCCTTGCGCTGCGCAGAGCTCCAAGACCCGTCTCACCGCGGCCGCGTCGGCCGGCAGCAGGACGGCGTCCGGGGCACTCTCCAGCCGCCCCGATCGCAGCCGGGCGAGGTCGACGTAGCCGCGGCCGGTCGCGTGGCGGACGCGGTCCTCGGCGCCGTCGAAGACGTTCTCCTCGCCGACCGCCTCGATCAACGCCCGCGGAAGCTGCTCCGCCGCCGGCAACCCGAAGCGGTCCAGCTCGGCGGCGCGCGGCGTGGGCCGCAGCGCGCCGATCCGCTCCCGCAGCGTCTCCAGGGCCGGTCCATCCAGCTCGGGGGCGATCGACGGGTCGCCCCATCCCCACCACTTCGAGTCGCGGCGCGGCCCGCTCATGCCAGGGCCCGTTCGAGCCCGTCGAGCGCTTCGTCCAGCAGCGCTCCCTGGCCGCGGCGCATCATCGGCGAGCCCAGCCGGGAGAGGCCGCGAAGCGTCTGCGCGGCGGCGATGGTCACCTCGGTGCCGGAGTCGACCCCGGCGATGGCGACGTCGACCGCGTAGCGCCGCAGGTGTCGCTCGAACGGCGTACCGGCGATCTGCTGCTCCCAGCCGAAACGCTCTCCCTCGACCGACTCGCTGCAGCGGAAATCCGCGCGCACGCCACGCCCCTCGGCCGTCCCAAGCACCTTCGTCCACTGCAAGTCGGCGCCCTCCCCCTCGACCCCCTCGACCCGCATCGTCCGCGGCCACCAACGCGGCAGGCTGTAGGGGTCGGAGACCAGTGCCCATACCTTCTCGGGCTCGGCGGGAATTGCTCTTTTTCTGGTTATTCGGGGCATTGATTAGCGGCGCGAGGGCCAAGTCTGGCAAGGACGCAGGGAGCGCGGCGTGCACTTGCACGCGAGCGACCGAGGACGCTGCCAGACGCCGCCCTAGCGCCGCTAATCGCCCGCAAGCCTGCGGAGGTCGCGGACCAGCAGCAGGTGCTTGAGGTGGCTGACGGTCGCGGCCAGGCTCTCCAGGCTCTCCAGCGCCTCCTTGCGGCGGTCCGGATTACGCGAGCGCAGCGAGGGGCCGAGCAGAGCTTCGAGCAGGTTTGCCTCGCGGTCGGCCGACGACCGGAAGACGCGCAGGTTGCGCGCCGCCACGCCGAAGCGGGAGAGCTCGTTGGCCGAGCGCACGACTTCGCGGTCGGTCTCGTCATAGGCGGTCTTGCCCTCGCGCTTCTCGGGCTGGACGATGCCGAAGTTCTCCAGCTCGGAGATCAGCTCCTCGCGGGCGCCGGTCTCCTCGATCACCTCCTCCAGGGTCAGGTAGGCGCGTGAGGTGTTGACCAGGATCGCCCGCCGCACCGCGCCGCCCGAGGGCCGCTTGTCCGAGCCGGTACCGGCGGGGACGAAGTCGCCGCCCGCCGCCAGCTCCTGGCGGATCACCCGCAGGGGCAGGAACTCGTCGCGCTGCAGGCGCAGGATCGTGCGCAACCGTTCGACGTCCGACTGGCTGTAGAGCCGGTAGCCGCCGGCCGTGCGCCGCGGCGTCAGCAGCTTCTGATCCTCGAGATAGCGGATCTTCGAGATCGAGACGTCGTCGAACTCGCTCTGCAGGATCTTGCAGACGGCGCCGATCGTCAGCGCCTTGCGAGGGCGCGAGTCGCGCTGGCGTGCCTGCTGCTCGGAGACGGCCATTAGTTGTGCGAGGTTGGGGAGGCAGGCAACTTACTTCTCCAGGTAGCTGAGCTTGTACTTGCCGACTTGGATCTCGTCGCCGTCGGCAAGCCGGTGAGACTCGATGCGGCGGCGGTTGACGTAGGTGCCGTTGAGCGAGCCGAGGTCGTCGATGTAGAGGCCGTCGCGGCGGCGGACCAAGAGGGCATGGTTCCGCGAGACGGTCACGTCGTCGAGGAAGACGCCGGCGTCGGGGCTGCGCCCGATGCTGACCCGGTCGTCGTCCAGCGCAAAGCTCTCGCCGGAGCGGCCGCCGCCGGAGCGGATCACCAAGGCAGCGCCACTGCGCTCGACCGTCTCGTCGATGTCGACCGGCTGTATCTCGCCGGTGTCATCGACGGTGTAGGTCATCGTCGTCGGTTCCTCGCCGCCCTCCCCGT
>JBIOVV010000098.1:0-19769 GCA_044867925.1 Solirubrobacterales bacterium | reverse complement strand
GCGCCGGCGCCGGACGGATCTCGGTTGGCGACTGGCACATGGTCGGCACCAACATCGAACGCGACCGCATGCCGGAAGGGGTCGAGGTGCGGCCGATCGCCGACCTCGCCCTCGACGAGGCCGAGCCTTCGATGGCCAAGGCCCACGGCGGCCCACTCGACGCCGTGGTCATGCTCGGCCACCACGCCGGCACCAAGAACCCGCGGGCGTTCTGCTCGCACACCTTCGTTTGGGAGATGGAGGTCTCGCTCGGCGGCGTACCGCTCAGCGAGGCCCGCGTCTACGCGCAGGCGCTGGCGGCCGAGGGCGTCCCCGTTCTGCTCGCCGCCGGCGATCGCTGGATGCTCGAGGAGCTCGAACAGGGTGAGCTGGGCGGCGCCCACCTGGTTGAGACAAAGGTGGGAGAAGGACGGGCGCGGGCCCGCTCCGGCGAGATCGCCGCGACCCACGCCAAGCTCGCCGAGGCGATCGGTGCCGCCTGCGCGGCGCCGCCGGCGCCACCCCCTGCCCGCAGCTACCCCGCCGAGCTGCGGATCGCGGTCGAGGGCGAGGAGATCGCGCGGACGACGGTCGCCGACCCCGCCGACCTGCTCGGCGCGATCGCCGACGTCTTCAGGACCAGCCAGGTCTCACGCGAGTACCGCCAGCTCGCCAAGCTGCTCCCGGCCGGCCACGACTCGCGCCTGCGCGCCGCGCAGCGGCGCTTCGGCAGCCTGCTGGCTACGCCGGTGATGCGCTCGAAGGAGCGTCGCTGGCTGGCTCGCTCCCCGGCCCAAGCAGGTTGAAGCAGCTCGTCGAGGCGGCCGGAGCCGCGCTCGGCGCGATCGGGGGCGGGGCAATCACTCCCGCGCAGCGAGCAGCTTGCCCAGGTAAGCAGGCGCCTCTGTGCCCGGGGCGAGCAGCTCGTCCGGCTGGGGCTCGTCCGCAACCGTGCGCAGGCCGACGACTCCCGCCCAGACGGGCAGCGCGAGGTCGGCGTCGTCGTCGCTCGGCGGCCCCGTCCTGACCTTGGCCGAGGCCTGCTCGAGCGGGATCCGCAAGACCGCCGTCGCCCGCAGCTCCTTCGCGGTCGGCCGGCGGGCGTCACCCCAACGCCCGGGGACCAGCTTCTCGACCAGGGCCTCGAGCGCGGCGAGCTTCTCTGCCTCCTCGTCGATCCACTCACCCTCGCCGAAGAGCATCGCCGAGCGGTAGTTCGCCGAGTGGTGCATCGCGGCGCGGGCCAGCACGAGGCCGTCGATCAGGGTCGCGGTCAGGCAGACCTCGGCGCTGTGCGAGCGGCGCAAGGCGTTGCTGGCCGCCGAGCCATGCAGGTAGATGCTCGAATCGAGGCGGGCATGGAGCGTCGGGATCACCGCCGGCAGGCCGGCGTCGAGGAAGCCGAGGTGCGAGACCAGTGCCTCGTCGAAGATCGCCTCGACCACAGCCCGGTCGTGAGAGCCCCTGCTCGGCTTGCGGCGCAGCTTTGTGCGTGGTGTCCTCATCTGTTACAGTACAGTTTGATTATCTGACATGGCACAATATCGAATATCCGGCACCAACGCGCAGGAGATCGCCGCCGGCATCGAGGACGCAATCGAGCAGGGCGTGCTGGCCCCGGGCGAGGCGCTGCCTACCGTCCGCGCCCTCGCCGGCGATCTCGGCGTCAGCCCGACGACCGTCTCGGCCGCCCTCGCCGACCTGCGCTCCCGCGGCCTCATAGCCACCTGGGAGCGCCGCCGCTCCCATGTCAGCTGGCGCCCTCCCCTCGGCGGCGCCTTGCGGAGGCCGACGATTCCCGCCGGCGCCCGCGACCTGGCGAGCGGCAATCCCGACCCGGCCCTGCTCCCCGATCCGACGCCCTTTCTGCGGCAGCTGGAGAGGCCTACCCAGCTCTATGGCGGCGAGCCGATGGTGCCCGAGCTGCAGGCGGTGGCGGAGGCCGAGCTTGCGGCGACCGGCATCGGGACCGAGGCGATCGCCGTCACCAGCGGCGCGCTCGACGGGATCGAGCGGGTACTGCAGGCGCAGACGAAGCCCGGCGACCTGGTCGCGGTCGAAGACCCCGGCTTCGCCGGCCTGTTCGATCTCCTGCGCGCGCTGGGCCTGGCCCTGAGGCCCGTGCCGATCGACGAGCAGGGCATGCTGCCCGGCGAGCTCGCCGCCGCGCTCGCCGAGGGCGCCGGCGCCGTCGTCCTCAACCCGCGCGGCCAGAACCCGACGGGGGCCTCGCTCGAGGCCGGGAGAGCGCGCGAGCTGCGCGCGGTCCTCGACCGGGCGCCGGCGGCGATGGTGGTCGAGGACGACCACCTCGGGCCGATCGCCGGCGTCGCGCGGGTCACCCTGACGACCGGCCGCGAACGCTGGGCGTCCGCCCTGTCCCCGGCCAAGTCCCTCGGGCCCGACCTGCGCCTGGCGCTGCTCGCCGGCGACGCCCGGACGATCAGCCGCGTGCGCGGCCGGCAGGCGGTCGGGCCGCAGTGGGTCAGCCACCTGCTGCAGCACCTGGTCGCGGCGATGTGGTCGGACCCGGGCGTCCGCGCAGCGCTCGAGCGCGCCGCGGCGACCTATCGGGACCGTCGCGAGCGGTTGCTGGCGGCGCTGGCGGAGCGAGGGATCGAGGTCTCCTCCAGCGCCGGCATCGCGGTCTGGATCCCGGTGCCCGAGGAAGCTCCCGTGGTGCAGTCGTTGCTGGCTCAGGGCTGGGCGGTCATGCCCGGCGCTCCCTTCCGGCTGCAGAGCGGCCGCGCGATCCGGGTGACGACGAGCGCCCTGCAGGAGAGCGAGGCGGATCGGCTCGCCGAAGCCGTCCGGGAGGCGCTGCGACCCAGCGGCGCCACCCGCACGGCCTGAGAAGCCCTCCTACTCCGAGTAGGGGGCGTAGCGGTTGTGCAGCATCAGGTCGTTGCCGTCGGGATCGGTGAAGAGGGCCATGTGGCAAACGCCGGTGTCGAAGGTGTCGCCGTTGAACTCGACCCCTTTGGCTTCGAGCTCCGCGCGCGCCGCGGCGACGTCGTCGACGTGCAGCGCCGGGTGCGCGTTTTTCTGCGGCGCGAACTCCATCCCCATCTTGGCCGGTTCCCAGATGCCGAAGCAGGTGTCTCCGACCCAGAACTCGAACTTGCCCCGCTCGTCGGGCCGCAGCCCCAGCGTCTCGACGTAGAAGCGCCGCGAGCGCTCGGCATCGGTCGATGGAATGCCAATGAAGTCGGTCTTGGTGATCACGCTTCCTCCTCGGTCGATTCGTGGTCCCGGGAAACACTAGGGCCGCCCGCAGGCGGCCCTAGTACAGGTGCTTGGAAACGAGCAATGGAAACCTCGACCGGGTGGGACAACGCCCGGCATTCCCTGCTCGCCGGTGCCCGGGGTGGATTCCGCCGGGCGCCCAAACCAGTGCGGCGCCTAGCGGCCCTGCACCTCCAGAGTCCCATTAAGCATGTGAATCAAGTTAGGACCACCTCCTTTCTCTGGTGATCCGATTGAAGCAAATGGAGCAGTCGGCCGCCTGCGGGCAGCCTGGACACGCCTCATGGTCGCGACCGCCGGCCGCGCGAACCCCCGATAGCGATACGGCGCTGAGTGGCCGCCTTCACGGCTTGACGCCGACGAGCAGCGCCATCTCGAGCCACTTCCAGTGGCAGTCGACGTCTTCGAAGCCGACCTCGCGCAGCCATCCCAGCTGGGTCTCGACGTCGAGCGTGCGGTCGGATGGGTCCTCGTTCTCGATCGGCTCGTCGATCGCCGCAAAGAAGGCGCGGTGCAGACGCTCGGTCGGCGAAGCGACGTGCTCGAAGTTGGCGAAGACCCCGCCGGGCTCGAGCAGGTCAAGCACTTCTCCATAGAGCGAGCGCTTGCGCTCGTGCTCGAGGTGGTGGATGACGAATGACGAGACCACCGCGTCGAAGCGCCCAAGCGCCGGCAGCGGGTCGTCGAGGTCATGCTCGACAAGCTCGATATGGCTTCCGCCGGCAAGCCGCTCGCGCGCCGCGCTGAGCATCGCCGCCGAGAACTCGAGACCCACCCCTGACAACTCGGGCCTGTCCCGGCACAGCAGCGCCAGCAGTCGCCCGTCGCCGGTTCCCAGGTCCAGCACCCGCCTGGCCGTGGCGGGCACATGGTCGAGCAGGACCCCCTCCCCCTCGCTCCGGTGCGGAAAGTCATCCGCCCGGTCCAGGTATTGGCGGACGCGCTCGACGTCTGTCCACTCCTCCGCTGGCACGACTGCATTCTCCGCAACTACTCGGCGGGAGGTGAGTCAGTACTGACGTGACTAGGATCGCGGGGGTGACGGGGGTGGGATCTCAAAGGGGGGCGCTCGCGGCTGCGGTCGTGGTCGCGCTGACGCTGCCGGCGCCGCAAGCCGCAGCGGCGGGGACGCAGGCCGGGGTCCACCCGCAGCGGCCGATCGCCCCCGCTGAGACCACGGTCGGCTTCTGGGCCGGCGAGGCCGTGCCCGGCACCGACTGGGACTCTCCCGACACCTACTGGAAGCGACGGGACACCCACTTCTACACGCCGCGGCTGTGGCGCGTCCTTCGCCGCGATCGGGTTCCCCTGTACTTCAACCTTCGCTACCGGCGGGACTTCGGCCCGATCCCCCCCGGGAAGCCCCATCGCCATGACGCGCTGAAGATCATCCGCACCGCCAACCGGCTCGGCGTGCCGGTCTGGGGCTGGGTCCTGGTCCCCTTCAGCGACGGCTACTGGGCCTGGGAGGGCGCGGCGGCCGAGCAGTTCAAGGCGGTCAAAGCGCTGGTTCACTGGGCGCGGAAGAAGCGCGTCCGCCTGGAGGGCCTCGCTCTCGATCCCGAGCCACGGCTCCGCACTCCCTTCGAATCCACCGCGGCGATCATGGGCGGCAGCGGTGGCGGCGCCTTCTCCTCGGTCTTCCAGCCGACGATCGACCCCGCCCGGCAGTGCGCTGCCTGGCGCGGGTACGCACGCATCCCGCGCTGGGCCAAGCGTCACGACGTCAGGGTCGTCGCCGCGCCCATGCCCGCGGCCCTCGACGACATCGCCGACGGCAGCCTCGCGCTCCAAGACGCAGCCGACTTCGTCCTTCCCGTCGCCGCCTGGGACGACCTCTACTTCCAGGCCTATCGCAGCGTCTTCGCCTATTACTCGGGGCACGACCCCGGGCCCGGCATCGTCTCCTCCTACTTCCGCTCGGCGCAGCGCGCCTATGGCAGCGTCGGGCAGGTCAGCCTCGGGTCCTCGGGCCGCGGCCCCTACCGGCGCCTCGCGAGCCTTATCGGCGACGTCCGCCTCGCCGCCACCCTCGGCGCCCGCGAAGTGCCGATCTACTCCCTGGAGAGAACGCTGCGCGCCTATGGCGGCCCCCGCTCGGTCGTACGCCTCGTCGAGGCCGCGCGGAACCCCTTCGCGGGCCCCGCCGCGACCAGGTCGATCGCGCCCACCTCACGGGCGAACGCCCTCCGCGCCGCGGTTCGCCGCGCCGACCGGGCGGCGACGGTCAATACCCGGCCGATCACCGCCGGCAGGGGCGCCTCGCAGGCCCCCAACCGCTGGTCTGACGCCTGCGGTTAGAGCGCCCCCACCGACGCTAGTCCCACGACTCGCTGAGCAACCGATCGATCGCCGCCTGCAGCACCTGGGCGCGGGTCTTCTCGCCGTGCTCGGCGACGATGAAATAGCTGCCGATGAACAGCGAGAAGGCGAGCATGCTGCGCGCCTCGACCTCGTCCTCGTCGGCGCAGAACTGGCCGAACAGCAGGCGCAGGTAGTCCATGCGCCTGGTGTCGATTCGGCGCAGGCGCTTGGCGACTTCGCGATCGCGGCGTGACCAGTCCCGCAGGGCCAGCTCGACGGCAAAGTCGACCGACGGGGCCAGCTCGAAGAGCTGCTGCAGCTTGGCCCGCGGCTCTGCCGGCTGGCTCTCGATCCGCGCGATCACGTCCTCGACGACGTCCTTCTCCCAGCTGTCGAGCATCTCCCCCACCAGCGCCTGGCGATCCTTGAAGTGCCAGTAGAAGCCGCCCTTGGACACGCCGAGCGATGCCGCCAGGGCCTCGACCCGGATGGCATCCGGGCCTCCCGCCCCCAGGGCCTGCAGCGCCGCCTCGATCCAGGCGCCCCGTGGAGTCCGGACATTTGCCATCGCCTATCTATACGGCACCGTATTGACAGATGCAAGGATCGGTCCTAGCATCCATACGACATCGTATGGATCGAGAGAGGAGCGAGATGAGGCTTCCCAACGCAACGCACGAATCGGGTCCCTGGCGCATCCGTGAAGTCGCCTCCGACTTCATCCTGGAGGACGTCTGGGCCCTCCCGGTGCACGGCAGTGCCGATGACTTCGAGACCCTGCTCGAGATGCTGACCGCCGGCGATCCCTCCGACGCGGAATCCCTCCCCACCCGCCTGCTCTGGAGCCTCCGCAACCTGCTCGGCAAGTGGTTCGACCTCGGCAGGATCTCTGCCCCTGCCGAGAGCGACCGCGATGACGGCGCAGGCAAGCTGCCGATTCCGGGGGAGGGCGAGACCTCGCTGGCCGGACGACTGCCCGAGGACCTGCGCGGCAGCGCGACGGATCTGCACTTCGCCTCCCTCCCTTTCGTCCCCCTCTTCCGCACCGACGACGAGTTCGCCGCCGAGCTCTCCAACCAGACCGTGCACGGCGTGATGCACCTTGCCTGGGCGGAAGAGGGAGAGGGTCGCTACCAAGGCCAGATGGCCGTCTACGTCAAGCCGCGCGGCCTGCTCGGCAGGGGATACATGGCCCTGATCAAGCCCTTCCGCTACCTGATCGTCTACCCGGCATTGATGCGACAGGTCAAGCGAGAATGGGACGCCCGCGTGCCCGCGGGCTGAGCTGCGCCCTCGCATCGCCTCACCCGCCGCACCGCCAGGTCGCCTACTGGTTCCGCTCCGCCTGGGCGCGAATCCGCTCCTCCTGCTCGCGCACCTTCGGCGCGAACTCCTCGCCGAAATCCTCAGCCTCGAAGACCTGGCGAATTTCGATCTCGCCCGCTTCGTGGTGCGGGTTGGGGCAGCGCTTGATCCACTCCACCGCGTCCTCGAAGGAGTCCACCTGCATCAGCCAGTAGCCGGCGATCAGCTCCTTGGTCTCGGCAAAGGGGCCGTCGGTCACGGTCCGCTCATCGTCGCCGCTGAAGCTGACCCGGGCGCCCTTCGAAGTCGGGTGGAGGCCCTCCCCCGCCAGCATCACGCCCGCTTTGACCATCTCTTCGTTGAACTCGCCCATCGCCGTGAGCAGCTCCTCGCTCGGCATCACGCCCGCCTCGGAGTCCTTGCTGGCCTTGACTATCGCCATCACCTTCATCTCACTGTCCTTTCAGCTCGTCTTCGCGGAAGCTCGGTGTCCCGATATTCCCGCCTTTACCCCTACGACGAACGGGAGTCGCCCAAATCGACACGACTCATCGGGACGATCCCAGGCTGGGCAGCAACTCGTTCGAGCCAGGCACGCACCGCCGGGTACGGCTCGAGCTCAAAGCCGCCCTCGGGCGCCACGTGGGTGTAGGCGTAGAGCGCGATGTCGGCGATCGTGAAGCGCGCGCCGCTCGAACCCGATGCCGAGCAGGCCAAGGATCAGCCGAACCTTGTGGCAGTTGCCGGAGACCGGGTTGTCGTAGAGCAGCACTGCCATGAGCGGGTTCGGAAGATCCTATTTCGCGATCCGGCAAATCATCCCGGGGTGTCGATCCAGCGAGTGATCAGGCCGTTGCACACCTCGTGATATGCCGGAGGCGCCGGCGGCGGGTCGCCGGGGCGAGCCCCCGGGTTGCCGAGTGGTCTATTTGCCCCCGTATACATGGGTCAATCGATCACATCTCTCCTAGGCTGAAAACGACGGCCAGTTCCAGATGGCGAGACGGGCGTCCCGGCGCCAATTCCGCGACTGACCCGACGAGCTGGCGGCGTGCTCAGTCCACGGCCATTCCGTCGAGACGCGGCCCGTCGGTGTGCACGAACAGCACCGGATCGCCGAGGCGGCCCTCCCCACGCAGCGCCAGCAGCCCGGCCATCGCCTTCGCGGTGTAGACGGGATCGAGCGGGAGTTGCTCCTCTGCGGCGAGAGCGGCGGCGCGCCCGGCCGCCTCGGTCGGGTGGCCGTAGCCCGCACCGATCTGCTCGCGGGTGAGGTCGAGCATGTCCGGCTCGAGCCGGAGCCGGCCGAGGCGTGCACCGCGGCGCTCCAGCAGCGCGGCTGTGCGCCGCGCGAGGCGGGCAAACACCGGTGGGTCGAGGCGAAGCTGGTCGTTGACCACGACCCCGACGACCCGGGTGGACAGGCCGGCGAGCTGGAAGCCGAGCGCCAGGCCGGCCGCGGTACCGCCGGTGCCGACCGCGACGACGACGTGCGCCGGCTCGGACAGCGAGCCGTCCTCGACCCCGGCGGCAATCTCCAGCGCCGCCTCGACGTAGCCGAGCGCTCCGACCGGCGAGGAGCCTCCGGCCGGCAACAAGTAAGGCGGGCGGCCGCCGCGGGTGTTGCGGGCGATCAGCCACGGCAACATCGCCACTGTCCGCGCCTTCGTATGGGTGCGGTGGATGCGCGCACCCGAGGCGTCGAGGCGGGCGAGCTGGGCGCGGACGTGGGCGTCGACCGGCTGGTCGACGAGCGCGAGCGCCGTCTCGAGGCCATGTTCGCGAGCGTAGAGCGCGGTCGCGAGCCCCCAGTTCGTGCCGAGCCCGCCGAAGGTGAGGATCGAGCGCCGGCCGCGGCGCCGGGCATCGGGGATCAGCCACTCGAGCTTGCGCACCTTGTTGCCGCCCCAGCCCCCCGAGCCGAAGGCGCCGTCTTCCTTCACCCAGATGCCGAGGCCGGCCAGCTCGCGCACGGGCGTCGGGCGCTCGGAGAGGACGAGGTGAGGGAGGGTCTCGGCTAGAGCCGGGAAGCGCTTGTGCAGATGGGGCATCAAGCGAGCCTCGTCAGCTTGCGACGTAGTCCGCGAGGTACTTGCCGGTGAGGGTGGAGCGGGCGGCGACGAGGTCGGCCGGCGTGCCCTCGTAGACGATCCGGCCGCCGTCGTGGCCGGCACCGGGGCCGAGGTCGACGATCCAGTCGGCATGCGCCATCACCGCCAGGTGGTGCTCGATGACGATGACGGACTTGCCGGAGTCGACCAGGCGGTCGAGCAGACCGAGCAGCCGCTCGACGTCGGCGAGGTGGAGCCCGGTGGTCGGCTCGTCGAGGATGTAGACGTCGCCCTTCGCGGCCATCTGGGTGGCGAGCTTGAGCCGCTGCCGCTCGCCGCCGGACAGCGTCGTCAGCGGTTGGCCGATGCCGAGGTAGCCGAGCCCGACGTCGGCGAGGCGGTCGAGGATCTTGCGCGCGGCCGGTATCTGCGCCCCGCCGTCGCCGAAGAATGCCGCGGCCTCGGTCACCGACATCGCCAGCACCTCGCTGATGTCCTTACCGCCGAACCGGTACTCGAGCACCTCGGCTTGGAACCGCTTGCCGTCGCACTCCTCACAGGGGGTGGCAACGCCGGCCATCATCGCCAGATCGGTGTAGACGACGCCGGCGCCGTTGCAGTCGGGACAGGCACCGTCGGAGTTGGCGCTGAACAACCCCGGCTTGACGCCGTTGGCTTTCGCGAACGCCTTGCGGATCGGGTCGAGCAGCTTGGTGTAGGTGGCCGGGTTGCTGCGCCGCGAGCCGCGGATCGCGGTCTGGTCGACCGTCACCACCCCGTCGCGCCCGGATACAGAGCCGTCGATCAGCGAGCTCTTGCCCGACCCCGCCACGCCGGTGATGACGACCAGCACCCCGAGCGGGATGTCCACGTCTAGGTCCTGCAGGTTGTTGGTCTCGGCGCCCCGCACCTCCAGCGCCCGCGACGACGTCCTCACCGAAGGCTTCGTTGAGGCGCGGTCGTCGAGGTGCCGCCCGGTGAGCGTATCGCCGGCCCGCAGGCCCTCGACGCTGCCCTCGAACACCACCTCCCCGCCCTCGCTGCCGGCGCGCGGACCGAGGTCGACGACGTGGTCGGCGATCGCGATCGCCTCGGGCTTGTGCTCGACGACCAGCACGGTGTTGCCCTTGTCGCGCAGCCGCCGCAACAGGTCGTTCATCCGCTGGATGTCGTGCGGGTGCAGCCCGATCGTCGGCTCGTCGAAGACGTAGGTGACGTCGGTCAGCGAGGAGCCGAGCTGGCGGATCATCTTGGTCCGCTGCGCCTCGCCGCCCGAGAGCGTGCCGGACGCACGGTCGAGCGAGAGGTAGCCCAGCCCGATCTCCACGAACGAGTCGAGGGTCTCCCCCAGCGCCTCGAGCAGCGGCGCCACCGAGGGCTCGTCGAGGCCGCGGACCCACTCGGCGAGGTCGGTGATCTGCATCGCGCAGGCGTCGGCGATGTTGACCTGCTCGATTCTCGACGAGCGCGCCGCCTCGCTGAGCCGAGTGCCGTCGCACTCAGGGCAGGTGGCGAAGGTGACCGCTCGGTCGACGAACGCCCGGATGTGCGGCTGCATCGCCTCCGGGTCCTTGGACAGGAACGACTTCTGAATCTTCGGGATCAGGCCTTCGTAGGTCAGGTTGACGCCCTCGACCTTGATTTTGGTCGGCTCCTTGTCGAGCAGATCGCCAAGTTCCTTCTTGGTGAACTTGCGGATCGGCTTGTCAGGGTCGAAGAAGCCGCAGCCTCTGAAGATACGGCCGTACCAGCCGTCCATGCTGTAGCCGGGGATCGTCAGCGCGCCCTCGTTGAGCGACTTGCTGTCGTCGTAGAGCTGGGAGCGGTCGAAGTCGGTGAGCGAGCCCCGGCCCTCGCAGCGCGGGCACATGCCGCCGGCGCGGGAGAAGTTCACCCTCTCGGACTTTCCGTCGCCCTTCTTCAACATCCCCGATGCCTCGACCGAGGCGACGTTGAAGGAGAACGCGTTGGGGGAGCCGACGTGCGGCTTGCCCACCCGGCTGAAGAGGATGCGCAGCATCGCGTGGGCATCGGTGGCGGTGCCGACCGTGGAGCGGGCATCGGCGCCCATCCGCTCCTGGTCGACGATGATCGCCGTCGTCAGCCCGTCGAGGACGTCGACCTCGGGGCGCGCCAGCGTCGGCATGAAGCCCTGCACGAAGGCGCTGTAGGTCTCGTTGATCAGCCGCTGCGACTCGGCGGCGATCGTGCCGAACACCAGCGAGCTCTTGCCCGAGCCGGAGATGCCGGTGAACACCGTCAGCCGGCGCTTCGGAATTTCGACGCTGACGTCCTTGAGGTTGTTCACGCGCGCGCCGTGCACGCGGATCAGGTCGTGACTGTCGGCAGCGTGCGACGCGGGTGACCGCGCCTGCTTCTTCCTGCTCACCGGCTCTATTTGGCGGGCGGCTGGTCGATGCGCACCAGGTTGCCGGACGGGTCCCGCACAGCGAAATCCCGCGTCCCCCAAGGCTGATCGGTGGGCTCCTGCACGATCTCGGCATCCGCGGCATCCACCTTCTCGAAGCTGGCGTCGAGGTCGTCGCTGTGGAAGTGGACGCCGTTGAGGGCGCCCTTGGCGACGAGGGCGGCGACCGCGTCGCCGTCGGCGGGGCTGCCGTTCAGGTAGTTCGTGAGGACGATCGCCACGTCCGGCTGGGAGGCGGCGCCGACGGTGATCCAGCGGAAATCGCCTTTGGCGACGTCGTTGCGCAGCTCGAGGCCGAGCGTGTCGCGGTAGAAGGCCAGCGCGAGGTCGGGGTCATGAACGATTACGAAGCATTGGGAGAGAGTGAGGTTCATGGCCCCAACGTTAGGGAGCAACCGCCTCCCGCGTTTCTCCGATCCTGCTCGGTTCGCGGCCCGGGCGGGTGAGGTCCCTGGCGATGCAGCCGGGCACACCGGCGAGCGCCCCGTGGTCCCGGGCCCGGTAGGCCGTCGGCGTCTCCCCCACCAGCTTGCCGAAGCGGGCGCTGAACGAGCCGAGCGACGCACACCCGACCTCCGAGCAGACCTCGGTGACCGACAGATCGTCGCGCCGCAACAGCGCCTTCGCCCGCTCGACTCGCCGCGTCATCAGGTAGCCGTACGGCGTCTCTCCGTAAGCCGCACGGAACTTCCGCGAGAAGTGTGCGGTCGACATCAGCGCAGCACGGGCGAGCGCAGCGACGTCGAGCGGGCGTGCGTACTCGCGGTCGATCAGGTCACGGGCGCGGCGCAGGTGCGCGAGGTTGTCGAGCTCCTCAGGCGTCACGATCCTGGCGCGGCGGGTTAGAGCTTCCCGGTCACTGTCAGCGTTCGCCGAACCCTGTTGCCGGCGGCGTCGGTAGCGATGGCCGTGACTTTCAGCTTTGGCTTCTTGCCCGCAAGCAGCCGCTCCTCGATTGCATCGCGCTGCTTGGGTGTGAGGTGCAGCTTCAGCGTCTTGGCGGCGCCGGCGGGAATCTTCCTGGTCACCTTTTTGACCTTGGCGATTTTGCCGGCTGCCTTGACCGCGGCGGTACACGGCTCCGTCGGGCAGCGAAGCCGCACTACGATCGCCTTCTTCTCGACCAAGCGCTGCGTCCGCTTGCCGCTGAGGCGGAAGTCGAGCGTGTCGCCCGGTGCGTTTCCACCTGGCGCGGTGCTTCCACCCGGTTCGGGCAGCGCGTCGACAACCTCGCAGTCGGCCTGGACGGTGTCGAGGCTGCGCCGGTCGGAGACGGCTTTGTCGAGCTCGCTGCCGCAGCTGGCGTTGTCGGCGACTCCGTCACGGACGTTGACGAGATCGGCGCCTCCGAGCGCTTGGACGACGTCGGCCCCGGCCCCCGCCGTGATCGCGTTTGCGGTCGCGCTTCCGGTCAGCGTGTCGGCGAACCGCGAGCCGGCCAGGTTGTCGAAGTTGGTCGGGGTGTCGGTGCCGTCGCCGCCACTCGCCGTGCCGGCGCCGAGGTTCACCGCAACCCCCGCGGGAGCGTTCGCGTAGGAGACGGTGTCGGTGCCGATGCTGCCGTCGAGCACGTCGTTGCCACCCTTGCCTTCGATGAAGTCGTTGCCGGGGAGACCCTGCAGTTCGTTGGGGCCGGCGTCGCCGATCAGGACGTCGTCTGCTCCCGTCCCTTCCGCGTTCTCGATCGCCGAGATCGTGTCTTTGCCATAGCCCGTCTCCTGCGACGTGGTCTTGCCCAGGTCGAGAGTAAGCGGATTCGTCACGTTGAACGGAAGCCCGAACCTGTCGATGCCGGCGCCCCCTTCGATCGTGTCGTCGCCGTTGACCAAGGCGTCGCCGATCAGGCGGTCGTTGCCGCCGTGACCGCGGAGGACGTCATTGCCATCGTCGCCTTCGAGCAGATCGCCGGCCTCGCCACCGTCGAGGGTGTCGTTTCCAAGCCCACCCGCGAGCCTCAAGGACGACCCGGTGAGGGCGGCGCCGGTCGCGGCACTGCCCTGAGCGCTGATCGTGTCTTCCACGTTGCCCCCGAAAGCGGCGATTTCTCCCGGCTTGGCGATGAAGTTGATGTCTTTGTCGCCATCGCCATCGCTGTCGACGCCCCCGTTGCCGATCACGAGATGATGGGCGGTGGAGAGGGAGTCAAAGACGGCGAGCGAATCGCCGGCGGCGAGCAGGAAACTGACCGAGCCGGCAAAGGTCGTGGCGTCATGGATCGAAACGGAGGTCGAGGTCGCACCCGCGCTGCCGCCGATGCTGACGAACTCGGTATTGGCAAAGGTCGCCGGTCCGTTGGCACAGGTCACCGGGCCGCTCGACTGGTTGACCCGGATTTCGCTTCCGCCGGCGCTGAGGATCGCCGAGTCGTTGGGAGCACCGAGGTTGACCGAGAGGACTTCCGCGGCGCTGTCGTACGAGCACGTCGTGTCGGCCGAAGCGCCGGCCGGGGCAACGAAGGCGGATGCCAGTGCCAGCAGCGAGACAAGCCAGATGCGACGAGCGATCGCGGAGCCGAGACCTCCTGACATGGGGCCTTACCTTACGCCGCCAAGAGCCGGCCCGTATGACGGGCCCTCTGTAACAACCGCGCTTGGCCGCACATCTACTTCAGATGCTCCCCGTTGACGATCCACCGAACGCAGTCGCGGACATCTACCGCGACCGCTTCGAGCGCTGCTTCCGCGACCACTACGCGGATGTGCTCGCCTTCTCGATGCGGCGCGTCTGCGGCCGGGAGACGGCCGAGGACGTGGTCGCAGACGCCTTCGCGGTCGCCTGGCGGCGGCGCGACCGCATTCCCGAGCCCGCGCTGCCCTGGCTGTACGCGATCGCCGCGAACGTCATCGCCAACCAGTACCGATCGACCCGTCGCCGCCACGACCTCGACTTGCGCCTCGCCCAGGAGACCGGCCGCTTCGCGTCAGTTCCCGACCCCGCCGATTCGCTCGATCGCCGCGACGCCTTCTCGGCCGCCTTCGCCCTCCTCGCCGAGCCAGAGCGCGAGGTTCTGCGCCTGGTCGCCTGGGACGGGCTCGACATCCGCGATGCGGCAGAGGTCTTCGGCTGCTCTCCCGGCGCCTTCCGGGTCCGCTTGCACCGCGCTCGCCGCAAGCTCGCAAAGCGGCTCGAAGCAGCCGAACGCTCGCCCCGAGAAGGCCGCGCCACGGTTTCCGACACCGCCGAGGAGGCCCCATGATCCGCAAGAGCCGAAACGACGACGGGCTCGCCAGGGTGCGGGCGGCCAACCCCTGCTCCGCAGCCGCAATGCGGAGTGCGATCACCGATGCGGAGCTCTCCCTCGCCATGCGGCGGGCGATCGCCGTCGGCGACTCTCCTTCGCGGCCGATCCCGGTTGGCGACCGCATCGCCTGCGAGCCGCCGGCTCCCGGCGGCTCAAAGCGCGGGGGAGCTTTCTCGCGGCACCGCGGCGCCTCGCTCGGACTCGGCGGCTTCGCCTGCGCTGCGGCGGTCGCGGTGCTGATCCTCCTCTCCGGCGGGCCCGTCAATTCCGTCAGGGACGGCGCTCATCCCAGCTTCGCCGCCGCCGCGGTCAAGGTGGCGGAGGCAAACCCGCGCCTGCTCGTCACCGCGCCCGGCTGGTCGATCGTCCATGGCCGCAGCTTCGAGGTCGACCAAGGCGAACTGATCTACAAGAACGACGAGCACCGCCTCTACGGGCCCGGCGGTCGTCAGCTCAACCTCGCCTGGCACCCCGCTCGCTTCTACCGGGACAGGCTGCGCGAAAGCGGCCATGCCTGCTGTCACGTCAGCACGCCCGCGACCTCGACTCTCCTCGGCCAGAGGGCGACCACCTTCGCCTACGCCGGGCAGCATCCGAACTACGCGACGGTCCTCTCGCCCCAAGGGAGCGTTTTCGTCGAAGTCAGCGGTTCGTTGGGAAGCAGAGAGGAATACGAGTCCGTGCTGCACTCTCTGCGGGCCGTCGGGGTCGAGACCTGGCTCGCCGCAATGCCGGCCGAAGTCGTTCGTCCGGCGGCACGCCCGGCGGAGATCGAGCAGATGCTCCGCGGCGTACCTGTCCCCCCGGGCTTCGATGCCTCGGCGCTGCAGAGCGGTAAAAGCACCCTCACCGATCGCTTCATGCTCGCGAAGGCGGTGACAGGAGCGGTCGCCTGCAACTGGCTTCAGCGCTGGCTGTCCGCAGCCCGAGCCGAAGACGGCGCCGCGGCGCGGGAGGCAGCGGACGCGATGGCCACGGCACGCCACTGGCCGGTTCTCCTGCAGATGGTCCGCGAAAAGGGCTACCGAGGCAATGCCTTGCCGCTCCACGGTCAGGGCTGGCCATCGGAGATCCTCACCGCGGCTAGGGAAATCGCCCACGGCCACCTCAGGCGCAGGCCGGCGGTCAGGACGATCTACGTGAAAGGGCGCCCTGCTGGGTACCTCACCCCGGCCGGCGCAGCCCCGGCGAGCGTGATGGGATGCCTTTAGCCGGGCGCCTGCCGTCCGACCGGCCCCGCCCTTCTTTCTCGCTCGGACTCGACCAGATCGTCGCCGGCCGACGGGCTCGATCCGATCGATAGGAATCCGAAGTGTCGAATTCGCGTTCCCCCATTCGTCGCATGGGTAGAGGGGCTGCGAGGGAGCGCCCCACAGCCGAAGGAGAATCGAGATGGGAAAGCTGATCGCGACAACGCAGGCCACCGTCGACGGCGTCGTCGACCCGGTCGGCGAGTGGGTGCAGGCCGACGGAGACCACGGCGATTGCTCGTTCGAGCGCCAGGCGAGATCCGGCGGGCTGGTGCTGGGCCGCAAGACCTACGAGGGGCTGGCGGGATACTGGCCGAGCCAGTCGGGCAAATGGGCGGACATGGTCAACCCGATGCCGAAGTACGTCGGGTCCAAGACCCTGTCCGGCGATCTCGAGTGGAACGCGACCCTGCTCGAGGGAGACCTCGAGGACTCGATCCCGAGGCTGAAGGCGGAGGTCGATGGTGACCTGTTCATGCACGGGAGCGGCGAGTTCGCCTACGCCCTCGCCGAGAAGGGCCTGGTCGACGAGTACGAGGTCTACCTCAATCCGCTCGTCTGGGGCGAGGGAAACGTCCACGTGCTCGGCGACAGGGGGACCGTGCGGATGAAGCTCGACGACGTGAAGCGGTTCGATTCCGGGGTGGTCCTCCTCACCTACCTCCCGGCGCCTTGACCGCGGCTGGTGCGATGACGCCAGCCTCGGCGGCCGGCGCCGCATAGGCGGTGGCGAGCGTCGCGACCGTCTCGTGAGCATTGAGCCCGCTCGGGTTGGGGACCACCCAGAGCGCCGCGTCGGACCAGCGGATCGCGCTGTCGAGCGTGTCCGGCTGTCGGCCCAAAGCCGCGCCGCGCTCGCCGAAGGCGTCGCGGTAGGCGGAGATGCCGGCGATCGCGACGACCCTGGGCCGGTGATCGGCGACGAATCGCAACAGCCGCTCACCGCCCTCGCACAGCTCCTCGCGCGAGAGCTCGGAGGCGCGCGCCGTGGCCCCCCGCACGAGGTTGGTGATCCCGACGCCCCGCGCCACGAGATGCGCACGGTCGGCATCGGTCATCCCGGCGACCCGATCGACCTCGTAGCCGGTGATGCCGGCGGCGGCCAGCGCCGGGTAGAAGCGATTGGTGGGATGCGCGAAGTGGGTCCCGACCGCGGCCGTCCAGAGGCCCGGGTTGATGCCGACGAACAGCAGCCTGAGCCCAGGGCCGACGAGATCGTCGACCTCGCAGCCGCGGAACTCCTCCAACTCCGCCCGGGGCCTCAGCGGCGAATCCCGAGCGATTTGGTCGCGGCCACATAGCCGCTGCGCGTCGCTCGTGCTTTTACCGCCCGGCTCGACTGCAGGGTCAGCGTCACGCGGCCCCTGCCGTCAGTGATGCCCGACTGGCCCCCGACTTTGACTCTCGCGCCGCTCACGGCGTCGCCCGCGTCGAGCACCGTGAAGCGCACCTCGGTCTGCTCGCCCTTGCGCAACCTGCCGGGGTTGGCCTGCAGTGTGAGGCCGGGCAGCAGCCGGCGGTAGGACGTGGCGGCGTTCGACGTGGTGCCGATGTTGAAGTTGGCGAGCACGTCGAGTGCATTCCCTACGACGTTCCCGTCGAGCTTGTAGGCCTGCAGCGCGTCCCGTGGGTGACCGGCGTTCACGGTCGCGCCGAACCTCGTCGCGCCTTTGTTCGAGCGCCGCGCGAGGACGTCCGGGTCGCCGAAGCCCTTTGTCCAAAGGACCCAGATCCGTCCATCGCCGGCGGCCGCGATGGCCACGGCCGGACTGTCGTCGATGCCGGCGACCACCGGCGCTTTGCCTGCTCCTACGCGCCATGCCCGGACGCCGCCGGGCGTCGGGTAAGCGACGTAGAACCCGCCGCCCCGGCGCGCCACCAACGGCGTGCGACCGAGCATGCCGATGTTCATCGCGCCCGTGCCCGGCATCGTCAGCGGGCCGGGGCCGGGGCTGCCGTCCGCATTGACGTCCTGGGCGAGCACGCCGAGCCGGCCAGTCGCGTTGGAGTACCACGCCAGGACCGTCCGGTTCGCCGCGTCGGTCGCCAGGTTCGGATCGTTGCCGTACTGCAGCCCCTGCATGAAGTTGTGGTTCGGCGCCGCCGGCGAGAGACCGGCGTGAACCCAGGTGCCGAGCGTCCCGGCGAAGGCCTGCATCGTCGACCCGTCCCCGCGGACCGTCGCCGCGTGCGAGCTGGCATACGACTGGGCGCCGCCCGGGTTGATCTGCCCTACCTGGAGCGCCCACGAGGCGCCGCCATCGGGCGAAAGCGCGGTGTTCGTTTCGCGCTGGGGATCGTTCGGGTCCGTGGTGCGAAAGCCGCCCCAGAACGCGCGCAGGCCACCCGGCTCGACCACGAGCGCCGTATTCGTGAAGCCCGTCCAGCCGCTCTGGATCGGGGTGGTGGCGCCGATCCTTCCGGCCCGCGTGATCGCCGTGTGGTTGAGGTCCTCGGTGTTCGGTCCCGTCGGGTGGTGCCACGCAACGTGAAGCACGCCGTCGAAGCTGCGCGCGAGGCCGACCTGGTCGGTGCTCGAGCCATCAGGGGTCGTGATCCGCTTCCAGGGCGCCGCGCTGGCGGGAGCGACGCTGCAGGTGGCGATCAGAACTGCGGCGATGACGCAACGGACCTTCATGGACGACCTCCGCTCTCCCGGAAATTGACGGCAGCGAGCCTAGCGCACAGATCTCGGTTCGCCGCCTGGCACCGCGGCGCCGGAGGGATCAGAGCGGCGACCCCGGCCAGGGGTGCCCTAGGATCGCGTTGTGCCGTTCACGCTCAGGAACCTCAAGGAGGATCTGGAGGATGTCGGGTCCAATTTCGACGGCGCGCCGGACCTGGAGTTCCGCTTGGCGACCAAGGCCCTCGAGCTCGAGCAATCCGGCCTGGGCTACCAGCGCGTCCCGCCCGGCTATCGCTTTCCTTACGGCCACACCCACAAGAAGCAGGAAGAGGTGTATGTGGTCCTGAGCGGGGGCGGGCGGATGAAGCTCGACGACGAGATCGTCGAGCTCAAGGAATGGGACGCGGTGCGCGTCTCACCCGGTACGTGGCGAGGCTACGAGGCGGGGGCGGAGGGGCTCGAGATCCTCGTGGTCGGCGCGCCCAATCTCGGCGAGACTCCGCGCGAGGACGTCGATGGCCAGCGCGATTGGTGGGCTGACTAGCGCCAGATAGACCTCGCTATTTCCGGAGAATCGCTATACGCAAAGCGTTTCCACGACATCGATAGCGACAACACTCTCGCCATTTGACTGCATATTCACAGATTTTGCCTTGTTATCCACAGGTAAATCAACCCGCTACATCGTGCGTGAATGCCTGTTTTTCTGCAGGTCTATCCACAACCTCGGGGCTGCTATCTCAAATACATGCCTTACCTAGGCGAAGCCAGCCTCTTCAGCTATATCGCACTGGCGATCTTTGTTGCGTCTCGACTTCCGGGCTGGGGCCGATCCGTCCTCGCCTTTCTTCGCGAACTGGACGAGTACCGCGCCAGCCGCGCGGATCGGCGACAGTAGATCGATACAGAGACTGCTGCATTCACGTTGCAGCCGAGAACCAGCTAACTATCTTTCGGCGGTATGTACTCCGTCTTGGTCGCACCTTTCAACATGAAGCCCTTCTTCCCATGCGGAAGGTTGCTCGTCTCAGTGTGTATCGACCAAGGAGTCTCCACCTCAGTGGTGGGTTCTTTTCTGAAACCACGTACCTCTATCCCGGCGTAATCCTCAGCAACGATGCCAATCGGCAGCGGAACCAGCTTGACGGTCATAGGACGCGGGGCAATGCCCTCGAGATAAAGCATGAAGCCGCTCACTGGTAGCGGCTTTACTCGTACACTCTCCCAGTCGAGCAGTTCCCCGTCGTCCTTGGTCTGCGCCTCACTCATGTGGCCTCCCTATTCTTGGCTTGGTTAGCCTGCCTAATACGCAGCAAACTCCGATTGATCCTACTGGCCC
>JBIOVV010000097.1:0-10824 GCA_044867925.1 Solirubrobacterales bacterium | reverse complement strand
TACCCGCAGGCCCCCCTCCCACACGACAGGACCCGCAGGCCGAGCGCCTCTGTCCCTAACTCCCCACGATCTGTGCCGGTACCTGTGACAACTCCTCGGCGAGAGCGTCGATTTCCTGTGCCAGCTTGCGCGTATCCGCCTTGGTCAGGTCCGTGTAGAGGACGAAGCCGTCGGCGCGCCGGTAGGGATCGAGCGAGGCGTAGACGTCTTCGAAGCTCGCTTCGATTTCCTTCGCCAGCTTCGGGTCCTTCTTGGAGAGCAGCGGCTCGACCGCTTCGAAAGCGACCTCGGCCCCTTCGACGTTTGCCTCGAAGTCGACCAGGTCGGTGTGCGAGTAGCGCTCCTCCTCGCCGGTGATCTTCGAGGCCGAGACCTCGCCGAGCAGCTCGTTGGCGCCGTTGGCGATCTGCACCGCCTGCAGCGAGACCGTCGCCACCTTGTCGCGAAGCTCTTCGACGTCAGCCAGCAGCTGCTTGGCGACCGGCGCCATGCCGGCGGCCGTGTCTTCTTCCCAGAGCGCCTGCTCGATCCGGTGGAAGCCTTCGAATTCACTGGCGGGAACGTCGTTTTCGCGAGCGTCGATACGGGGGTCGAGGCTGCCGAAGGACTCGGCCACCGGCTCGATCCGCTCATAGGGGATGCGGGCGGCCGGGTACAGGTCCTTGGCCTTGGCCACGTTGCCGGCGATGACCGCGTCGACGAACGGTTCGGTCGCGGCGACCAGGGCGGCGGTGTTCTGCTCGAGGTACTTGCGGTACTGGGCGATCGCGGCCTCGACTTCGGGGCTGTTCTCGGCCTTCAGCTCGCCGCTGACCGTGAGCGTGCCTTTCTCGTCGTCCCCACCCGGGCAGTAGAGCGTGTATTCGCCTTTCTCCAGGGTCAGCGCGAAGCTGCCGGAGAGCCCGTCGGAGAGGTTCTCGACCTCGCCGAGGATCGTTTCGCCGTCCATCACCTCGAGCTCGGTCACCTTCGAGGTGCCCGCGTTTTCGACTTCGAAGTTGATCGGTCCGGCCGGTGCCTTGGTCGAGTTCGGCTCACAGCCCGCGTCGGTCAACATGAAGGCCATCTTCTTGGCGCCGGCGGGAGCGTCGCCGCTGGAGCCGCAGCCGGCGGCGAAGAGGGCGACAAGGCCGATGCCGGCGGCGATCAGCGAGGTGCGAAGGGGAAGGCGATTCATCGGATTGGGCGCTCCTTGTTGTTTCCAGGACAAGACTTAGGGGACCCTAACAAAAACCGACACATCCAGTCGGAATATCGTTCCGCAGTTCCTTTGCCCGGTTATTTCGAGGTGCCGAACAGTGGAAGTCAGCCGAGCAGTGCTTCGCCGACGTAACCGCCGTTGCGCGCTCCCGGCGGGACGGCGAAGACGGCGCTGCCGACGTGCTTGATGTACTCGTTGAGCGAGTCGAGGGAGCCGAGCCGGCGCTGGATCGTGACGAACTGGTCGGGATCGCGCTGGAAGCTGATGAAGAAGAGGCCGGCTTCCAGCTCGCCAAGGCTCTCGTCGACGCCGTCGGTGAAGGAGTAGCCGCGGCGCAGGATCCGCACGCCGTCGTTGGCGGTGGCGGAGGCGAGGCGCACGTGGGCGTCGACCGGGATCACCGGTCTGCCGTCCTTCTCGGCCTCGAGGTCTAGCGACTCGAACTCCTCGCTGCCGCCGAGCGGGGCGCCGCGATACTTGTCGCGGCCGATCGTCTGCTCCTGGTCGGCCAGGGGGGAGCGGTCCCAGATCTCGAGCAGCATGCGGATCCGGCGGGTGACCAGGTAGGAGCCGCCGCGCATCCAGGCCGGCCCTTCTCCGCCGACCCAGACGAAGCGGTCCATCGCCTCTGTGTCCTCGGCCTTGATGTTGGCGGTGCCGTCCTTGAAGCCCATCAGGTTGCGGGGCGTCTCCTGGCTGCGACTGGTGCTGGCGGTGCGGCCGAAGCCGAGCTGCGACCAGCGCATCACGACCGTGCCGCGGCCGATCCGGGCCAGGTTGCGGACCGCATGAAAGGCGACCTGGGGGTCGTCGGAGCAGGCCTGCACACAGAGGTCGCCACCGCTTTCGCCGGGGTTCAGCTCGTCGGCCGGCAACGGTGGGATCTCACGCAGCGCCACCGGGCGCTTGCGGCTCAGGCCAAGCTCGCGTCGTTCGAAGAGGCTGGGCCCGAAGCCGAAGGTGACGGTCAGCCGCGAGGGCAGCAGGCCGACCGTCTCGCCGGTGTCGTCGGGCGGGGCGAGCTGGATGCTGTTGGCGTCGCCGACCATCTCCCCGGCGGTCATTTCTGCCGCCGCCGCCGACCACTCCTGCAGCAGCTCCCGCAAGGCCGCGGGGCTCGTATCGACCAAGTCGAAGGCGGCGAAGTGGAGGCGGTCCTGCGCCGGGGTGGCGATCCCGGCCTGGTGCTCGCCGTGGAAGGGGACCGAGCCGGTGCCGTCGCTCGCCTCGGCGCTCTCGGTGCCGACCAGGTAGCCGGCGGCGCCGCCGAGGCCGATGCCCGCCGCTCCGACGCCGGCCGATGCCAGCAGTCGCCGCCGTGTCAGCTCGGTCATCGCGGCGTCAGGGTCGACATCAGGCGGTGCTCTCGGCGGGGGTGGACTGCGCCGCCCGTGCCGGCGACCGCTTCGGCCGCCGGCGGTCCGGCCAGAGGACGTAGAGCATCATCGGCACCGCGTAGAGCACGTAGACGAGTACCTCGCCGATCGTCGGCGTCGGCTGCAGCCCCAGCATTCCGGTCAGCAGCGAGCCGGAGACGGTCCCCGGCTGGACCAGCCAGGTGAGGTCGAGCGCCTGTGCCTGCATCGTGTTGAACCAGCCGGCCTCGTGGGCGGTGTGCAGCGAGGACGAGAGCAGGCCGGCGGCGACGAAGACGAGGATCAGGCCGGTGATGCGGAAGAAGCGGTTGAGGTTGAGCCGCACGCCGCCGCGGTAGAGGCCGACGCCGATCACGATCGCCGCGATCAGCCCGATCACGGCACCCGCACCGGCCGCGGTCGTGTCGGTGGCGTCCTGGAAGGCGGCGAGCATGAAGACCGAGGTCTCGAAGCCCTCGCGGAGTACCGCGAGAAAGGCCATCGCGACCAGCGCCATCGCCGAGCCTCGGGCCAACGCGTGCGCTGCCTCGCCTTCCAGCGCTTGCTTGATCCCGCGGGCGTTGCGCCGCATCCAGACGATCATGTAGGTCACGGCTGCGACCGCGATCAGGCCGATCACCGTCTCCAGCCCCTCCTGCTCGCGCTGGGGCAGCTGTTCTCCGACCACCTCGAGCAAGACCGCGATGCCGAGGCAGAGGGCGACGGCGATGCCGACCCCGATCCACATCTGCTTGATCGCGTCGCCGCGGCCCTCCTTGACCAGGAAGGCGGCGATGATGCCGACGATCAGCGAGGCCTCGACGCCCTCACGCAGGGCAATGACGAGGGTGGGGATCATTCGTTCGGACCTTTCCTCTGCTTTTGGGGCGCGGCCGTCTTTAGGCGCCCCTAATTAGGGTTGCCAAACCTAGCACGCCGGTCGGGATTGCGCTGAAAACGCTAGCTCGGCAACCAGGGCTGGTGCCACTGGCAGATGCCCCGGGTCAGCTTCTCGGCCTCCGCGGGCCCCCAGGTGCCCGGCTCGTAAGGATGCACCGGCCCCGGCTCGTCGAGCAGCGGCTGCACGATTCGCCAGGTCTCCTCGACCGTGTCCTGGCGGGTGAAGAGCTGGTGGTCGCCGGCGATCGCGTCGCCGAGCAGACGCTCGTAGGGCTCGGGCTCTTCACCGGGCACCTTTTCGAAGAGCACCTCGAGGTCGGCGGGCTCGAAGGCCTCCTCCCCCGCCTTCTTTGCGAAGAGGCGCATGCGGGTGCCGGGCTCTGGCTCGATCCGCACCGTCATCTGGTTCGGCTCGGGGCGTTTGCCGGGCCCTACCCCGAGCGGCGGCGGCCGCTTGAAGACGACGCTCACCTCGCTCGACTTCGCCGGCATGCACTTGCCGGCGCGGATGAAGAAGGGCACGCCGCTCCAGCGCCAGTTGTCGACCGCCAGCTCGATCGCGGCAAAGGTCTCGGTGGTCGAATCGGGGGCGACGTCCTTGACGTCGAGAAAGCCCTTGTACTGGCCGCGCACGTAGCGCGCGGGGTCCGCGGTGCGCGTCGCCTTGAAGAATTCGAGCTTCCTGTCGCGGACCGAGTCGAAGTGGTTGCCTGTCGGTGGGCCCATCCCGACCAGGGCCAGCACCTGCAGGGCGTGGTTCTGGATCACGTCGCGCATCGCCCCGACCGCGTCGTAGAAGCGGCCGCGATCGTCGACCCCGAAGTCCTCGGCGATCGTCATCTGCACGTGGGAGACGTGCTGGCGATTCCAGACCGGCTCCAGCACCGAGTTGGCGAAGCGCAGGTAGGTGATGTCCATCACCGGCTCCTTGCCGAGGTAGTGGTCGATGCGCAGGATCTGCATCTCGTCCAGCACCTCGCAGAGTTCGGCGTTGAGGGCCCGCGCCGACTCGAGGTCGTGGCCGAAGGGCTTCTCGATCACGACGTGGGCGTTCTCGGTCAGGCCGGCGTCGGCGAGCCCGTGGACCACGGTGGCGAAGAGCGAGGGCGGGATCTCGAGGTAGAAGACCGGCCGCTTCGCCTCAGCGATCGCCGCGGCGACCCGCTGGAAGGTCTCGGCGTCCGCGTAGTCGCCTTGCACGTAGGAGAGCCGCGCGGCGAGGCGAGCGAAGACGTCCTCGTCGGGATCGCTGACGGTTTCCGCGATCGATTCCTGGGCGTGCTTGCGCAGCTGCTCGGTGTCCCAATCGTCGATCGCGACGCCGACGATCGGGCAGTCGAGCTTGTCTCGCGCCTCCAGCCGGTAGAGCGCCCGGAAGGTCATCTTCTTCGCCAGGTCGCCGCTGATCCCGAAGATCGTCAGCACGTCGGCGGTTTGCTCTGTCCCGGCCTTCTCCATGCGCTCGCAGGCTACCTCCCCGGGCGTGTCTGAGCCCAACCACGACATAAGGTGGGAAAGCTCAGATCCGCCCGCTGTCGCGTAGGGTTACGGCCATGGAGCTGGGAATGGTCGGGCTCGGCCGCATGGGCGCCAACATGGCGCGGAGGTTGATGCGGGACGGCCACCGAATCGTCGCCTATGACGTCAATCCCGATGCCGTCTCCGAGCTGGCCGGGGAGGGCGCCGAGGGCGCTGCCTCGCTCGCGGATCTGGCGGCGAAGCTGAGCGCGCCGCGCTCGGTCTGGGTGATGGTTCCCGCCGGTGAGATCACCGAGAAGACGGTGGAGGACGTCGCCGCGGTGCTCGACAGCGGCGACGCGATCGTCGATGGCGGCAACTCCTACTACCGCGACGACATCCGCCGCGCCGCCAAGGTACGCGAGCAGGGGATCGACTACGTCGACTGCGGCACCAGCGGCGGCGTCTTCGGCCTCGACCGCGGCTACTGCCTGATGATCGGCGGTCCCGATGGTGCGGTCGGGCGGCTCGACTCGGTCTTCGCTTCGCTGGCGCCCGGAGTCGACGCGGCGGAGCGCACGCCGGGCCGCACGGGAGAGCCCAACGCTGCCGAGAACGGCTACCTGCACTGCGGTCCCAACGGTGCGGGCCACTTCGTCAAGATGGTCCACAACGGGATCGAGTACGGCGTGATGGCGGCCTACGCCGAGGGCCTCAACATCCTCAAGAACGCCGACGCCGGCAAGGTCCAGCGCGAGGCCGACGCCGAGACGGCGCCGCTGGACCAGCCCGAGTACTACCAGTACGACCTCGACCTGCCCGAGGTCACGGAGGTCTGGCGCCGGGGCAGCGTCATCGGCTCCTGGCTGCTCGACCTGACCGCGGCCTCGATGCAGGAATCGCCGGACCTTGCCGAGTTCGAGGGCCGTGTCTCCGATTCCGGCGAGGGCCGCTGGACCTCGATCGCCGCAATCGAGGAGGGAGTCCCAGCCCCGGTCCTCACCAGCGCGCTGTACGAGCGCTTCGCTTCACGCGGGCTCGACGACTTTGCCGACAAGGTTCTCTCGGCGATGCGCAAGCAGTTCGGCGGCCACGACGAGAAGCCCTCCTAGGCGGCGTGCGTGGCGATCGAGCTCGAGGTCTGCGCCGACGAGAGGGCGGCGGCGCGCCGTGCCGCCGAGCTCGTCGCGGGGATCGGCGCCGCCGCGGTGGCCGAGCGCAACATCTTCTCGCTGGCGATGAGCGGCGGTCGCACGCCCTGGGCGATGCTGGCGATGCTGGGCGAAGACGAGCGGATGCCCTGGCCGGAGACCGAGCTGTTCCAGGTCGACGAGCGACTTGCCTCCCCCGGTAGCGAGGACCGCAACCTCACCCATATGGTGCTCGGCCTCTCGATGGACCACCAGTCGGCGCTGCGCCCGATGCCGGTCACCCAGCGCGACCTCGAAGGTGCCGCGCGAGACTACGAAAACACGCTTCCCGACCCGCTCGACTGCGTCCACCTCGGGCTCGGTCCCGATGGCCATACCGCCTCGCTGGTGCCGGGCGATCCCGTGCTCGAGGTCGGCGACCGCCGCGTTGCCCTGACCGAGACCGCCTACCAGGATCACTACCGCATGACCCTGACCTATCCGACCCTCAACACGGCCCGCCAGATCGTCTGGCTCGTCACCGGCCCGAAAAAGGTCGAGCCTCTCGCCAAGTTGCTCGCCGGCGACAGCTCGATCCCGGCCGGCCGGGTCGAGAACGCCAGGATGACCGTGGTTGCCGACGCGGCCGCGGCGCCGTAGGCTGGCCTGCGATGGAGATGCTCGAGGGCCTCGACGATCGCGCCCTCGCGATCGACGGCAACAACCTGCAGATCCTGCGCTGGGGCGCCGAGCAGAACCGCGTCCCACTCGTCAACCTCGAGCCGGCGAAGATCGTCCGCGACGACAAGAAGAAGCTCTTCGGCGCCGACGAGGAGCGCGTCCGCATCGGCTTCGGCGCCGTGATCACGAATATCTGGGTGCCGGTGGAGCGGCAGGCCGAGGCCGAGGCTTTTGCCGCAGCCGTAGAGACCGCGCGCGGCGTCGCGAGTTAGCGACCGCGGCTATTCACGCGGGGTTGCCACAAGGGCCTTGAGCCGCTCGACGCGCTCGTCAGAGCCACCGACCATTCGTGTGAGCCACTTTTCGATTTCGGACATATCGAGGTCGTCGCCGGCGATCAGCATCTGCTCGATGTCGATCCAATCCTTGTGGCGATCGAACATCGCCTTGCAGACCGCGAGATGCTCTGGGCTGAGGATCGAGACCGTGACGCCGCCGAAGGGGACCTTGCGGGATTGCTTGCGCATCTCGTCGTGGATGGGGTCGTAGGCGAAGAAGAGGTCTACGGCATTGTCTCCCCACCAGAGCCGGCACTGCCCGTCCCGCTCCAGGGCTGACTCGTCGAGGTGGTCGGCGCTGACCCCGATCTCGGTGAGTGCGTCGACCACGTTCCGCCAACGTTCGGTGGGAACGAAGACGTTGACGTCGATGTCGATCGTCGCGCGGGGATCGGCGTAGTAGGCGAGCGCCAGCGCTCCCCCCAATGCGTGCGGAACCCTGGCGTCGGTCAGCGCTTCGTCGATGAGGATCACCTTCTCGGGAAGGCTCGGCTGCTCGGCACTTCCGTCTGCATGCTGCGCACGGGTCATCCGTCGCCCCCGCCAGTCGAGTCGAGTCGGGGGAAGCGCAGGGGCTTGCCCCGCCGTCCTCCAGAGGGAAGCGCATCGGCGAGCAAAAGCAGATCGACTAGAGCACGGCCCCGCTCATCTGGTGTTGCCGCCATCCAAAGAGCCACGGCTCTTGCCGCCTCGCTCGCCGGGGAGGCGTCGGCGTCCTCGCGGTATCCCTTTTGCAGCATCTCGAGCAGGATCTGGCGCAAAGTCGGATCTAGGCGATTCCCCCTTGCCAGCTCCGCGATCAGCTCTCGGGCTGCCTGCTCGACCGGATCTCGTGCCACGGGAGCGCCCGCACGCCTGGCAGCACGCCGCAGTTCCTCGGCGCTGGGAGGCTTGACCGCGTTCTTCCGTGCCTTTTCGATGACCTCGTCAGTCAGCTCGCGAAACGAGACGAGGGTCTGACTGCGAGGCCCCTTTTCGGTGCTACTCGACTCTCGTATCTCGTAGCTGCCCTTACGGGTGGGAACAACGAACGCCATAGTGGTGCAACCGTACCACTATCGCCTATACCGGCGCTAAGCGGTCTCCAGCGAGACCGAGTGGTTGGCGACGATCATGCCGTCGGGATCCCACTTGCGCTTGACCTCGGCGAGGCGGGAGCAGACGTCGGCGGGCAGGATCGCGTCGGTGTCGCAGGAGCGTTCTGTGAAGTTGTAGTAGGAGCCCTCGCCGGCCCAGGGCTGCATCGTCTGCTCGATCTTCTCCAGGTGCTGGGGGATCGCCTCACCCAGCTCCGGGGTCATCGGCATGCCGACGCCGTACATGACCCAGTCGCTCTCGAGGTGGGTGAGGGCGCCGCCATCGGCGTCGGGGCGGCCGAGCGCGCCGCCGAGGTGGCGCAGCTCGCTCATCAGCAGGGGTGAGCCTGAGCCCGGGCCGGCGAGGCCGGCGAAGGCGTCGATCGCCTCGTCGGGCAGCTCGCGGATCGTCATTCCCTCGCCCAGGCCGGGTACCGGGTTCTCCGGGTCCATGTGGATGTGGCAGAGGCCCGCCGCGGGGATCTGGCCCCAGGTGTCCATGATCGTCTCACCCAGCTCGCGCAGCGGCGCCACGATCGCCTCGCCCTCGGCCTCGCTGCCGATGCAGGCGCCGTCGATCGTCAGCAGCGGCTTGCCGCGGATCGGCTCGGGCACGTCGGGGATCGGCGGCGGCGTGACGAAGCGCACCACAGAGGTGACGTCGTCGGAAGCATCGGCGGCCCAGTCGCGGTAGGCGCGCACCGCCTCGGCACCGAGCTCGGCCGGGAAGAGGAGGGCACCGGCGTAGATCTCGGCGATCGGTACCAGGTTCAGCCGCAGGGCAGTGACGATCGCGTAGCCGCCCCCGCCGCCGCGCAGCGCCCAGAACAGGTCGGGCTCGCTCTCGGCGTCGACCGTGCGCGGCTCGCCGTCGGCGGTGACCAGCTCGATCGCCCGCACGCGGTTGCAGGCGAAGCCGTAGCGGCGGCCGAGCCAGCTGAGGCCGCCGCCGAGCGTGAAGCCGGTGACGCCGACGTCGGGCGAGGAGCCCGGCATCGAGCTGAGCCCGTGCTCCTGCGCGGCGCTGCTCAGCTCGGCGACGAGGACGCCGGCCTCGACGCGGGCGGTCTGCGCATCGGAATCGACCTCGATGCCGCGCATGCGCTCGGTCTTGAGCAGGATCGTGCCCTCGAGCGGGGCGAGCGCGGCGGCGCCGTGGCCGGTCCCCTGGCCGGTGACCTTGAGGTCGTTGTCAGCGGCGAAGCGGACCGTCTTGGCGACGTCGTCGGCGCTCTCGGCGAAGACCACCGCCTCGGGGCGCAGGTCGGCTGCCAGGTTCCAGGCGAGGCGCGCCTCGTCCCAGTCGGAGTCGCTCGGTGTGGCAACGCGGCCGGCGATCGCCAGCCCGGTGAAGTCACTCATCTGGTCTCCTCGAGTTAGCTCAGCGTCAAGCGTTCGACGGTGCCCTCGGCCCCAACCAGCACCGCGCTCACCATATCCGGCGGGAAAAGGCCGTGGGCGGCAACGCCGGGATCGGCCTCGAGCCGGGCGGCAAGCTCGGCCGGGTCGCCGATTGCGCCGCTGTAGTCGGCGATCGCGCCGTCGTCGGGGCTGCGCGGCACGTCGCGCAGCGTGACCGCCGAGCCCAGCCGTGCCAGCGTCGAGGCGATCCCGAAGGAGAAGAGCTCGAGCGGCACGGGCGCGCTCAATGTCTCGACCGGCTTGCTCGAGTCGGCGATGACGACGAAGCGCCCGGCCGCCGCGGCGACGATCTTCTCGCGCAGGTGGGCGCCGCCGCCGCCCTTGATCAGCCAGCCATCGGGCGTCACCTGGTCGGTGCCGTCGATCGCGATGTCGAGCTTCTCCAGCCGGCTGAATTCCTCGACCGGTATGCCCAGCGCTCGCGCCTGTTCCTCGGTTGCCACCGAGGTGGCGACGCAGCGGATCCCGCTGACGCCGCGGGCGGCAATCGCGGGCAGCAGATGGGCGACGGTCGATCCGGTCCCAAGGCCGACGGTCATCCCGTCCTCGACCAGCTCCGCCGCCGCTTCGGCGGCGATGCGCTTCTCGGCGTCGGCGGACACGGAGTCGCACTCTATCCAGGTGAGGTGCAACGTTTTTCGGCTTGCATAGGCCCACAACGCGTTGCACCTAAGCGATCTATGCTCGCGACGAGATGGACGCGCGCATCTGGTTGACCGGCGAGGGAGGCGAGCCGCGCTCGGTGGCGCTCTCCGCCGAGCGCACCGTGGTCGGGCGCGATCCCGAGGCGGCGATCCATATCGACGACGAGGCGATCTCCTGGAACCACCTCGAGATCGAGAGCAGGGGCGGGGTGTTGATGGCGACCGACCTCGACAGCCGCAACGGCACCGCGCTCAACGGTGAGCCGCTGGAGCGGCCGCGGCGCCTGCGCGATGGCGACACGCTGATCGTCGGCGGCTACCGGCTTGAAGTCTCCGATCCGATTCCGGGGCGAGCCGGCGGCACCGTGCCGGCTGCCGGACCGAGCGTGGCCCTGAGCGAAGAGGAGCGGGCAACCGCCGCCGCCCTGGTCGCCCCCTATCGCAGCGAGGGCGCCTTCGCCGGCCGTCCCGCCACTCGCGCCGAGATCGCCGAGGTCCTGCACGTCAGCGAGCGCACCGCCCAGCGCCGCCTCGACACGCTCGCCGCCAAGCTCGAGGTTCCGGGCGGGTCCGGTCGCGAGCGCCCCCGCCTGATCGCCGCCCGCGTGATCGAGCTCGG
>JBIOVV010000096.1:0-19907 GCA_044867925.1 Solirubrobacterales bacterium | reverse complement strand
CTCGAAATCGAACCGGCAGCCGGCATCCCACTCGCTGCGTTGGTTGCCGTGCGCCGGGATCCCACCGGCGTCCTTGAGCATCCGGGCCAGGTGCAGCAGGTTCCAGGTCATGAACGTGGTGTTGCGGTTGGTGAAGTCGTTCTCGGGACCGCCTGAGCCCTCGTCGAGGTACGACGGGCCGGGCCCCGCCTCGCCGATCCAGCCTGCGTCGGCCTGCGGCGGAATCGTGTACCCGAGGTGCTGGAGCGAGTAGAGGGTGTTCATCGCACAGTGCTTGACCCCGTCCTCGTTGCCGGTGACGAGGCAGCCGCCGACGCGGCCGTAGTAGGCGTACTGGCCGGCGTCGTTGAGCAGGTGTGAGTTGCCGTAGAGGCGCTCGACGATCTGGGTCGCGACCGAGGACTTCTCGCCCAGCCAGATCGACATGCCGAGGACGAGGATGTCGGCCGCCATCACCCGCTCGAAGATCGCCGGCCACTCGTCTGCGTCCCAGCCGTGCTCGGTCATGTCGGGCCAGACGCCGGTGGCGATCTCGTGGTCGACGGCGCGGATGCACTCGACCGTGACCCCGTTGCGGCGCATGATCTCCATCGAGATGTCGATCAGTCCCTGGGTGTTGGAGACCTCGGGACTGCGCTTCAGCGTGCAGTTGATGAAGAAGGCGCGCAGGTCCGAGTAGTCGGTCTCGCTCTGCTCGCAGAGCTCGGCCTGCTTCGGGGTCAGCTTGGTCATCTCGCTCCTTTGTCGAATTATCGAGGGGCCACGCTCGGCAGGCGGAAGCGCACGCAGGTTCCCCGCTCCGCCGGCGCCAGCCAGATCCGTCCGCCATGGGTCTCGACGATCGCGCGGGAGACGGCGAGCCCGAGGCCGGCGCCGTCGGAGTGCCGGGAGGCCTCCTCGCCGCCGCGGAAGAAAGCGTCGAAGATACGCTCGCGCTCCGCGGCCGGGATGCCGTCACCGGTGTCGGCGATCTCGATCTCGACCCCATCGCCCCCGGCCTCGGCCCGCACGGTGACGCTGCCGTCGGCGGGGGTGTGGCGGATCGCGTTGCGGATCAGGTTGAAGAGGACGCGCTGGATCTTCTCCGGGTCGGCGGGGGCGGCCAGCGGCTTCTCGCCGAGCTCCGCGCGGATCTCCACGCCCTTGGCGTCGGCCTCGGCCTGCATCGCCAGAACCGTCTCGTCGACCAGCAGCGCCAGCTCGACCTGCCGCATCGACCAGTCGATGTCGCCTGCCTCGATCCGCGAGAGCTCGAAGAGGTCGTCGATCATCGTGCTCAGCGAGTGGATGTGGGTCTGCATCGTCGCCAGGTAGCGGCGGCGGGTCTCGCCGTCGACGATGTCGTCGTCGACGGCCTCGACGAGCAGGCGCAGCGAGGCGATCGGCGTGCGCAGGTCGTGGGACACGGCGGCGACCAGCTGCCTGCGGGTCGCCTCGGCGGCGGCTCGGGCCCGCTCGCGCTCGGCCAGCGCGGCGATCCTCAGGGTGACGATGCCGATGCCGAGGACGAGGATCGAGGCGAGCAGCGCGTCGCGCTCGGAGACGAACATCATCCGAGCGGCGCCGACCAGCACGAGCAGGATCGCGCCGACCGCAACCGCTGTGATCGCGGCCTGGCGCTTCATGGCTGGAACCTGTAGCCGACGCCCCAGACCGTCTGGATGAAGCGCGGGCGTGCGGGGTCGGGCTCGATCTTCGCCCGCAGGCGGCGGACGTGGACGGTGACCGTGCTGGTATCCGAGAGCTGGGCGGAGTCCCAGACGCGGTCCATCAGCTGGTCGCGGGAAAAGGCCTGGCCGGGATGGGAGGCGATGAACTCGAGCAGGTCGAACTCGCGCTGGCTGAGCACGATCTCCTCGTCGGCCAGAGTCACCCGGCGGCCGCGGGCGTCGATCTCGAGCCGATCGAAGCGCAGCGGCTCGCCGCCCGCCGCGGGTGGGCGGGCCCGGCGCAGCACCGCATCGACACGGGCGACCAGCTCGCTCGGCGAGAAGGGCTTGACGACGTAGTCGTCGGCGCCGTTGCGAAGGCCGGCGAGCTTGTCGTCCTGCTCGCCCTTGGCGGTGAGCAGGATCACCGGCGTCGGTCCGCCCTCACCCTCGCGCAGGCGGCGCAGCACCTGCAGGCCGTCGAGCTGGGGCAGCATCAGGTCGAGCACCACGAGGTCGGGGCGGTGCTCGCCCGCGGCCCGGATCGCCTCCAGCCCATCGGCGGCGGTGCTCGTCGCATAGCCGGCCCGCTCCAGGTAGCGCGAAACGACCTCGGAGATCGTCGGCTCGTCATCGACGACGAGCACGGTGCGGCGCCCATCGGGGTCTGCCATGCGCTCCATTCTCCCAGTCGCCGCGCTCATCCGAAGGTGAACGCGTAGCCGGAGATTCCGGGGGCGAGCTGGAGGGAGAGGACGTGACGCTCTGCCCGCGGCAGTTCGACCAGCCGGTAGAGGCGCTGGCGGCGGATCGTCGCGACGCCCTCGTCGACGTCGCTGCCGGCGAAGCGCTGCGGCAGCGGCTTGCCGTCGAGCAGCACCCGCATCCGCCGCGGCTGCCCCTCGCGCGAGCCGAGCACGAGGAAGACCTTCTTGGCGCCGAAGGCGAGGTGCAGGCGCGCGTCGGCGAGGGCCGTGGCGTCCTCGGGAGCGATCCGCCACCTCCCCTCGTAGGCGAGGCTGTCGGGGGGCAACCCAGACGCCGGCACCTCGAAGCTCTGCGTCCCGGCGGCGATCAGCCCGTTGACGAAGCCGCGGGCACGGGCGGAGCCGAGGTAGCTCTCGGGCGTCGTCAGCAGCGCCGAGGGGGTCTCGACCCGGGCCTTTGCGTGTCCGCTGCCGGGACGATGCCCGGCTTCAGCCAGCAGCTCGCGGATCGCCGCCTCGGTCTCCTCGTATTCGCCCTCGCCGAAGTGGACGTAGCGGACCCGGCCCTGCGCGTCGATCAGGTACTTCGCCGGCCAGTACTGGTTGGCGTAGGCGTTCCAGGTCGCGTAGTCGTTGTCCTGGGCGACGGCATAGCGCAGGCCGTTCTGCTCGATCGCGTCGGCGACGTTGCCGGCCTCGCGCTCGAAGGGGAACTCGGGCGTGTGGACGCCGACGATCGTCAGCCCCCTGTCGCGGTAGCGCTCGTCCCAGGCCTTGATGTAGGGCAGGGTGCGGATGCAGTTGATGCAGGTGTAGGTCCAGAAGTCGACCAGGACGACCCGGCCGCGCAGCTCGCGCAGCGAGAGCGGCCGCCCGCCCGGCGTGTTGAACCACTCCTGGGTGCCGGTGAATTCAGGTGCCCTGCCCAGCACGGGGAGCGCCTCCCCGTCGCTGCTCGCCGCCGCCGCCGTGCCGACGCCGTGGTGCACGGTGCGCAGGCTGGCGAGTCGTTCGCCGACGTCCTCGCTTTCCTCCAGCTCCTTGGTCGGGTTGACGACGAAGGCCGGCAGGTCGTCGGCGATCGCGGTCTGGAAGCGGGTGTCGTAGTCGCCCGCCATCAGCAGCGCGACGAGGACCATCACCGCGCCCATCGCCATCTGCAGGCGGCCCGCCCGGGGGGCGAGCTTCGCGGTGATCCGCCGCCCGCCGATCATCAGGAAGTAGAGGACGACGGCGCTGCCGATCGCGTAGGAGAGCGCCACCCCGAGCCGGCCGGCGGTGAAGGACTGGGAGGCCGAGACGGTGATCACGCCGGCCAGGATCGGCCCGGCGCAGGGCGCGTAGAGGAAGCCGAGGCTGCCGCCGAGGAGCAGGCCGGAGAGGAAGCCGTCTCCGCTGCGCGCGCTCGGCTTCGGCACGACCCGGTCGATCCCGGCCTCCAGACGCGCGGAGAGCGGGGGGAGCAGCAGCGTGATGCCGAAGCCGAGCAGGACCGCGATCGCGAGGTTGCGCAGCAGATCGCCGGGCAGGCCGAGCGCGTCGATCACGTAGACGAGCGCCACGGTCGCGAAGGCGAAGGAGAGGGCGAGACCGGTGACGACGCCGAGCGGCCGCCGCCGGCCGCCGGTGACTCCCGCCGAGAGCGCGACGGGGAGAACGGGAAGGACGCAGGGCGAGAGCGCCGTCGCGGCGCCTGCCAGGAACGCGAATGCCATCAGCGCGACCACGAGGGGACTCTGTCAGGCGCCGCTTACGAGTCCCTTACGGGCCCTGCGCGGCGCCGTAATGGACTCGTAAGCGGGCGGGCGGATACTCGGCCGACGTGACCCTGCGACAAGGAGGCTTGACGATGAGGCGCTTGGCACTTCTTCTCCCGCTCGCCGCGGCGGCTCTGATCGGCGCCGGCTGCGGCGACGATGGCGCGAGTGGCAACGGCGGCGCGTCGGGATCGGACACCGCGATGACGAAGGCCGAGGAGGCGATGAAGGACGAGTCGACGATGGCCTCGGGCGAGGCGACGGAGGCTGAGAAGTCGATGGCGGCCCGGCGCACGCGGGTCGAGGTCGTCGGCTCGGACTACGGCACCGTGATCGCCGACGGCAAGGGCGAGGCCTTCTACCTCTTCGCCAAGGAGGTCGCGGGGAGGGCCGAGTGCTACGGCGCCTGCGCCAAGGTTTGGCCACCTGTGCTTACCAAAGGCAAGCCGCAGGCAGGCGGCGGCGCGAAGCAGGACCTGCTCGGCACCGCCAAACGCAGCAACGGCAAGCTCCAGGTGACCTACCGCGGCCAGCCCCTCTATTACTACGTCGACGACTCCCCCGGCACGATCCTCTGCCATGACGTCGAAGAGTTCGGAGGCCGCTGGCTGGTGGTGAAGGCCGAACGGGCGGGCCGCAGGCTGAGCGAGCTCAGCGGCGGTCGGGGACGTCAGACCGGCTCGCCCCAAGCGGTGGCGACCAGAGAACGCGAGCCGCCGTTGTCACGGTGCTCGCACAGATAGATGCCCTGCCACGTCCCCAGCGCGGGGCGGCCGCCGCTGATCGGCAGGGTCAGGGAGGGGCCCAGCAGCGCCGCCTTGATGTGGGCGGGCATGTCGTCATCGCCCTCCAGGGTGTGTGTCCAGTAAGGGGCGCGCTCGGGCACCGCGCGATCGAACCAGGCCTCGAAGTCGTGCCGCACCTCCGCCGAGGCGTTCTCGCTCAGCGCCAGCGAGGCCGAGGTGTGCTGGATCAGCAGGTGGAGGATCCCCACCGAGATCTCCTGCAGCTCGGGAAGGGCATCGAGCACCTCCGCCGTGACCAGGTGAAAGCCGCGCGGCTGAGCCGAGAGCCGGATCGTCCGCTGAACCCACATCAGCTCAACCCTGCACGCCTAGCCGGACGTGCAGGCGGTCAAGGCTCCGAGATCCATGCGCGTCAACACCGAGGCGATCGCCGAGGCGCTCGAGATGTCGGTCGAAATGGAGGATGTTGATGGCGGCGTCCTGGGCAGCTGCGGCTACCGCCAAATCGGCTAGGGGGTAGCTACGGAACAAGCCGCCCGGGGCGCTCCTCTCCCTCACCATAGCCGCCGCCGCTTAGGTGGAAACCTAGGGCGGGATGCCCACCCCCCGCTCGATCCAGCGCACCTACCTGACCCTGCTGCTCGGCAACACGCTGGCGGCGTCGCTGATCTGGGGGATCAACACGATCTTCCTGCTCGATGCCGGGCTCTCGAACCTGGAGGCTTTCGCGGCGAACGCCTTCTTCACCGCCGGGATGGTGCTGTTCGAGGTGCCGACGGGAATCGTCGCCGACACGATCGGGCGCCGCGTCTCCTACCTGCTCGGCACGCTGACCCTGATGGCGTCGACCTTCCTCTACGTGCTGCTCTGGCAGTTGGGGGCGCCGCTCTGGGAGTGGGCGATCGCCTCGATGCTGCTCGGGCTCGGCTTCACCTTCTTCTCCGGCGCGGTCGAGGCCTGGCTGGTCGACGCGCTGACCGCGACCGGCTTCACCGGCGAGCTGGAGACGGTCTTCGGCCGCGGCCAGATCGTCAGCGGCGCGGCGATGCTGATCGGCTCGGTCGCGGGCGGCTTCATCGCCCGGCAGACCAGCCTGGGCGTTCCGTTCGTGCTCCGCGGCCTGGTCCTGATCGCGATGTTCGGGCTCGCCTTCCGGCTGATGCACGACATCGGCTTCAAACCCGAGAAGGGAGGCCGGCCGCTGGCCGGGATGCGGAAGATCGCCGCCGACTCGGTCGACTACGGCTGGCGGGTCCCGGCGGCCAAGTGGCTGATGGTCGAGTCGCTCTTCACCGGCGGCGTCGGCATCTACGCCTTCTACGCCCTGCAGCCCTACCTGCTCGAGCTCTACGGCGACCCGCAGGCCTACCAGGTCGCCGGCCTGGTGGCGGCGATCGTCGCCGGTGCTCAGATCGCCGGCGGCATCGCCGCGCCGAGGATTCGCCGCCTCTTTCATCGCCGCACCTCGGCCCTGCTCGTTACCGCCGGGCTGAGCGTCGTCGCCCTCGGCTTGATCGGCCTGGTCGAGAGCTTCTGGGCGGTGATCGCCTTGATCGTGGTCTGGGGGCTGCTGTTCGCCGCCACCCTGCCGATCCGCCAGACCTATCTCAACGGCCTGATTCCCTCGCGGCAGCGAGCGACGATCCTCTCCTTCGACTCGATGATGTCCTCCACCGGCGGCGTCTGGGCGCAGCCGTTGCTGGGCCGCGCGGCCGACGCCTGGGGATACGCGCCCTCCTACCTGATCGGCGCCGGGATCTCGGTTCTGGCGCTGCCCTGCCTGGCCCTGTCGAGAAGACAGGACGCCCCCGCGGACACGGTCGACGTGACGGACGCGCAGCCCGTGCCACAGGCCGGCTGAGGCGGGCTCCGCCTTCCGCGAGCGGGAAGATCAGTGACCGCTCGCCGAGAAGTGCTGGTAGTCCTTGGGCCAAGGCCAGTTGCCGCCCCACTCCCAGCCGGCGGCAGCGAAGGCCGCGACCACGGGCCCGCCGCGGTGGACCATGCCCTGCCGGTGATGCGAACGGTCGGCGAAGGGTGCTCCGGTCGGAGGCGAGACGTATCCGGACTCGGTCACGTACGGATTCTCGAGCGGGTTGAGATCGAGTGCCCTGCCGTAGGCGTGCTCGGACCAGACTCCCCCGCTGCCGGCGACGAAGCGGCAGTTGAAGGCGGAGGTGTTGTCCGCCGCCATGCTGCGGCGGTCGTCAGCACCGTAGGCATCGACGAGGCGCATTCGGCGGATCGGGAAGCGCAGCCGGTACAGCGCCCGCATCGCCTCCAGCATCGCCGTGGCCGCGTCGCGGTTGACGACAAGTCGACCCCGGTGGGAGCGCCCGTCGAACCCCCAGTGGCTGACCGTGAGCAGGCGCAGGCGAGCGAAGCCGAGCGGGCAGCCGCGGTGCCAGGAGACGCCGGTCATGCGGGCTCGGGTGCGGGCGTCGACCGGCGCGGCGGTGCCGTGGAAGGCGGGGACCTCGCTGCTCCTCGCCTCTACGGGCGGCGCCCCTGCGAGGGCCAGGGCGGTGAGAAGGACGGCGAGCGCCGGCATCGGCTCAGCGCTGCCAGGCGCTGCTGCCGGACGGAGGCGGGGCGAGCGGTGAGTGCACCTGGCCGGCGCGCTGGGCGGGCGCTCGCTCCACCCTGCTGCTGGACGGTACGGTGGGTTCGAGGGTCGCGTGAATGCTTGACCGGAAAGGCTGCCGGTGCACGTTCAGGGACCCCTCTCCCATCTCGGTGGTCGCCTTCTCCAGCTGAATCCCGCCGAGCTTCAGCTTGAGCACCTGGGGCAGATAAAAACCCGCGACCATCAGCACCACCAGGGAGAGAGTCAGCGACGCGTATGCGGCGGTGCTCTTTCCGCCCGAGAAGCCACCTTCGCTGAGAAACGCAACCTGTACCAGTACCAGCAGCACGAAGGACACGGCGGCGATCGTCCAGGGTGCGATGTTTTCGGCCAGCGTCCTCACCGTGAAACCCTTGAGCCGCGACCGCACGCTGGCGGCGGCGCGCTTGGCACGGTGCGAGTCGACCCCGGTGTTCGTCGCCGCCTCGAAATCCCGCAGCGCACACTCGAGGTAGCCGCCCGCGTCTTTCGACGGCAACCGACCGATCCGGTCCTTCATCTCCGCTTCGTAGAGACGCGCCCAAACGTAACCCCGCGAGTAGTACAGGTCGGTCCACTGGCGTGCGCCCAGTCCGCTCGAGCCCCTCTGGTTTGCCGCCCCGAACCCAACCGATTTCGCCAGCTCGATCGCCTTGGAGAACCTTTTCGCCGCCTCCTCGTAGAGCACGTCGTCCTCGGCCTCCTCGGCCTGCTCCACCAAGGCCTCGCCGGCCCCGATGTTTGCGCCGACGTTGCCGGGAGCCAGGCGAAGCACCTCTTCGTATGTGTCGAGCGCCACGTCGCGCCGGCCGAGGCGGAAGTACGCATCGGCCAGATAACACCTGACCACCAAGTCGTCTGGCTGCCTCTTCAGGGCGAGCTCGAACTGCTCCACCGCTCCCGCGTACTGTCCGCGTTGGGCACGAACCGTACCCAGGGCGGCGAAGGGATCCATCGACTGGGAGTCGAGCCGCGCTGCCTTTTCCAGAAGGGTCTCGGCTTTGTCGAACTCGCCGATCAGCATGTGCAGCTGACCCAGCGCCGTGACCGCCCCGGCAAAGCTTTCGTTTTCCTTACAGTGGTCCTCGAGCAGGGGCACTGCGTGGCGAAAGGCCTCGTATGCCTGCCATTGCCAGTAGTGTGCTTTCTCGACCTCTTGGTCGCGACGCTCGAGGTAGAGCACCATCAGCCTCGCCCAAGCGCCCGCCTTCTTCTGCGCGGGCCCGAGCGCGCTTTTGAAGAGCGCCTCCGCCTCGTCGAAGCGCTCCAGCCAGAGCAGGCCCCTGCCGTAGGCAAGGCGCTGCTCGTCGTCGGGGCCCCCGTCGGCGGTTGCCTCGACCAGGCGATAGGACTCGTCGAGGCGGCGCAGCTCGTTCCAGCTCTCGGGATACATCCCCTGCATCGCCAGCGTGCTGGCGATCGCGCTCGTGGTGTGCACGGCGAAGAGATCGGATATCGCAGCCGAGCGGCGAAAGCTGGCGATCCCGTCGCCGTACATTTTCAGCGTCACCCGGGCGACACCGGCCACGTAATGGAGGGAGGCCTCGGCGCTGCGCGCACTCCAGCCCGCCCCCGCCAGCCTCTCCAGGCCGGCTTCGCAATACGCGAGCGCCTCCTTGGCCTCGTGCAGTTCGAGCAAGGCGACTGCGGCATTGTGCCGAGACCTGTACCGCTGCAGGGGAGAGGCGTTGAATTCGTCCTCACAGCGAATCGCGTTCTCGCTTGCTTCCCGCGCCTCGCGAAAACGCTTCAGCTCGAAGAGAGCGTCGCTGGCATCGAGGAGATGATCGATCAGCGCCGGGCTCCGGTGGTCCAGTTCGATCGCCTTTTCGAACTTGAGCAGCGCCAGCTCGAATTCCATCGTGCCCATGCAGGCTCTGCCCCAGCCGCTGAAAGCGGCACCGCTGCGAGGGTCGAGCTCCGATGCAACCCGTTCGAAGCGCGCGGCCGCCTCCACCGCCAGATCGAGGGTGAGCAGCACCGCGCCGTCGGCGAGATGGGCCTCGACGTCCTTTTCGTCCAGCGCGATCGCCTGCTCGAACCGCCAGTGAGCTTGCTCGTAGGTGCCCTGCTGGGCGAGGAAGTCTCCCCACCACCGGTAGAAGCTCGCCTCCTGCTCAGCGGCCGTGCGGCCGTGCTCGAAAAGCTCGAGCGCCGCCTCGGGTTCCTTCAGCTCGTTGAGCAGCAGGGCCGCGAACGGGTAGGCATCGGCATAGCCGGGGTCGGCTTCGAGCGCCTCCTTCACCTTTACCAAGGCCTGCCGCGGGCCCGCGGGACCGATCAGCGCCCTTGCTTCGACCAGACGTGCTTCAGCCTCTTTTCGCGCAGCCGTTGGCGCTGACACCGGATAGCCTCCCAAGGGACAGTATGCTCATACAAGCTTAAGCGTTTGCCAGAAGGAGGTGTGTGTGATGCAGATCGTCAGGCCCCGGTTGGGAGCGACCATCCCCGACGATTGGTCCTGGAAGGAGTCGAGCACCTTCGTCGCCAGCTCGGCGAAGGCGAACGTGATCTTCTCCAGCGAGCCCCTCGGCCCTGACATCGACTCCGAACGCTACGCCCTCGTTCAGGGTGAACTCCTCGTCAATGAATTTCCGGGTTATCGGGAGATCACCTTCGAGCCGATGCTGATGATGGGCGGCAGGCAGGGGTACCTCCGTCGCTTCGCCTGGAAGCCCCCCGACGAAGTCGAGGTGACACAGGTTCAGCTCTACCACGCGGAGCCGCCGCGCGGGTACACCGCGACCGCGACCACACCTACCTCCAACTACGGTGAGGCCGAGGGAGTTCTGGTGGGAATCCTCGAGAGTCTCACCATCGGTGCCATCGACGCACCCGGCGACGAGGGGCAGGGCAAGACGCTGATCGGCTTGCGTGCAGCCCTGGACAGAGCGGCCGCCCCACCGGGCGCCGCCGAGCCCCCGAGTTCCGCCGCCTAGCGGTCCCCGCTCCAGCCCTGCTCACGAGCCTTCAGGCCTGATGCTTGCGACCCTCGTCGCGGCGGTGGCGGCGGACCAACGGGGCCACGTAGCCGATCAGCGCGCCGACGGCGACGGCTACCAGGAGGGTGACGATCAGCGGCGCGTCGACGGTGACGAAGAGGACGTCGACCCTCACCTCCTGCGAGTTCTGCAGAGCGACGATGACGACGAGCGCGATCGCGATGCCGACCATCCAGGCGCGCCAGTTGACTCGTCTCTCCTCTTTGGGCATGGCTACGGCCATCCTAGAGCCGCGACGAGGCCGAGCCGTTTTCGGCGGCGGCGGCGTCGGGTAAAGGGTCCTCGGTAGGCAAGAGGTCAACGAGGAGGAGGGAAATCGTGGGAATCATCGGCTGGATAGTGCTCGGACTGTGCGCAGGTGCGATCGCGAAGCTGATCATGCCCGGGGACGACCCCGGTGGATTCATCGTGACCACGTTGATCGGCATCGCGGGCGCGATCGTCGGCGGCCTGATCGCCAGCGCCCTCGGCATCGGCGACCTGGACGAGTTCTTCGACATCGGCACCTGGCTGATCGCGATCGCCGGCTCGCTGTTGTTGCTCTTCATCTACCGGATGGTCGTCGGCAACCGGACCAGCGGTCGCGGCGCCTACCGGTGAGGCGGAGCCCCTAAGGCCATGCCATTCTGGATTGCTCGACGCGCCGTGCCCACCCTCTGGAGGCGGATCCCCTGGAAGATGGTCTGGGCTGTGGTCCTCTGGCTCGGCAACAAGGGCCGTGAGCGCGTCGAGCACAACCTCAACAGCCGCGAGCAGGCCGAGTTCTGGCGGCTGCTGAAGAACTCGAAGGGGCGCCCCAGCACCCTCCCCCAGCGCGACCGGACGCGGATCAAGAACATCGCCGGCAAGGCTATTCGCGGCTGATAGACGTCCTCGGTCGGCGTCAGCGCGACTCGCGGTTGCGGAAGGCGTGGATCGCGAGCACCGCGGTGACCAGGAGCACCGGGCCGAAGGCCGGCAGGGCGGCGACGAGGCTGTGGTGAGCGAGCGGCAGCATGGCTATCGCTGCAGGGCGGGGGATGGGTTGACCGGGGCTTTGCGGCGGCTGCGGCTCACCCCCGGGCGCGGTGGGAAGGCGAGCCGGTGCAGGCTCCAGGCGAGCAGGGCGAGGAGCGAGAGGGCGATGCCGGCGACGGTCGCGTAGGCGACGACGACGAGCGCCGGCGAGCCGCCGGTCTTCTCCCGCTGCAGCAGCTGGGTCTCGTCGGTGAAGCTACGGGTGAAGCCGGCGCGGGCGGGGACTTCCGGCGCCGGGATCGCCGCGTCGCGGGGCAGGAAGATCGGCGCCGCGGTCAGCGAGCTGCCGCTGTGCAGGCGGATCATCGTCTTCCAGCTGCCGCCGACCGGGATCGGCTCGCCCGTGCGGTACCTGCCGGGGCCGATGCGTTCGAGCCGATCGACGACGAGGCCGCCACCCTGCCAGGCGGTGACGTCGAACCAGGCGGCATCGTCAGCGGCGTCGCGCGGGGTCAGGGTGACGATCGCGCTGACCTCGCGCTGCGGGCCGCTGGAGGCGTCGCGCAGCGCCACCTGTGCCCGCACGCCCCGATCGGCCGGGGCGTTCAGCGCGACCACGGTGGCGACGGCGATCGTGGTCGCGCCGGCGCAGGCCGCCAGGCGCAGGCCCGGCAGGCGCCTGCCGGGGCCGGGCGAGAGCCGTGTGCCGATCCAGGCGCCGAGCACCGACGCGGCCACGGCGATCGCCAGTCCGGCGAGCACCACCTCGGGGAGGAGCGCCGCGGGCCAGGGGATCGGCATCCAGAGATGCGACCAGGCCCACTCCGAGGCGAGGCCGGCGGTGCCGATCCCGAGGCCCGACCAGAGGCCGAAGGCGAGCGGCCGCTCGGTCGACATGCGCAGCGCCACCGCCTCGACGACCAGCGCCTCGACGATGTAGAGCGGCATGTGCGGCGTCGTCTCGCCCAGCACCGGGCCGATCAGCAGTGCGAGGACGCCACGGGCGGCAAGGAAGAAGGCGACGGCTCCCAGCGCTGCACCGCGGCCGGCGTAAAGGCGGGCAGCCACCAGGCCGACGCCCGCCGCCAGCATCACCATCATCGGCTCGAAGAGGAAGTTGAACTGGGGCACGCCGAAGTCGAACTCGGCCTGGAAGGTGGAGAGGCCGAGGAGCAGGCCGCCGGTCGAGGCGACCGCGCGGGCCAGCACGGTGCGCCGCTGCTCGGTGACCTGGCCGCGCTGCTCGCGCGCCCGCATTCCCTCGACCGTGAGCACGCCGATCCCGATCAGGGTCATCGCCGCGCCGCCGATCAGCATCAGGTGGGTGGGGCCCCAGAGCGTCACGTCCTGGCCGAAGAGGCGGTGCCAGACGTCATCGAGCGGGAAGCCGACCAGCGAGACGGCGCCGCAGGCGCAGATCAGCACGCCACCGAGCGGCGCATACCAGTCGGGCCCGAGCCGGACGGCCGTCTCGCTCGGTTTGCCCTCGGGCAGGACCATGGCGAAGAAGCCCGCGGCGAAGATGCCGAAGAGGCCGCCGAGGATGAAGTAGTGGGCGGGATTGGCCAGTGGGCCGGGGTCGCGGCCGACGTCGATGTGCAGGGAGATGTCCCAGTACATGCCGAAGAGCGCGATCAGCAGCGAGCTGGTCGCGATCCCGACCGGGATGCCGACCCAGGCCGGGTAGCCGCTGCGGCGTTCGACCTCAGCGCCGAGGCGCCGCAGCCAGTCGACGCGGCCGGCGCGATAGCCGAAGCCGATGTAGAGGAGGGCCGCGGTGAGCAGCATCGCCGCCGCGGAAGCGATTGCCACCTGGCCCAGAGTCGCTCCCCCGGCGGGGGGCGCCGCTGCAAGCGCGGGTGTCGCGAAGATCGAAGTCATGGCTGCCTCTCGATAGACGGCAAGTTCTTGGTTACCTGTAAACCGTTACCTCAAACGAGGTTACAAAAGCAAGGTAGCATTAGCTCGATGGCACGCAATGTGAAGCCGGTCACCGACTCCGAGCAGGCAGAGCTGACGATCGAGCAGCTCGCTTACGAGACCGGTATGTCGGTCCGCAACATCCGCAACCACCAATCGCGCGGGCTGCTCCCCCACCCCGAGGTGCGGGCGCGGATCGGCTACTACGGCCCCGACCACGTCGCCCGCCTGCGGCTGATCCAAGAGATGCAGGCGGAGGGCTTCAAGCTGAGCGCGATCGAGCGGCTGATCGGCGAGCACGGCGTCGACGCCGACCGCTTCGTCGGCCTGCGCCAGGCGATCACCGCGCCCTTCGAGAGCGAGGCGCCCGAGGTGCTGAGCCGCGAGGAGCTGACCGAGCGCTTCCACACCGAGGACGACAAGCTGCTGGCCAAGGCGCTGAAGCTGGGGCTGCTGATCCCGCTCGGCGAAGAACGCTTCGAAGCGCCCAGCCCGGCGCTGCTGCGCGCCGCCGAAGACGTGCTGGGGCGCGGCATCCCCCTCCCCGCGGCGCTCGCCGCGATCGAGAAGCTGACCCGCAACTCGCAGTCCTCGGCACGGGCCTTCGTCAAGCTCTTCGTCGAGGAGCTCTGGAAGCCGTTCGACGAGGAAGGCAGGCCGGACGAGCGCTGGCCCGAGATGACCGAGGCGGTCGAGCAGTTGCGGCCGCTCGCATCCGAGGCGCTCAACGCGACCTTTCGCCTCACCCTCACCGCCGAGATCGAGAAGGCCTTCGGCGAAGTGCTCGAACGGCGCAAGAAGAAGAGCTGAGGCATGTGGGCCCTGGGTAGAGTCAGGTCCGATGAGCGAGACGGATGGCTGAGACGGTCCTCGTAACCGGCGGCTCCGGGTTCCTCGGCGGCTGGTGCCTGGTCGAGCTGCTCCAGCGCGGCTATGAGGTCCGCACCACGGTGCGTGACCTCGGCCGTGAGGACGAGGTTCGCGCGGCGGTCTCCGCTGCCGGGCAGCCGGGCGAGAAGCTCTCGGTCCTCGCCGCCGACCTCAACGAGGACGACGGCTGGCGGACGGCGGTCGGGGGCTGCGACTACGTCCTCCACGTCGCCTCGCCCTTCCCGCCGGTGCAGCCCAAGGACCCCGACGAGCTGATCGTGCCGGCCCGGGAAGGGACGCTGCGGGTGCTGCGCGCCGCCCTCGGCGCGGGCGTCAAGCGCACCGTCGTCACCTCCTCGGTCGCCGCGATCGCCGGCGGCGCCAAGTCGCCCGGCCCGCTCAAAGAGCAGAACTGGACCGACCTCGACTTCCCCGGCCTCTCCCCCTACGTGCGCTCGAAGACGATCGCCGAGCGGGCGGCCTGGGATCTGGCTCGCGAGGCGGGCGAACCCGAGCGACTCGCCACCGTCAACCCCGGGGCGATCCTCGGGCCGCTGCTGAGCCGCGACGGCTCCTACTCGCTGGAGGCGATCGAACGGCTGCTGAAGGGGATCCCGGGCACGCCGAAGGTCGGCTTCAGCTTCGTCGACGCCCGCGACGTCGCCGACCTGCACGTCAAGGCGATGCTCGCGCCCGAGGCGGGCGGCGAGCGCTTCATCGCCGTCGCCCAGTTCCTCTGGATGGCCGAAGTCGCCGCCGTGCTGCGCCGCGAGCTGGGAGAGGACGCCGCCAAGGTGCCGACTCGCAGCGTCCCCGACCTGCTCGTCCGCGCGATGGCGCTGTTCGATCCCGGCATCCGCTCGATCACCAACCAGCTCGGCAAGAAGCTGACCTACTCCAGCGAGAAGGCGAGGACGGTGCTCGGCTGGTCACCCCGGTCGGTCGAGCAGACGATCGCCGAGACCGGCCGCAGCATGGTCGATCTCGGCGCCGTCTGAGCTCCCGCTGCTAGGCCGACCAGGCCTCGCTGCCCTCCCCCGAGTAGCGCAGCGAGCCCGGCGTCGTCAGCTCCTCACCCGTCTCCAGCAGCGTCTTCAGGCCGGAGAGGATCATCGGCCAGCCGCCGTACAGTTCGGAGTTGGCGCCCTCGGGGAGCTGGTCGTGGGTGACGGTCAGCTGGCAGGAGTCGCCGACCGGCTCGATCTCCCAGGTGACCCGGGAGGTGCCTTCGCTCTTGACGTCCTCGCTCCAAAGCGCGGTGAAGCTCTGCACCAGCCGGCGCGGCGGCTCGACCTCGAGGTTCTCGCCCTCGCTGATCGCGATGCCGGCCTGAGCGTGCGTCGCCTCGTAGCTCGAGCCCGGCGACCAGTCCGACTCGACCCCGACGCCGAAGCTGTACTTCGCCCGCAGCTCGGGATCGGTGATCGCCTCCCAGAGCCGCTCGGGGGTGGTCTTGATGTAGATCTCGAAAACCTTCTCCATCGTCTTCTCCTCCAGTTCGTGCTTGAGCCCGCTCAGGGCGGCTGCCCAGGGCGCGGCGTACTTGCTCACCCAGCGGTCGTGGACGAGCCGGATCGGGACGGGGTTGAGGAAGTGCAGCTTCTCGCGACCGCGCTTGCGGGTCTTGATCAGGCCCGCCTGCTCGAGCACGCCAAGGTGCTTCATCACGCCGAAGCGCGTCATCGGCAGGCGCCGCTCGAGCTCGCCCAAGGTCTGCCCGTCCCGCTCGAACAGCTGGTCGAGCAAGCTGCGCCGGGTGGGGTCGGCAAGCGCCTTGAAAACCGCGTCCATGCGCGAACTATAGGTGACTAATTAGGGCAAGTATCCCTTGACAGGGGGTAAGGATTTTGCTTGAATAGCCAACGTGCCTCCTGTCAATCGAGCAAATCCGGTTCGCGCCAAGTCCTCAGATTCGCGCTACTCCTTGATGGAGTTCATGCGCGAGTTCCCAGACGACGAGGCATGCTTGCGGTGGCTCTGGCGGACCCGCCACGCCGTTGACGAAGAGGGCAAGCGAGCCTTCTGCCCCAAATGCGAACTAGACCGGCCATTCCATCGCGTGAGCGGCCGACCCGCTTGGGATTGCGATTACTGCGGCTACCACCTGCACCCGACCGCGGGGACGATTTTTCATAAGTCTTCGACCTCGCTTCAACTCTGGTTCTACGCGATGTTCCTGGTCTCTCAGACCCGGTGCGGCATCAGCGCAAAGCAGTTGGAGCGCGAGATCGGCGTCACGTATAAGACGGCCTGGCGGATGCTGAACAAAATCCGCAACCAGTTGATGGATGAGCAGGACGATGAGCCGCTGTCGGGAGAGGTCGAGGTAGACGAGACCGCCTTCGGTGGCAGGCCACGCGCCAGCTTGGGCCGCATGACTCGCCAGGAAGGCGTTCAGTGGGCGAAGGACAACAAGACCACCGTTGTGGCGATGGTCGAGCGCAAGGGCAGGGTCAAGGCCACGCTGGCCGAGAACCGCGAGCATCGGCCGGTCCGCTCAATCGTGCACCAGCACGTCTTGCCGGAGTCGATCGTCTACACCGACGAGTGGGCTGGCTATCGCAAGCTGGGCGACCATTACGCCGAGCATCGGCGCATCCGCCACGCCGAGAAGATCTACGTCGAAGGGGAAGTGCATACCAACACCGTGGAGGGGTTCTTCGGCAACTTCAAGCGAGGGGTGGCCGGCACCTACCACGCGGTCTCGCGCAAGTGGCTACAGGGCTACCTCAACGAGTTCACTTGGCGCTACAACCGCCGCGACGACGAGTGGTCGATGTTCCTGCAACTTGCCACGCGAGCGGCCCTCTGAAGCGGACCTGAGACCCGGCCTAAGCCTTGGGTTTCTGGTCCCGGTTGTGGCCCCGCAGCGGGCCAGCGACCTTCTCGAAATCGGAAAGCACGGCACCGCGCTTCCGAGCGGGAATCTCGAGGCCGGTAGGCGTTTTATTCTTGCGTTTGCCTTGGTTGGGAGGCATCGATTCAGGTTAGGACGCCGTGCTGAATCAGTTCAAGGCCCCGGTCAACGTCAGCCTGTGTCGGGCCTTCTCGGGGGATGAGGACGGTGTGGTACGGGATCTCCTCACCATCGAAAGCTGCTTCGTAGCCGGGGAAAGCTTTAGCGAGGACGCCGAGACTCGTCGCATCGTCCTGGCGGTGTCTTTCGAGGACGCCGTCAACGAGGTTCTTCTGATCGGCCGATAGCAACGAGAGGTCCGCGTTTTGGCCGCTGATGTGCGGCTCCTGCTCTGCGTCAAGCCACTCGTCAGAAACAGGGCCTTGCGGCTGCTTGCGATAGTGGGCGCCAGTGATTGATTCTCCAAGCTCGGCGTGGGCAGCGAAATCGCAGAAGAAGAGGAGAAGCGCCAGCTTGTCTCGATCAAAGTTCGCGTCGTCCGCCGAACGTTCGGCCATATAAAGGATCAAATTTCCGTGCTTCGGGCTTCTATTCATGGGCTCCTCGCAAATTCCCTGCAACTAGAGCCTTTTCCTTCTGGCCCTTAGATGATCGTAGCCAAATCATCAACCCGGCTTCCGCAGACAAAACGCCGATTTAGGCCCTGTTCCGTCCACGGTGATCTCTTAAATGCCGCCTGCGGTTCCCGAAGGTCCATCAGAGAGAGACATCTGTAGCTCGCTGTCCGGCAGGCCCTCCAATGGGGATTGGGGGGCCTGTTCTGCGTTCGGTTCCATCTGACGCGTGCGTTTGACTGTGTCGCCTCATGTCTCTGTCTCTGTCCGCTCACGCCTGCGCCTACCCAGCGCAGCACATCGCTAAAGCGAGGACCTATGAAACAAACCGCCTCGGACCCCCCTAGGAGCGCCGACGCCCCACGGATGCTCGATATCCGTTGGGAAGATGATTTTGAAGCATCCTTGGTGCAGGCCATCCCGGATGCTGAAGTACGCGCCGAATTCGTTGACCACCTCGAATGGCTACTTGCTCGTCGCGCCGAGGAAAGGTCACGTCCCTTCGTCGGCTATCGGGTCTACGTGACTAACTCCGCAGCCCGGATGCCGAGTCTGCGCGTCTTCTTCAAACTCGAAAGGGAAGTGGTGGCCTTGTGCTTGATCGAGCGCGCTAGCTCCGGTCCGGCTTGGTGAGGAGGTTCGTCACCCCCCGCGGTATAGCTCAAGCTGGGCTTCGGTAAGGTGCTTCTTGACGTAAGCCTTCAGCTCTTTTGGTCCCCAATCTTCCAAGACCGTCTCGACTTTTACATCGCTATCTCGGAGGCATAGCTTCCGCTTCAAGCGAGTGATGTCGCTCTTTGGCGTCTTCGCGTTATTGCCTGCTGAGAACCGCAGGCCGTAGTCTTTCCCGTCAGCCGTGACGACGGCGATGCGATAGCGAACGATGTGCCGCCCACGCTCGCCCTCGTCTCCGGTCAGGCGACTGAGGGCGTCCCGGAAGTCCGCCGGACGCTGCGTGGGCTTACCCAACGATTGCCCCGATTGAGTCGCCGGCGTCGTCCGGCAAGCCGTGCTGCCTCCAACTCACGAAGCCTGCATTCCTCAAGCTCTGCAATTTTCGTGAATCGTTCCGCGAGGCGTAGTCCTTCATCAAGTTCATTGGGGGCAGCTTCATTGTCTCGAATTCGAGCGTTGAGAGACCGAGCCTCCTCGAAAAGATTGTCGATGACTTGCTCGAATGCTTCGAGGAAAGTCGCGCCGGAAGACGAGACCTGAAACTCAACGCTGACAATGACATGTTCGCCATCCTCAACCCAATGCTGGGCCTCTGTGAGAACGACGCTTTGGCCGTCGATCTCAACGGCTACTGCTCCAATATTCGGGTTGTCCGGCGAAGTCTCTGGCAAAGACTTCTTCCGTGGATCAATCCGATCCTTGCCCATTTACCTCTTTGTCTTCGCAGCTCGTTGGAGCAATGCGATTCCGTCGTCGTGGGGTTTCGCTGCATCAATAGTTTAGAGCTGCGAGTCAAATTTGATCGCTGGTTGCAGCCAAACTGCCATCGCTAGTCCTCAATTGCAGGACTTTTTCCGTCCGGCGCGATAGGCAGAAACCGGCCGTAGCGCACGTCTCCCGGTTCCCAAACGATGCCCTCGAAGAAATCTCCTGGATCGACTTCGAGCGCAGCGGCGAGCTTCACGACCGTATCCACGCGTGCCAGCCTCAAGCCTCGCTCTAGGTTGCTGATCTCCGTGCGATGCACCGAGGCGCGCACGGCGGTCTCCTCCTGCGATTGATCCGCCCGCTTGCGGAGGCGAGCGAGGTTGGCTCCGAACTGCCTGGCGACGCTCATCGGCAATCGAGCCGGTCGAGGTGCAGAGCGGCCCGCGTCGGCAGCACAGAGGCTCCATCGCAGCGCAGGAGGCCAGCGCCGACGAGATCGCGGATCGCCCGCTCTACCTCATCGCCTTCGCCGCTGCTCATCTCTCGGGCGATCTCGCAGATCGTCAGGGTCGCCGGGTGCTGGTCTAGGACGAAGGCCATGACGGCCTGTTGAGCCTGGGTGTCTTCATCCGCCGTGGACTGGGAAGTGCCGCGCTCTGGCCACGGCGTACGATCAGGATGCATCTGGGACTTACCTCCCGGTTGCCGGGCCGGGGGCCGTGTCAGCGGTGCCCCGGCCGCTTTGTCATTTCAGGCCGGGGAACGTAGCGCCGTCAGAGGACGGCTTTTTGGCGCTTCAGAAAGGGGAAAAGCTACCCCCTAAGAAGGGATACATGCCCT